>JAHDYP010000157.1:0-274 GCA_023383055.1 Verrucomicrobiota bacterium | reverse complement strand
CAGCCTGGCCAGGCTGGATAAAATCGAATCTTAGGCTTGGGTTGGGGGCTCCGGAGAGGTCGGCACCGTTGAGGCGCCACTGGTAAGCGAGGTTGCCATACCCAAGGGCACCGGCAGTCAAGGTTGTCGAGTACCCCTGAGTGACTGTCAGTCTCGTGGGCGGTTCCTCAGAAAACATGAGCGGGCGGCCAACTGTCAGCCTAAAGCCCCGGGTCGAGGTCCCCTCGTCAGCATCCACCACTTTCACCCCAAGTGTCGCGCCGGCTACAATCGC
>JAHDYP010000156.1 GCA_023383055.1 Verrucomicrobiota bacterium | reverse complement strand
CCGCATGTCAGGTGGTGTGGGGGCCGAGGGGTCAATCCCCTCGGCTACCCGATTGAACGAAGCCGCTACGCGGCAGTCTAAACTACGGGCTCGTCGCGGGCTCCGTGCCAGACATGGAGGATCTGAACCTGACGCAACTCCTCAGAGACCTCATAAAAAATGCGATAGCGCCCAAAAACGATCTCGCGCAACGGACCATGCGAGCCTCGTGGATACGCTGGTCCGATGAATGGAAACGCGCCGAGAATTCGCACGTGATCGAGAATACCCTCACCGATCCGTTGAGCCGCCCTCGGATCGTCTTGTGCGATGTACGAGCAGATGTCATGGAGATCTGCGATCGCAGCCTCGGACCAGACTATTTTGTAGTCCATGCGCCCGCCCAGGATTCAACCAGCTTTTCAACCTCTCCGTGAGTCTTGGTACGTCCGGCTGCGACGTCAGCGCGGCCTCGGCGCACAGCCGCCATCAATCGTAACTCTTGGGCGATCTCCTCCAACGAAGCATTCTCGGGGAGCCTTTGAAGCGCATCAAGAACCGCTTGCTTGTCTGTCATAACGCAAGCCTACCGACTCGACGCCTGCCGAGCAAGGTGGGACTCCACCGACTCCGCCGAACGCGAGGTCAGCCATGCCGGGCCACTCGCATCCGACGAAACCCGAGACGATCACCCGGCATTGGCTGGCGCGTCTTCGGCACCCGATCTGAGATGCTGGCGAATCCAGGCAGGGCGTCTGCGGCAGTCGACGACCGCGTGCACGAATGCTGTGCCCCCCGCGACCTTGTATTAGACTGCAAAGGGAAATCGCCTCGAAAGCAGCCGATGAAAGTCTCGGTACGCTCGCCGGTGGATACCCGCATACAATCTCAGAGATTCAATGTCTGAATACAAAGACTGGAGGAAATACTGACCCAGTCCAGGCTCACGTTCCTCATAAAACCGGTAACCTGCCACGAGGTCGTCTTCCGCCCGATCCAGAATCCACAACCTCATGTAACACGCTTGGCAATCCTCTCCTTGGCGGCATCCCAGTCCACGAACTCGGCCTCGCCTGCCGCCACCTGCCGCTCACGCTCGTCCAACACGGCTTTGTGCCAGTCCGGAACGGGAATCGTCTCCTCTGCTCCGCAAAGGTCATCCCAAAGCGCTTCCATCAACTGGATTTTCTCGCGGACCGTCATTTGTTTCAGCTCAGCCGCAGCCTGCATGGCTGTAATGTAGGGGGGTAGGCAAACGACGGCAACCGCTATGTGCCGAACGATGATATAGGCACCGCCGCCGACCGCGCACTCCCGCTCTGAAACCTGGATGTTCATCTCACAGAAACCAATCGAACGCGAGACGCGTGGTGGCGGTTGCCTGACTCGACTTGTTCGGGCCGGTTAGTATGGTCCGTCGATGTGGTTTGACGGTGTCTTCCTCGCACCACACCCGCCACACTCGCCCGTCATCACCAAAGCCAACCCTGAGATCAATCGGGTATGCCTGCCAGTGCCAGATATTGAGCCGTGGATGGATCATGCCTCCACCATCGTCTGCGGAGTAGAACGCGGCCTCCACGAAACCTTGATCTCGTCTCCATCCGAGGTGGCGCACGACCTGTTGTCGAGTGTCACCAAGGTGGACGCGCCTCGCCGCCGCCAGAAGGTCATAGCCCTGCCCATCCGTGAACATGACGGCTTGCCGAGTCTGGCAGCCGATGACGAGCAAGAGAACGAGGACTATGGGCATCAAGCGCATTTGTGGCCCGGACTATTCAGTGGGGGGTTTTCACCCGAAGCAGGAAACGCCAAATCATGGTTTAACCCTTCCCCAACAATGAGTTGAGCTGGTTTCTTGTGCTTTGACCTGAGCACTCTACTAATCAACCAACCTTGAGTCAAACCCTGCACCCAGTCTCCTTCCCTCCCTCCCGACTTTCTGGAGCGCTATCAACAATGGCTCCCTTTCAAGGGTCTCGATCAGCAACAGGCTCACTAGTGGGGTGGGCAACCCTGGTGCCCCAGTTGGTCCCACCGCCCAATTCCGCCGATACCTGGAACACCTGGCCACCCGATGCCGCGTGGCCGCCGCCAGCCAGAACCAAACCTTTAACTCCTTGCTCTTTCTCAACCGCGAAGAAGCCCTGCGTCAGATCCTGGGCATCCTCCGGGGTTCGACCCTGTCGCCGCACGAAGGCATAAAGTGGATACCCATACGCGCGGCAGAGCTCCTCCAGTGCCTCGCCGGCCTGCGGCGCGTCTGGTTGTCCCGCCACCAGCACCCGATCGCGCATCAATTCGCGGTGACTTTCTTTTTCGACCGGGAGCGAACCAGCCGCCCCAGGGCGATCAGCACGACCGCTCCGAGGAATGAAATGAACAGTTCCTCGTAGCGGATCAATACCGGTCCCCAACCGAAGTCCAAATCCGTGATCCGCACCACGATGCCGCCCAAAAAGGCCCCAGCAAGTCCCAGCAGCACCCTCCCCAGTTTGCCCAGCCCGCCCGGCTTGAGCGACGTCATCATTCCCGCCACCGCACCCACCAGCAGACCCATGATGATCCAGGCGACAATCTCGTCCGGGGTCCGATTCTTCAGCCGCGCGGCGTCGATGCGCTGCCAGAGTTGTTCGGCGTCAGCCACCACCGTGCGTCCCGCTTCCTGCACCGCGGCCGTGGTCTCCTGCACGGCCGTCGCGGCCTTATCGCCCAGCCCCGGCTCATCGGCGCCGTGGACCGGCTGGGTCGCCAGGCAGGCAAGCATCAAGATCAGGGCGCTCACGTGGCCGAGCTTCCGGCAGCCGAACGGCTCGCGGTTTCGATGGGAGCAGGTGACGGGATCGTGACTGGCTTGGTTCATAGGTTTTCAGGAGAACGGTGCGCATTACACGGCTTCATCATGCCTCTTCCGTGGGTCCTCCGGAAGCGCGTACGCCCCATAACCCATCGGCCCCGGCACCTTACCAGAACGCGCCGGCCGACCGCAAGCAACCCGGCTCGGCTTCCGGCAGTCCTCGTTTTGCCGCTCGCGTCAGCCGCGGGTCCCGGATCGGATCGATGATCCCGCGACCAACCCGCAGAGGATTACCCCCAGGAAAAGCAAGGCGTGGGTTTGAAAGACCCAGTCGAACGGCGCGTGCAACAGACTGCCGACGAGCCCCAGCACGACCAGAACCACGCAATACCCGGGAACGGGCAGTCCCCCCCGCCAAAAGACCGCCACCAGGCAGATCAACAGGACGCCGTAAATCATCACCGCGCCAATCCATCCGAACGTGATCCGGGTTTCGAGAAAATCGTTGTGCGCAAACCAGTCGGACCCCGGATCTTGATCCTGGCGAAAGACCTTGAACAGGCCCGCAAAGGTCCCCGGCCCGGATCCGAGTGCGGACGGATAACCGGCCATCATCTGCCGGGACCATTCGTGGAGGCTGACTCGTCCTCCCAGACCCGCGGCAACCCACTGGCTCGGCGAAAATCGGTAGGGCCGAATGTTGAGGCGCGGCTTCGGTTCGAGCTCGGCCCAGCGATCGCGCCCCAATGCCGTGGCGAAAATCGAATCGGGCGCGGGGGCGCGGTCGGCCACGCCATGAATGACCGAGTCCGGTAAAACCCGATCGAAGAGCGTCACGGCGTCGATGCGGTCGTTGAACTTCATGGAACCACCGGCGCCACGTCCAACCCAGAGGAAGGCCGAAGCGGGCGTCTCGGGCCAATCGAACCCCGCCTTGGACTTCGCCGGATGCAACTCGAGCCGCTCGCCATTCAGATGCAACGCCGATTCACCCGCGCGATGGGCGAAAACCACTTCAACGGTGCGCCCGGCCTCGGCCAGCAATCCGTTCGTCACCGTCAACGTCAGCACCCGGTTACGGTTGGTCTCGACAAACCGCGCCTCGAAAACGCCGGGCCGGCGCAGGGACAAGGTCATGGAACCGGCGGTGTTCCAGAGCGCTTCCGAACTTCCCGACAGCCCGGTGAAGGTGGCGGCTTGGGTTCCCCAGGCCGAAGGAACGCGGAACTTGGAACGGATCATAAACTCGTCGAGTCGCCCCACAATCCCGGTCGGATAAGCGATGAATTCCTGGGAGAACCGTCGATTCAATGGTTCCCAGGCCAGCCAGACGCCCAGGCAACCACCGACCATGACGGTCAGACCCGCCATGATCAGCGCCACGCGACTGGCGCGAATGCTCAGGATCAGGACCGGCAGACAGCCAATCAGCAGCACCAAGGCAACAATGCTGCCACCCCGACTGCTCGAAACGAACGGAGCCGCGATCATCGTGATCAGACAAATCGGCAGGATCGCGCTGGGCGATCGACCGACAAGTTCGCCGGCCCTCCCGATCAGGGCGGCCCGCAGACAATAGGTCAGCCAGAGGCCCAGGCATGGGGGCCAACTCAGGTTCACAAATGCCGCGCCGACGTTGCGGTAGTAAAAGGGCCCGAAGAAACCTCCCTCCCGCACCTCATGCGGCATGAGCCAGAGCACCTTCGAAGGGTTGTCGAACGTCGAGACCATCCCGATCAACGCCACCGCGGCGCCATTGAGGCTGATCACCCAGAGCAAACGGCGCAGCCGGTGCGGCAACCGGTGCGGCACCCAGGCATCACCACTCCCCACCCGTATCCCACCGGAATCTGGCCGGGCTCGGGCGTCCGCTTTCAACCGGCGTCGTTCCTGCACCGAAGCGATGGCAAGCCAGTCGCGCAACGCCCAAAAAACACCGGCCAAACCAAGGTACTGCCAGAACGCAAACCAGGTCGCCGGCCGATCGTGGCTGTGTGGCAGCCAGTCGATCCACCCGCGGTTTTCGACCACGCGCAGACTCTCGAGATCGACGACGGCCCGGGCGTTGACGGCGCTGGTGAAACACCAGAGAAGCAGGGCCACCGTGAGCAGGCCAAGACCGTATTGAAGCCCGGCCGACTGCCCACCGTTCCAGCGAATCGGCTCGAATCCGGTGTGGTGTCGGATCCCCAGTTTGATCAGGAACAACAGGCCGAGGAGATAGCCGCCCAGGTTCATGGTCCAGATCGACCAGCCAGGCCAACTGCCAAACGCCCAGGGCGAGAATAGCATCAACCCGGGCAGCAGCACCCCGGTGGCGCGGTCGATCCGGCGATGCCACGCCGGTTCCGAACTTCGATGGGAGTGGGTCAGCACGATCGCAACACCGGGGGAACCACGACGGCCCGGAAACTAGCTCCGCCCGATCGGTGGAACAAGGACGAAGTCTTGGTTACACGTAACGTGTGTCAGCGGAAGGCAATGAATCCAGCCACTCTGCCGCGCAATCGTCATTGACACTCCAGCCCTCGGCGTCAACCCTCCGCACGGTTATGCGTGCCTGCCTGTTCTCCATACTGTTCTCGTTGATCCCCGCGGGTTCCCCCATCCTGGCGGCTGCGGATAACGATGGTTTCGTCGAAATGTTCAACGGCCGGAACCTCGAGGGCTGGGAAGGTAAACCCGGGTGGTGGCGGGTCGAGGACGGGACCATCACCTCCGAGAGCACCCCCGAAAAACCGTGCCCAACCGCCCACTACCTCATGTGGCGCGGCGGTCTGCCGGCCGATTTCGACCTCCGCCTCGAATTCAAACTCGTCGGCGGCAATTCCGGCATCCAGTTCCGCAGCCGCGAATTGCCCGAATTCGACACCTCGGGTTACCAGGCCGACATCGAGGACGGCGAGCAATGGACGGGTTGCCTGTTCGAGCACACCCGCGGCGGGGTGGCGATGCGTGGCGAAAACGTGGTGATCGCCCCGGATGGGAAGAAAACGGTGACCGCACTCGGCGACCCCGAGCAACTGTTGAAACAGGTCCGGCGCCACGACTGGAACAGCTACCGCATCGTCGCGCGCGGCAGCGAGATCACCCTCGAGATCAACGGCACGGTCATGGCCCGGGTGGTCGATCGCCAGGAAGGCGTCGCCGCCAAAGCCGGCGTCATCGCCCTCCAGATGCACCCCGGCCCGCCCATGAAAGTCCAGTTCCGGAACCTGCGAATCAAACCGCTCCCGTAAGCCACCGGGAGCATCGCCGAGCCGGCCGTGTCGCGGGTTGCCATCCCGCGGCGCTCAACGCAGGCGGGCGGTGGCATGCTGCCGGATCCAGAGCAGATCGGGGTTGTTGGCCGAGGCAATGTCGTGGCCATGCCAGCTCTGGTTCTTGGGCGGGGCATAGGTGCGGGGATCGGTCCACCGATGGTTCTCCACATGGCCGTCAGCGAATGAAAGCGTGCTGTTCTGGCCGTGATGGTTGGCCGGGTAGTGATAAAAGGCATCCTTCGTAAGATGCAGCCCGAAAAACGGCCGGCAGATGCTCTCCCCGTGGATTTCCAGGAACACGAACGTGTCGGATGGGCTCGGATCGATGAACTCGCCGGTCTTCAAGTAAACGCGGAAATCCGGGTTGGGCTGCGCCCGATACGTGGGACCATCCCAGCCGACCTGGGCGTTCATCCCGTAGCTCCGCACCACCCGCACCTTCTGATTGCCCAGCGTGACCATGGACCGATCGGCCGGGCACCGATAAATCTCCGTGCTCTTGAGGTAGGGCCCGAACAGCGATTTCGTCGGATCAACGAGCAGGAAATAATTGGTGTTGTCCTCCGGTTGCCCTTCGAAGCTCCCGGCGACCCAGGTCGGACCGGCGCTGCGATCGCCGGCGCCATTGGAAACGATGCGATCCTGGTGATCGCCGGCGTAAAGCTCGAAGATGATGCCCAACTGCTTCAGGTTGTTCACGCACACAATCGCGTGGGCCTTCGCTTTGGCCTTCGAAAGGGCGGGCAGAAGCATCCCGGCCAGGATCGCGATGATGGCGATCACCACCAGCAACTCAATCAACGTAAAAGCGCGGGGCGCTCGGGAGCAGGTCGGATGAACCGCCTGGCCACCGGCACCATCTGCCACCGTCGGATCGGAGTTGCGTCGCATCATGTCGAACACCATCCGCTTTGCCTCGGGCCTTGGCAAGACCGACCACGACCACCCCTGCGGCTCAAAGTCGGGCGTGTCGATCGATACTTCCCCTCGCCAAGGGTTGTTACCTGTGAATCCAGTTGCCGCGCGCCAGGGTTTGCGCTGTATTGAGAACCGGCATGGACGGTGGCGAACTCCTTTACCGTTACTGGCATCTGGGTGTAGCCGGACTTTCGCTGCTGATGTCGATCCTGGCGGCCGGACACGCCGTGCTTTACCGGCGCGACCCGCGAGCCGCCTTCGCGTGGGTTGCCTTCGTCTGGCTCGTCCCCCTCGCCGGATCGGTGCTCTACTTCGTTTTTGGCGTCAATCGGATTCGCCGGCGGGCGGCCGAGTTGCGGGAGAATCGGACCCGTTATGAATCGCCCATGCCGAAGCGTGAGCCGAACGCGGATGAACTTTGGCGTCGTCTCGAGCCAGACGCGACGCATCTGGCGGGTCTCGCCCGGCTCGTGAGCGGGGTCGTCGCCCGCCCCCTTCTCCCCGGCAACGAGCTGGAACCACTCGAAAACGGGGATGCGGCCTATCCGGCGATGCTCGACGCCATCCGCCAGGCCCGACAGTCCCTGACTTTCGGAACTTACATCTTCGACCGCGACGAAATCGGCCTGGAATTCGCCAGGGAACTGGGCGCCGCGGTCCGGCGGGGCGTCGAGGTGCGGGTGCTGATCGATGCCGCGGGAACACGCTACTCCTGGCCCCCCATCCTACATACCCTCCGTCGCGAGCAGGTCCCTCATGCCCGCTTCTTGCCCGCCTTCGCCCTCTGGCGGCTGATGTCGATCAACCTGCGCAGCCATCGCAAGATCCTGGTCGCCGATGGCCGCCTCGGCTTCACCGGCGGACTCAACATCCGGAGCGGCCATTGCCTCCTGCGCGCCCCCCGCTCGCCGGTCCGCGACCTCCATTTCCGCGTGCAAGGCCCCGTCGTCGCCCAACTCCAGGAAACTTTCGCCGACGACTGGCTGTTCACCACCGGCGAATCGCTCCGGGGTCCGCATTGGTTCCCGGAGCTCGAGCCGGCCGGCCCCGTGCTCGCCCGGGCGATTCCTGACGGACCCGACGATGACCTGGACAAACTGCGCTGGACGATCCTGGGCGCCCTGACCGCCGCGAAGTCCTCGGTCTGGGTCCAAACGCCGTACTTCCTGCCCGACGCGGCGATCGTCTCCGCCCTCAACCTGGCCGCCCTGCGCGGAGTGCGGGTGGACATCGTCCTGCCGGCGCGGAACAACCTGCCCTTTGTGCATTGGGCCTCCCGCGCCCACTGGTGGCAGGTGCTCGAGCACGGCTGCCACATCTGGCTCACCCCCCCGCCCTTCGACCACTCCAAACTCATGCTCGTGGATGAGGCCTGGACGCTGCTGGGTTCAGCGAACTGGGATCCCCGAAGCCTGCGCTTGAACTTCGAGCTCAATGTCGAGTGCTACGATGCCGGGCTGGCCGGGCGGCTCGCCGCCACTTTGTATGAGCGGCTCGCGCGGGCCCATGAAGTCACCCTGGCGGAGGTCGACAGTCGCAGCCTGCCGGCGCGCTTGCGCGATGGCATTGCCCGACTCCTCACGCCCTATCTATAACACGGAAGAGCGCCCTGCTTCCGCCTCGGCAATAGCCTTCCCGCGCCCTCTTCGAGCCTCAAAAAATGATTTCATGAGACTATCGGCATCCAAAGCCGATGATGCTATGTTCAAACCGCATGCCGGGGACAAAGTCCAGATGGCGTCGGTTCCTCGTCCTGATCGGGATTCTCACGATCCCGCCCGGGCTGCTGCTGCTTTGCCTGCCACTCTGGTTTCCGTGGCTCGCCCAACCCGCAGCCAGATCGTTCGGTTTTGAGTTCGAAAGCTATCGGCGACTCGGGTCGACCCGGTTTGAACTGACGGGTGTCACCGGACGCATCCAGAACGTCCAGATTACCGTCGGCCGACTCGAATCGTTCCTCCCCCACCGTTGGCTCTGGGAACGCTGGAACCCAAACTCGCGCACAAATCTCTACGCGTCGGCAACCGATTGGTCGGTCCATATTCACCCCCGCGCGGAAACCGACCCCGCCAAACCCGGCGCTCAATCGACTCTCGAACTGCTGGACCAACTCGACCAACTGGCCCAAACCCTCCGGAACTGGATGCCGGCAGCGCAACTCCGCCACGGCAAAATCCACCTCCTCGATCAGACCGCCACCCTGCCCGAAGTCGATTGGAACATGGGGCAATTGACCGCCCGGCTTGAGGCGCCGGAACTGACAGAAATCATCTCGGTGCGGCTGGAAGCCACGCAGCCCGGACGCTGGCGGACCGAAATCGAGGGCGCTGCGCCCGGCCTGAATGCGCTCGCCGAACTCGTCCGTCACCCAACCGCATGGGATTTGGAGGGCGCCCTCAACTGGCATTCCAATCGCGTCGCCGTCACCGCGCGATTCATCCCCGGCGCCTGGCTTCCTGCCGAAGCGCAACTCTCCGGGCAGGAACTGGGCATCCCGCCTGAATTCCACGGTTTACCGCACTACGGCGAATGGCACGGCGGATTTCTCCTCCGCTGGCGGGATGAAGCTTACACGCTGGCCGCGCGCGGTCAGGCCGAACCGCTTTCCCACCTCACGAACCAGGTCTGGCCCTCGCTCGAATTGGACCTGAACGCTCGAGGCGATTTGCGCTCCGCCACGGTCGACACGCTCGAGGCCCGGACTTCCTGGTTCACCCTGCAACTCAAGCAACCATTGGCCCTCGCCTATTCGGCCTCGATCCTCGCCGAACCCGCACAGTTCGAGGCGAACGCCAACCTCGAGCACCTGAACCCCGATTGGCAGGGCCGGCTCATGGCTGAAATCAGCCTGCGCCCCGGCACGAACAACCACTATCCCGTGGTCGCCATCCGCATAGGGAGCGGCGCTCTGGCGGCGGGTGTTATTCAGGCGAATGACCTCGAGGCTCGCGCTTCCTTCGATTGGCCGCTGCTTGAGCTCGAATCCGCCCGGATGTTCCTCGGCAGCAATTCGACAGCCCAGGCACACGGCGTCCTGGATCTCCAAACCCGCGTCCTCCGATCCGCTTTGCTCGAATGGCAAGGTGATGATCTCCGCCAGTTCCTGCCCGATACCCTCGGCGTGGACGGGCTCACCGCCAGGGTCGAGGCCGCAGGTCCCCTGGCTCGCCTCTCCCACCACGGCGTGCTCCAGGTCAACCAATTGACCGTCCCCCAGCTCAATCCCATGGCGTTGACGTTCCACTGGAAGGGGGAAGGTCTCGAATCCGCCACGTGCGGCGCTCAGATCCAGGCCGAACCAGCGCGACTGCTGCTCGAGGGCCAGATTCGCCGGCCGGATCCCAACTTCAACTCCCTGGAAGCGCGCCTGGACACCCTGACCCTCGAACGACACGGACTTCCGGTTTATCAGCTCGCCGATGCCACTCGCCTGCGCTGGCGGCAGGACAACGCCCCGGACTGGCAGTTCCAGCTCGATCCTCTAGTCTGGACCAATCCGAATGACCAGCTTCTGAGCCTGTCCGGCGCCGTGCACTGGCCTACGCAAGGTCAGGTGCAACTCGTGGCCCGCGAAGTGGCCATTTCGGAGGCGCGCGATTTCTGGCCGGAGTCGGAAATGCCTCTGACCCTCTCCGCCCTGAACCTGACCGCGGGCTGGACCAATGGTCCGCTGCACTGGCAGGTGCAAGGCGAGGCCCGCCTCGAACACCCGGAACAACGGTCCCTCGAGATCGGCGCCCACGCCCGCGGCGACGGGTCCGGCACCTACGTGGAATCGTTGACACTCAAAGGCTGGACGGCGCCGCCGCTGGTGGGCCGGGGAGTCCTGCCAGTGGCGCTGGACCTCGCCGAAGGCGGGTTCATCCGGCTGCTCCCGGACGCGCCACTCGCGTTCGCGGTATCGCATGAACCCGCTGACGCCCTCTCAATCGAACTGCAAAAGGGTGACCGCCTGGACCTCTCCCGGCCGGCGTTCGATCTGCGCCTCACCGGAACCGCCAGCCAGCCGCAAGGCCAATTGCGTGCCTCGCTGGGCGCCGCCACCTACAGCCCAGTCCAGGGCGCCGCAACCCTGCCCCGCCTGGAAAACGCCCGCATCGAAGCTGAGTTTCAACCCGGATTGATCCAGCTCAAACGACTCGAGTTCGAGTTGGACGACCAGCCGATCGCGGTTCACGGCGAGTGGCCCCTGGACACCAATGCCTGGACCCGATTGATCGCCGAGCGGACTTTGCCCGACTGGCAGGCGGCCTCCGGACACGTGCGCATCCAGGATGCCGAGCTTGCCCCCGTCGCCCAACATCTCCCCAACCTGCTGGCTTCCCAGGGCAAACTCGACTTGGACCTCAGCATCCGGCCCGGGCTCGTGCTCGATGGCTTCCTCTCCCTCACCAACGCCATGACCCGGCCGCTGGGCCCGCTCGCCCCAGTCCGTGAAATCGAGGTCCTGCTCGCGTTCTCCGGTCGGACGGCGCGCGTGGATCGATTCGCCGGACGCCTGGGCGGCCGGCTCGTTCATGCCAACGGCCACGCCACCCTCAGCGACACCGGAGAACTGCTCTACTCGCTGCGCCTCCAAGGCACCAATGCCCCGCTCGTCCGCGAACCGGGCTTGCTCCTGCGCGCCGACCTGGACCTGACTCTCGAGAAACTCTCGGGACAAAACCCGGCCCTCGCCGGCTCCGTTCAACTGCGGGACGGTTTGCTGCTCCAGGACGTCAGCTCACTGCTGGTCGACCGCCTCGAACGACCCGCGTTGCGCCCGCCCTACTTCAGCGTCACCAACCTCCCGTTCGCCCGGTGGCACCTCAACGTCAAAGTCACCGGCGACCGCTTCCTGCGCGTGCGCAGCCCGGCGTTCATCGGCGCCGTCTCGGCCGACGCCCTGGTGCAAGGCTCCCTCGGCCGGCCCGTGATCAAAGCCGATGTGCGCATCCCCAACGGCCGGATTCTGTTCCCCTTCGGCAAGCTCAACGTCGAGAGCGCCTACGCCACCTTGAGCGGCGAAGAACCGCGCGGCCCGCTGATCGACCTGATCGCCGCCGGGGCCAACTACAACTACAACGTCCGACTCGAAGTCAACGGCACCCTGGATGACCTGAATGTGCTGTTCACCTCCACCCCGCCGCTCTCCTCGGAGGACATCCTGCTCATGCTCACCGCCGGTGAACTCCCCAACCAGGAAATCACCTACTCGGCTCAAGCCCGCGCCGGACGATTGATCACCTACCTCGGACGCGAAGTGGCCACTCGGTTCTTCGGCAACGAAATGAGCGAGGAACGTCTCATCATCAATTCCGGCGAAAATATCGCCCGAAGCGGCCGCACCACCTATTCGATCGAATACCTGCTCACCCCCCGCTGGTCGCTCGTCGGTGAATACGACGAATTCAACGCCCTCAACGCCGGACTCAAGTGGCGCATTTACTCGAAATGACCTCGGCCATGGCCTGGCTTCCCTGGGTCCTGATAACCGCGCTGACCGGCACGCTCGGCCACGCGGCCGACGATACCCCAACCGCGAAACCTCCCAAACCAGCCAAACTCAGCGTGCGCGGCTTCGGCTTGCTGGGCAACCGGCAGCTGACCAAAATCATGCGCCTCGCCCGCGCCGAAAAGGTGCGTCCGGAGTATTTCGACGCGGACTTCGTCGAGGACGGCGTGTTGATCCTCCTGGCACGATTGGAGGAAACGGGCCACCTCGAACCGGAGGTCATCGCGCAGATGACCCTGCGCGACGGCCGCGAACTCGAACATACCTGGAATGCCCGCTTTGAAACGATCCTCCCCCGGCCATTGCAGATCAAACGACTCGTGTTCCGGGCCCGTCCCGGCGTCCGGTATTACTATGACCGGATCGATATCGCCGGGCTCGAGTCCATGACCCCCGCCGATGCCCAACGTCATTTCATCTCCACCGAAGGCTTGCTCCAGCTGAAGAGCATGCGCGTCTATACCCCGGGCCGGCTGAACGATTCCATCCGGAATCTCCGCGAAAATCTCTCCCGCCGCGGATACGCCGATGCCCGGGTGGAAGTGATCGATCTGCGCCAGGACGATCTCTCCGGCGCCGTGCGCGTCAACATCCAGGTCGAACAAGGCCTCCTCACCATGGTCCGTTCGCTCCGCACCGAAGTGTTCGGCCCCGGCGAAGCCGAACCGCGTCAGCGCTCCACTAACGAACTCAACACACCTTACTCGCTCCTCTGGGAACAGAACTTCATCCATGGCCAGCGCACCAACCAATACCGGATGGGCTACCCCGATGTGGCCGTCAGCCTCACCCCCCTGGCTCGCGAGACAAACGCCAACCTCATCCAGCTCGACCTCGACGCCATCGTCCAAATCGGCCCCCGCATGCGCGTCGGCCAACTCCGCTTCGAAGGCCAGCGCCGCACCCACCCTCGAGTCATCGAAAACCGCCTGCCGCTCGATCCCGGCGACTGGCTCGATCCGCTCGAGGTCGAACGCGGCCGGCAACGACTCGCGCGGCTCGGCGCGTTCGACCGCGTGGAAGTGCGCTATGAACAGGCCGATGCCTCCCACCGCGACATCACTTATGAACTCGAGGAGGCCGAAACCCTCGGCTTCAGCGTGCTCCTCGGCTACGGCAGCTACGAACAACTCCGCGGCGGCATCGAGTTCGAACAACGCAACATGTTCGGCCTGGCCCACGATTTCCGCGTTCGCGGCATCCAGTCCTTCAAATCCAGCAGCGGCGATCTCCGCTACACCATCCCCCAGCTGTTCGGCGAGGAATTCGACCTCTTCGGCTACGCCGCCGGCCTCCACCGCGAGGAAATCTCCTTCACCCGACGCGAATTCGGCGGCGGCGTCGGCGTCGCCCGCTACTTCGCCCCCATCCAAAGCGACGCCAACCTGCGCTACGACTACCAGGTCCTCAACGCCGACGACATCAGCCCCGACACCGCCGAGGAAGTCGGCCTCTCCGAAGCCCGCGTGGCCGCTTTCGTCCTCGACCTCCGCCACGACCGCCGCGACAGCCCACTCGTCCCCCGCCGCGGCCTCCGTCTCTTCGCCAACTCCGAGTTCGCCTCCACCGCCCTCGGCGGCGAAGTCGATTACCAACGCATCCTCCTCGGCGGCTCCTATCACCTCCGCCTCGGCGGCGGACGTTACCTGCACCTCGGTGTCACCCACGGCCTCTCCTTCACCGCCGGCGGCACCGACCTCGAATTGCCCTTCAATAAACGTTTCTTCCCCGGTGGCCAGAACTCCGTCCGCGGCTTCCAGGAAGGCGAAGCCGCCCCCCGCAACGCCGAGGGCGATGTCATCGGCGCCGAAACCTTCCTCCAGGGCAACCTCGAACTCGAACAAATGCTCACCCCCAACTGGTCCGTCGTCGCCTTTACCGACGCGGTCGGCTTCGCCCGCAGCCGCGATGATTATCCCTTCGACGAAGAACTATACTCCGTGGGCGGCGGCATCCGCTGGAAAACCCTCGTCGGCCCCATCCGCCTCGAATACGGCTACAACCTCAACCCCCGACGCCACGATCCCACCGGCACCCTCCATTTCTCCATCGGCTTCCCCTTCTAACCCGCCGCCTTCACCGGCTTTCGCCGCAAGTCTCGCCCTCCATTCCGGGTTGCGCTGATTCCGCGGGTCCGTTGGTTATTCCAGCAGAAAACTCGCGGAGACCGTGGCCGTAATCGATTTCTCGATCGTGGTTTTGTCGTTGATCCCCTCCCAGCTCGTCTCGGTGGAATGCGGCGGGGTAATTTGAAACACCCCCATCTTGGCTGACCTCAATTGCTTGATGCTGCGCCCACCTTGCCTTGCCATTTGCTCCGCCCTCGACTTGGCGTCGGCGGTCGCCTCGGCCAGCAGCTCCAGCTTCGCCTCGGCAATTCTCGTGAAAATGAACTCGGGCGCGAGCGGGACAAAGGCGACCCCGTTCTCCACCAGCTCCCCGGCTTCAGTGCCAAGCGAACTCAATTTGCCAACATCATGGGACTGGATTTCCACCGTCTGGCTAAGCCGGTAGGCCACCACTTTGTTCTCCTGCTCATTTCCGCGACTGCGGATTTCCTCGATCTGGATCGGTTGTATGACGAACGGGGTTATTTGACGGGCCGCCAGAAACGCTTCGACCTTCAAACGATCCTCCTTGAGCCGCCGTTGAGCTTCCAGGAGTTGATGGTTCTCAACCGAAAATGAGCCACGCCAAATCACCAGGTCCGACTTCACACCCCTTCGGGCCGAGCCGGTGACCGAAATGACATTGGCACTCGAAATGGACAACCACGTTCGACTCACCAGGTAAGTCGATGCCACCAGCGCCGTGGCCAAGGCCAGTCCAGCACAGACCCCGAATAGCGGAGAACGAAGAATCGATTTCATGTTTGCACAAAACCAAGAGAACCAGTCGCCGCCGAGGAACACAAGCCATCTGGCACAGCCCCCAGCCTCCTCCCGCATTCCTCCCTTATTCCTCGCTTGTCTTTGATCCCCTCAGAGCCTAGCTTCGCCCTGCTCGCTTGCCGGTTGCGCTGACCGTTCGAGAGCCGCAACTCAATCAGTTGGGGGAATTCCCCCACAGGGTCACGCATCACGGCAGCAACCCGGTGCGTCCGTAGCTCAATTGGATAGAGCTTCTGACTTCGGATCAGAAGGTTACAGGTTCAAGTCCTGTCGGACGCGCCATTCAATAGCAAGGACTTACGAGGTATAAAAACCCTAAAGAGCGCGTTTTTTGCCTGACAAAATCCTGACAAGTGGGGTCGGATTGTCCTGTTTGAGGGCCGAACTCCGGCCTCGTTTCAACCTCCTTGAACCCCAATTCCGGACCCGAATCCGAATGACCTCTGCCAACGGCGATTGCGCTGTTGTTGCCTTCGGGCTACCAAACCCGGCGAGGATTGAAATCATCCTCCGGGCGTGGGGACTCCTTTACCAGTGGGAACTACGGGGGTGGGAGCAGACATCCCTCCCGGCCGAGTTTTGGTACGACGGGCAAAAACGACACATGTGTCGTTACGGCGATCCCATTTGCCATGACCTCTTGGAAATGCTGATACCGCTGGCGGTCGCCTTTCAACGGCGGCAGCGTGAGGTTGTGGCCCTACGGAAAACCAGTCGCCCACTCCGCCAGGAAGCCCGGTGGTTGTGAAAGCCAGTGCGCCAACGAGTGCGGCAGCGAGGAATGTGAGTTTGGTTTTCATCGTGGTGTGCTTTTGTTGATTGGTGTTTCAGATTGAACAGGAGAGAGCTGAGGCAGCGGAGATTTCCTTTTGCGTCTCTGTTTGCTCCTGTTGCATCGGGCTTTTCATTTCGGGAACAGGAGTGTGATCGCAACCCTCAAGCCCCAGTCCGGACCGCCGTCGGGCTTGTCGGCGTAGTATTTCGCGCCGGCGCTGAAGCTCACCATTTGCGAGCCGATCTTCGCCACCTTGCTATACATGAGTATCAGCGGCACCGTCCACTGGGAGTTCTCCCAGTCGTAGGTGCTCTCGGAGGTGAAGCTAACGCTCCGCCCTTGGCCGAGTTGATAGGTGACAAACGGCTGGCAAAAGGTGGTGCTGACATCCGCACGGCGGTCGTTCCCCGCAAACGACCAGATGTGATTGGCCAGCCCGCCGTAGGTCCACGGGCCGGATTGCTTGAGCGCCACCGCCGTCGGCCCCGTGCCCCATTTCTCGGTGCCGAGCAGATCATCCGTCGCGGTGGGCAGCAGGAACACCGGGCCGGCACCCAGAATCCAGCCGCTGGAGGTTGGCATCTTGGGCGAAAGCCACAGGCTCTGCACCGTAT
>JAHDYP010000155.1:5714-17024 GCA_023383055.1 Verrucomicrobiota bacterium | reverse complement strand
CCCCTTGACCGGGCGGGCATTGCTGCGGCTGGTCTGCGACACAACCGCGGTCCGATGGCGCTCGCTGCTCCTACCCTTTAATTGAGAATGACTTCGGGATTCCTGACTATGAACCTGTCACCCTGTTCCGGTCCCCGGCCGCAATCCCAGAGGGCGACTGTTGGTTCTAGACTGCGAAAGCCCGATCCCGGGTTGCTGGGGAAAAAGGTAAAAGATCCGGGGTAAAAACTGGGGTATCGCAGACAGGAGAGGAGGATCCCATACCCACGGTTCGGGCTTCGGCGGGCAACCTCGGGTCAATCGGTTCCGAGAGTTTGTGAACCGGGCTGCGTCGCCGCTTTGACATCACCCTGGGCTGGCGCCTCAGTGGAGAAACCAGAATCCCAACAGATCTGCGTGTAAGGTGCAGGGCAAACCCACCTCGCGGAGCTTCCGTGCGGATTGAAGCGCGGTAGCCGAAGACGTTGGGGCTTGAAAATCGAGGCTTGAATGACATTGTCCCCCTTATGAAGGTGCGGAGTTTTCTGCTCATCGCCGCTCTCTTGCTCGTCGGCGTCATTCTTCTCTGGCCGCGCAATGCCCAGCCTGACCTTGGCAATCCAAAACCTGGCGCCAACGTCATGGTCGTTCAACCGAGTGCCGTGGGGTCGCCCGAGAACGCCTTCCCGCTTCCGACGGCTCGATCCAGTGGCAACTCAAACAACCCGTCTCTACATACCCGTTTGACCACCGACGGCCTGCACCAGAAACCGTCCGCACGCGACGTCGAAATGCACCGCCTCCGAGAGGAGTGGAACATCCCGCCCGCACCCCGAACGGTAAAAGGCCCCCCGGGAAAGCCGGACCTCCTGGAGGGAGCTACCAAGGATGAGGTGCTGGCCGCATGGGGCCCGCCGACACTCATTAAACCGAGCAGGCCCCTGCAACCGACCCCTGATATTCTGCACGACGATGACGGTGAGGAGCATCTCACGTCCTTCCGACCGCTTGAGGAATGGCACTATGAGACCGAGGACGGCATCAAAGCCTTCGCATACTGGACAGAGGACGGCCGCCTCTCCGCACTCGGAATAGACCCCATGGACTTCAAGAGACTCCGATTGGACACGAGAAGGCTCATGATCAAGCAGCTCGATGAACCCCAGCCGAATGTCGCGCCCCAATCGCCGCCCTCCTCCCCCCTCAACTGAATTTGGAATGGGCGCTGAGGGATTCGAACCCCCGACCTACTCGGTGTAAACGAGACGCGCTAACCACTGCGCCAAGCGCCCAACTGCGATCCGACGTTAGCCGCTCCCCATTCCGCTTGGCAACGGCGAACATTTGCTCTCTACTGCGGGCGTCCGGGCAATCACATGCTCCTATGCCATCTCCCGAATCCAATCGCTTTTGTGTCAGCGATCTCCTCACCTCGGCCGGCATCCGGCTGAATCTGACCAGCACCGATCGCGACTCGGTCCTCGCCGAATTGTGCGCCGCGGTGCCCGAATTGCAGGATCACCCGGAGAAACGGGCCGCCCTGCTGAAAGCACTGCGCGATCGGGAGGAACTCCACAGCACGGGAATCGGCGACGGCGTCGCTCTGCCCCACGCCCGAACTGCCCTCAGCGGACTGGTCAGCCAGCCGGTCATTGTGTTCGGCCGCCACACTCGGGGCATTGCCTTCGGCGCCATCGATCGTAAACCGGTCCATCTCTTCTTCCTCCTCGTCACCACCAGTGTAACCCAACACCTGCAAATCCTGGCCCGCATCAGCCGCCTGCTCCAGGGACCCGTCCTCCGACAAAAACTGCTCACCGCCGAAAGCCCCGGGCAAATCCTCAGTCACATCCGGGACCTCGAGCAAACCATGTGAGCCGTCGACGCCCGGACCGTTTGCCGGCGCATCTTTCAACGACGCCGCCGGAGTGACGAACGCCGCCGTGCCGCTCCCCCGCTTTGCTCTCCGTCCAGACGCCTCCGACAATCCGCGCCCGCCAAAGGGACACCGCTCCAGTGACTGGAACCACGATGCTGAAACGGCGGCTGTTGACCGTCGCTGGCCAGCCATCCGGACACGAAACGCTGGGTCTCCCCGATCAACCTATGCAGCGTGCTGCGGTGCCAAAGCCAGCACCCTCCCACCAGCAACAGGCTGAACAGCGCTATCCCCAGCACCCATAATCCCGCCACCGCCATCGGATGCCCCGACTGCCGCCAGAGCCATCCCCACCCCTGCGTCGCCAAAGCCACCACGGCATACAGGCTCGCAACGCCGGAGGCAATCCGCAGCGTCCACCGGCGACTCTTCTGTTCCTGCTCCTCCACGCGGGTGAGCCGGCGCAATAACATCCGGTTCTCCTCCCGATCACTCTGGAGGATCAACTCTTTCAAGAATTCCAGTTGCGCCTGCTGCGAGTCCATAGTCACCTGACGGCCCAAATATAGCCCATTCCATGCCACCGTGCCCACCGATTTTCGGGTGATCCTCAAGCCGCACCGGCTTCGCCGTCAACCTCAATGCCCTCAAACCGCACGATGCCTTGCGCGCGCTGACCGGGCGTGGCGAATAGCCCCGCAACCCTCAGGCCGCCAACAGCAACCGGGAGCTTGTCATTTCCCACCCAACTCCTATGCTGACGCACGATGACTCGGCCGCCAGATCGTTGCGGCCTGATTCGACAAACCGAAACACCAACCATAACCATGTCCACCCCGGCTCCAGGCCCATGGATCTGAACCTTCACCCGGTCCTCCCCACCCGACGCGACTTCCGCATCGGCATCGTCGGCACTGGTTTCATCGTCGATCAATGTCACCTCGTCGCCTATCGCAAAGCCGGCTTCAACCCCATCGCCGTCGCCTCGCGAACCCACGCCCACGCCCTGCGCGTCGCCGAACGCCATGGACTCAGCCAGGCCCATGAGACGATCGAGCAACTGCTGGACAACCCGGCCGTTGAAGTCCTCGACATTGCCGTCCCCCCCAGCGCCCAGGTCGAAATCATCAAACAAGCCTGCCGCCGCGGCACGGTAAAGGGTATTCTCGCCCAAAAACCCCTGGCCATGAACTACCGCGAAGCGCTGGGCGCCGTCCTCGCCTGCGAAGAGGCCGGCATCGCCCTCGGCGTCAATCAAAACATGCGCTTCGATCACTCGGTGCGCGCCGCCAAATCGTTGCTCGATCAAGGTACCTTGGGCGCCCCCATCCTCGCCACCATCGATATGCGAGGCATCCCCCATTGGATGCCCTGGCATCGGGAACTCCGCGGACTGACCCTCCGGATCATGTCAATCCATCACCTCGACGCCTTTCGCTACTGGTTCGGGGAACCCGCCTCCATCTATTGCAGCGTTCGCTCCGATCCCCGCACCCCCTTTCCTCATTCCGACGGCATCTGCACCTACATCCTCGAATACCAGGACGGCCTGCGCTGCGTCGCCATCGATGATCCGTGGACCGGCCCGGCCCGCGAAGGATGCCCGGCAGACCTCCGCGTCCAGTGGCGCATCGAAGGCCTCACCGGACTGGCTCTGGGCGACCTGGGTTGGTGCCAGGAACCCTATACCACACCCTCCACCCTCCGCTACGCCGCCAAAGGCGACCGCGATTTCCATCGGCCCGTCTGGACCGAAAGTTGGTTCCCCGACGCATTCGTCGGCACCATGGCTCAGCTCCTGGTGGCTCTGGAAACCGGCGCCGAACCGGCCATCAGCGGCAAAGACAACCTCAAAACCCTCGCCCTCGTCGATGCCGCATATGTCAGCGCCGCCGAATCCAGGGCGGTTTCACCCCTCCAGATCGAACGTAATCCGTTTTCGGCTGATACCCTCTCCGAGGCGCTCGGCAATCGATTCACCGCCGGCTCGCGCAACTCATCCACCCCCACCCGGCAACCCGGGTTCGATCCGTCGGATTTTCATCACTTCACCCCGCGCGCCCAACAGGTCCTGCGCCTTGCCCGCGACGAAGCCCGCTCCCTGCAACATTGCTTCGTGGGCACCGAGCATCTATTGCTCGGCATCATGCGCCTGGGTCACGGCGGTGCCAGCCGCGTCTTGCTCGAACGCGGTCTCGATCATGCCGCCGTAAAGCAAGCCATCGAAAAGGAAGTCTCCCCCGGCCCCAATCAGGTCCTCTTCAGCGACGCTCCCATCACCCCCCGCACCAAACGCGTCCTCGCCCGGGCGGCACGCGAAGCCCACGCGCTCGCACACACCAGCGTCGGCACCGAACATCTGCTGCTGGGATTGCTCCACGACGGCGATGGCATCGCCACCCGGGTGCTCAAGGCACTCGGCCTGAACCTGGACCAACTGCGATCCGATGTGCTCCGTGAACTGACCTCCACCTCAGGGTGATGCCCCAAGATCCGCCAGCGTTTTCTCCAGCAGCCGACTGACGTAATCATCCAACCGCCGCGGCGTCGATGCCGCCCTCCGGGGCAACCCCCGCAAGGCCTCCAGCTGTCCCATGGCCTTCTCATCCAGTTCGTCAATGGCATTCAAAGCCTGCACCGACACGTAGATGCCGTGCCGCGTGACGTCCGCAAACTCGATCAGCCGCGCCAGCGCCGCTTCCCCATCTTCCACCGAATACCGCGCCAGCGCCTCCGCCGCCGCCACGCCCACGCTCGGCGACGAATCGCTCAGCGCTCCACGCAACCCCTCCAGCGAAGCCCCCACCGCCTCTGCCCCGCGCATCAGGATCCCCATGACCGCCCAGTATCGCACCGCACTGTCTTCATCCCCCAACCCGGCCCGCAGTTCGTCGAGCGCATCCGGGTTCAATCCCGAAGCCCGCTCCGCCATCGCCAGAATCTTCGGCAGCGGATACTGCTCATCGCGCCGAGCCATTTCGTACGGAGGCCGACCCCCGGCACGCCGGTGCATCTCCGCCTCGGGCAAAAGCCCGACATCCCGGATCCGCAGCATATGCTCCCGCAGCGCTTCACGCATCCGCCGCAACGTCTCCTGGTGTTCCCCGGTCTCGGCCAGGTTCCGGACTTCATCCGGATCCGCCAGCAGGTCATAGAGTTCCTCGGGAGGTTTGGTCTGCCAGAATAGCTTCTGGGCCGGCCCCAACTCCCCGGCTTCGAACAGCCGTTGCCATTCGCGCGTCGTCGGCGTTTCGAACATGTATGCCACATGTTGTCCGTACACCCGGTGCGGCATGAAATTCCGTATGTACACAAACCGCGTGTCCCGCACCGAACGCACCAGGTCAATTCGCTCGTCCATCCTCCCCCGCAGCCCAAACAGATAAGGCTCGGCTGGTCGACTCGCCGGCCCCATAAAGGCCCGCCCCTGCCAATAGTCCGGCGGCTTGACCCCCGCCAAACTCAAAACCGTCGGAGCCAGGTCCACAAACGATACCAACCGCTCCGACCGGCCGCCCGGCGCATAGGACTCGCCGGCAAGCGCCCGCCACTTCGGAGGCACATAGACAATCAGTGGCACATGTAAACCCGAATCATACAGCCACCGCTTGCCGCGCGGCAGCCCCGGGCCGTGGTCGCCGTAATAAAACACGATGGTCTCCCCAGCCAAACCTGCTTCCTCCAACTCCCGCAGATTCCCGCCAGCCAGCGCATCCATCGCCGTCATCTGATCGTAATACTGCGCCCAGTCCTGTCTCACCGCCGGCACATCCGGATGGTAGGCCGGCACCCTCACTTCGCCCGGATCATGCACCGCGGTGTGCGGCCGCTTTCGAACCTGGCTTTCGTGAGTGACCGTGTGGTTGAACACCGCAAAAAACGGCTGTCCCTCCTGCCGCTTCCGCCAATGTGCCCGCGGCGAGGACTCGTCCCACACCGGGTCATCGGACTTCAGGTTGTAATCTTCCTTGCTGTTGTTGCTGCAGTAATAGCCCGCCTCGCGGAGTATCTGCGGATACATCCTCATGCCCGCGGGCATGGGAATCTCGCTCCGCATGTGCTCCGCGCCGGTCGAACTGGGATAGAGCCCGCTGATGATGGCCGTGCGCGCCGGCGCACAGACCGGCGCCGTCGACCACGCGTGAAGGTAGATCATCCCCCGTCCCGCCAGGGCATCGAGGTTCGGCGTCGTGGCAAAGCTGTCTCCGTAACACCCAAGGTGCGGACCGTTATCCTCACTCGTGATCCACAGGATGTTGGGACGCTCAGCACCCGCCCCCAGGCCCATGACCCCGGTTGCGCATAACCACAGCCATCCGGCCGCCCGCCTCAATCCGCACCTGGCACCCATTCGCTTCCTGAATTGTAACCAACCGGGCCCGGTCGCAATCTCCCGGGCTCCGGCCCATTCAAACACCGCTGACGCATCCCTGGTCCTTCCCTCGGCGCGGGATGCTGCCAGCGCCAATCGTCCAGCCTACTTCTTCGCAGCGGCGTAGTTCGCAGCCACCGCCGACCAGTCCACCACGTTCCACCACGCCTTCAAGTAATCCGCACGACGATTCTGATACTTCAAATAATATGCGTGTTCCCAAACGTCCACCCCAAGAACCGGCAGCCCGGACCCGTCCATGATCGGGTTGTCCTGGTTCGGCGTCGAAATAATCTCCAGCTTTGACGAACGATTGACCACCAGCCAGGCCCAACCACTGCCAAACCGCCCCAACCCCGCCGCCTCCAGCTTCTCCTGAAACCCCGCCACACTCCCAAACGTCGCGGTGAGATCCTCAGCCAACGCTCCCGTAGGGGCTCCTCCCGCCTTCGGACCCATCAGTTTCCAAAAAAAGGTGTGATTCCAGTGCCCACCACCATTGTTCCGCACCGCCGTCCGAATGTTGTCCGGCACCGTGCTCAAACTCGCCAGGAGCTGGTCCAGCGGTTTGTTCTCCAGCGCCGCGTTGCCGGCCACGGCCTTGTTCAAATTGGCGACGTAAGCGGCGTGATGTTTGCCATGGTGAATCTCCATCGTCGCCGCGTCGATGTGCGGTTCCAGTGCGTCTTTTGAATACGGTAAAGGTGCAAGCTCGTATGCCATAATTATTCCCGGTTCATTGTTCAGTTCTGCCTTATCAGGGCGATAAGAGTAACAGAAGGCCATCCCTCGCACAAGGGCCAGCCCCATCAAAACCTTCCGCCCCCAGCCAACTCAACGAAGTTTCGCAGCAATTGAAGCCCTGCCTGCTGGCTCTTTTCCGGGTGAAACTGCGTCGCGTACACATTGTCCGCCCAGATGGCCGAGGCGAAGGTCTCGCCGTGCCGGGTCTCGCCAGCCACGATCGACCCGTCCACCGGCTTGGGAAAATAACTGTGCACAAAATAAAAATAGCTGCTGTCGGGAATCCCCCGGAACAGCGGACAACCCGGCCGTGACTGCCGCACCTGGTTCCAGCCAATCTGCGGGATCTTGATCCCCGGAGCGGGTTGAAACCGCACCACCCTGCCTCCAAAAACGTTCATGCCCGCGGCGCAACTGTCGAATTCTTCGCTTCGCTCGAACAACGCCTGGTACCCGACGCAGATCCCGAGAAACGGCCGGCCGGATGCCATGAATTCCCGGCAGGCCGCCAGCAACCCCTGCCGCTGCAACGCGTTCAGACAATCGTCGAAAGCCCCAACCCCCGGCAAAACCACCGCCCGCGCTCCGCGCAACCCTTCGGCATCCCGCGTCAAACGGACTTCGGCGCCCAAATACTGTAACGCTTTGTGCACACTGCGCAGGTTGCCCGAGCCATAATCGATCAACGCAATCACTGCTGTCATCTAAAGCCTGAATCGGATCCGAAAGTCAAACCCCGGCGGAGCTTGCCCCCACCCGCCCTTGCGGCTATTTTGCGAAGCCGTGCCTGGATACCATCAAGAGCCAGTCGATTGAACCCGGACGTTGCCTCCAGCACCTCCCCCAGCATGCGCGATCATTCAAGCCACGAATCGGATCGGTTGAAATGCCTGCACTCCTACAGCGTGCTCGATACCCCGCACGAGGATGCTTTTGATGACCTGACCCGCCTCGCTGCCCAGATCTCCCAGACTCCCGTCGCCATGATCGGCTTCACGGACGATCACCGGCACTGGATCAAATCGCACGTCGGCTTCCCCGTCCCCGAAATCCCCAGAACGCTCTCCTTCTCCCAATTCCCCGTCGATACCGCCCAGCCGCTCGAAGTCGAGGACGCCACCCTGGACCCCAGATTCGCGCATTTGCCAATGGTGACCGGCCCCGAGCATATCCGCTTCTATGCCGGCATGCCGCTCCTGGCTCCCCAGGGCGGCCATCCGCTCGGAGCCTTGTGCGTCATGGACCGCCAACCGCGCCGACTCGACGCCCAGCAACTCCAGGCCCTGCGCATCCTGAGCCATCAGGTCGTCACCCACCTCGAGCTTCGGCGCAATTTCATCGAGCTCGAACGCTCCGTCGAAAACCATCTCCGCACCGAAGCCGCCCTCCGTGAAACTGAAAAGAAGTACCGGGGCATCTTCGAGAACGTCATGGAAGGCATCTTCCAGACTACCCCTGATGGTCGCTACCTCTCGGCCAACCCAATGCTGGCCCGGATCTACGGCTATCGCTCAACCGACGAACTGATCACCGCCATCGGCGATATCAGCCATGAACTCTACATCGACCCCAGCCGCCGCGACGAGTTCATCCAGCGCATCCGCGCCAACGGCTTTGTCACCCGCTTCGAATCCCAGATCTATCGGCGCGACCGCAGCATCATCTGGATCTCCGAATCCGCCCGCGAAGTCCGCGATGCCCAAGGCCAACTCCTCTACTACGAAGGCACCGTGGAGGATATCACCGAACGCAAACGCGCCGAACAAGCCCTCCTCGACTCCGAAGTGCTCTATCATTCGCTCGTCGAGTGCCTGCCCCAGAACATCTTTCGCAAAGATCGCGCCGGCCGGTTCACCTTCGCCAACAGCCGCTTCTGCCAGACCGTTGCCCGCTCCCTCAACGCCGTCGTCGGCAAAACCGACTACGACCTGTTCCCACCAGAGCTCGCCGCCAAATACCAACTCGACGACCACCGGGTCATGGAAACCCAAACCACCTTCGAAACCATCGAGGATCATCTCACCCCGGACCGAGGCAAGATCTTCGTCCAGGTCGTCAAGAATCCTCTCTACGACGCCGACGGTAACGTCATCGGCGTGCAAGGCATCTTCTGGGACGTTACCGAACGCCGCAAAATGGAGGAGGCCATCGCCTACGAACGCGACCTGCTCCGCGCACTCCTCGATAACATCCCCGACAGCATCTACTTCAAGGATTGCCAGTCCCGTTTCCTACGCATCGGCCATCAGCTCGCCCGCAAGTTCGGGCTCAATGACCCCAACGAAGCCATCGGCAAAACCGACTCCGACTTCTTCTCACCCGAACACGCCAAAGCCGCACTCGAGGATGAAAGCTTCATCCTCCGCACCGGCCAGCCCATCGTCGGCAAAACCGAGAAGGAAACCTGGCCCGACGGCCAGGAACGCTGGGTACTCACCACCAAGATGCCCTACCGCGACAAAAGCGGCCAGATCATCGGTACCTTCGGCGTCTCCAAGGACATCACCCCGCTCAAAAATGCCGAAACCGAACTCCCCCACGCCCGTGATCTCGCCGTCGAATCCGCCCACCTCAAAGCCGAATTCCTCGCCAATATGAGCCACGAGATCCGGACCCCCATGAATTGCATCATCGGCATGACCGGCCTCCTCCTCGACACCCGACTCTCGGATGAACAACGCGACTTCGCCGACACCATCCGCACCAGCGCCGACGGCCTCCTGACCATAATCAACGACATCCTCGACTTCTCCAAAATCGAAGCCGGCAAACTGACCGTCGAGTCCATCCCCTTCGACCTGCTGGAAACCGTCGAAAACACCGTCGAACTCTTTGCCGAACGCGCCGAAGCCCAGGGCCTCGAACTGGCGCTGCGCACCGACCTCGATATGCCCAGGTTCCTCGAAGGCGATCCCGGCCGAATCCGCCAGATCCTCACCAACTTGCTCGGCAACGCCATCAAGTTCACCGAAAAAGGCTCCGTCTCCGTCCACGTCGCCCCCCTACCGTCACCCCCGGATCATCCCCAGGTGCGGGTCACCGTCACCGACACCGGCATCGGCATCGATCCCGAAGCCCAGTCGCGCCTTTTCCAGGCCTTTACCCAGGCCGACGGATCCCTCACCCGCCGCTACGGAGGCACCGGCCTCGGCCTGGCCATCTCCCAGCAACTCGTCCAACTCATGGGCGGCCAGATCGGCCTCCAAAGCACGCCAGGCAAAGGCTCCACCTTCTGGTTCGTTCTGGGCTTCCCCCCCACGCGACCTGCCCCTGCCCGCGATCTCTCCGTTCTCCACCACAAACGCGCCCTCATCTCCGACCGCGGCGCCCACAGCCGCGAAATCCTCGATTACTACCTCCAATCCTGGAACCTCCAATCCACCACCGCCGACCACGCCACCCAGGTCCTGGACCATCTCCGCCACGCCGCCAGCAGCCACAACCCTTTCGATGTCGCCATCCTCGACGTCCATACCCCAGGCGCCAATGGCCTGGAACTCGCCCAGTCCATCCATTCCGATCCTTCACTGGCTCACACCAAACTCATCGTCCTGACCTCACTTGATCTCCATCTCGATGCCGATGCCTGGCACCGGGCTGGCGTCGACGCTTACCTCGTCAAACCCCTCAAACAATCACGCATTCAGGAATGCCTCATCACCGTCCTCGGCGCCTCAGGCTCCGACCCCCTCCGGGGAACCTCCCCCGACCCCGCCTATCCCCACGGTCCCCCAGCCTCTGTCCGCCCCAAAAACGTCCGGGTCCTCGTGGCCGAAGACAATGCCGTCAATCAGAAGATCGCCCTCCGCCAACTCAAGAAACTCGGTTACTCCGCCGACGCCGTGGCCAATGGCAGCGAAGCGGTCGACGCCGTCCGCCGCATCCCCTACGATGTCATCCTCATGGACTGCCAAATGCCCGAGATGGACGGATTCGAAGCCACACGCCGAATCCGCCAATCGCAGTCCGACCCCTCCCGACCACCCCGCCCGCCGGTCTACATCATCGCCATGACCGCCAACGCCCTCGAAGGAAACCGCGACGTCTGCCTCTCCGCCGGCATGAACGACTACGTCAGCAAACCGGTCAAGCTGCCTGAACTCCAAGCCGTCCTTGCCCGCGCCCCCCAACCCCCGGCCGAATCCCACTCAGTCCAACCCGCGAAACCCGACAAACCAGATGCCACCCAACCCCCCGAATTCAATGGCCCCCCGACCCGGGGCGCGCAACACGCCACCCACCCCCCCCGGCTTCGTGCTGGGGGGGGGGGCGGTAGATGTGGCCCGTTGCGCGGGCGGCCGCCTATCTCTATGCCGACCGGGGGCCCCTCTCCGTC
>JAHDYP010000155.1:0-5704 GCA_023383055.1 Verrucomicrobiota bacterium | reverse complement strand
CCGGCCGAATCCCACTCAGTCCAACCCGCGAAACCCGACAACCCTGATCCCACCCACCCGCCGGAAGTCATTGACCCCGCTACCCTGGCCTCGCTCCAGGCACTCGGCGAGTCCGAGGACGATAATGTGCTCGGTGACTTGATCGGCCTTTTCCTCCGCGATATGCCGGCCAAAATCGAACAGATCGAGCACGCCCTCAACCAATCCCACCCCGCAAACCTCCGCGAATGCGCCCATAGCCTCAAAGGCAGCGCCAGCAACCTCGGCGCCCGCCAACTCGCCAGCCTCTGCGCCCGGCTCGAAAACCTCGCCCGCGGCCCCTCCCTCGATGAGGCCGCCCGCTCCCTTCCCGAGCTCAAGGAGGAATTCCAGCGCGTCTGCACCGCTCTCGCCGCACAGAGAAAATAGACTGTCCATCACCCGTGCTCACCCCTAAAATCCCCTCCCGTTGGGTTTGTGCACGCTCGAGGGGGCGCTCAAGCACCGCCTGATCGCCGGCAGAACGTATGAACACTATCCCCAATCGAATCCTGCTGATCGATGACGACCAGGAGCTCTATCGGCTCCTCGCCAAACCCATCGAGCAGGATGACCTCGAATTACTGTGCGCCTCCGACGGCGAGTCCGCCCTCCAACTCGCCCGCTCCGGCCCCGTTCAGCTGATCCTCCTCGACCTGGGCCTGCCCGCTAACGACGGATTCCACGTCCTCCAGCAAATCAAACAAGACCCCCTCCTCCAGCCCGTCCCGGTCATCATCTTCACCGCCTGGAACAGCACCGACGACAAAGTCCGCGGCTTCGAACTCGGCGCCGTCGATTACATCACCAAACCCTGCGACCTGGCGGAAGTGCGCGCCCGCGTCCGCGCCGTCCTGCGCAGCAAACTGCTCCAGGATCAACTCACCCAAACCAATCACGAACTCGAGGCCGCCCGCCGCGCCGCCGAAGCCGCCACCCGCGCCAAATCGGAATTCCTGGCCAACATGAGCCATGAAATCCGTACCCCCATGAACGGCGTCATCGCCATGACCGGCCTCCTCCTCGAAACCGAACTCACCCCCGAACAACGCGAATGCGTCGAAACCATCCGCAGTAGCGGCGATTCCCTCCTCACCATCATCAACGACATCCTCGACTTCTCCAAAATCGAGTCCGGCCGCCTCGAACTCGAACGTCACCCGTTCGAAATCCGCAGCTGCATCGAGGATGCCCTCGACCTGCTCGCCCCCAAAGCCTCGGAAAAGAAAATCGACCTGGCCTATCAACTCGAGGATGCCATCCCTCCCACACTCATCGGCGACGTCACCCGCCTCCGCCAAATCCTCGTCAATCTCGTCGGCAACGCCGTCAAATTCACCAACACCGGCGAAGTCGTCGTCGACGTCCGCATCGCCCGCCCCGCACCCCCCACCGAGTCGATCCCCAAACCGATCGCCCTCCATTTCTCCGTCCGCGACACCGGCGTCGGCATCCCTCCCGAACGGCTGCCTAAACTCTTCCGCTCCTTCAGCCAAGCCGACGCCTCAGTCACCCGCACCCACGGCGGCACCGGCTTGGGCCTCGCCATCAGCAAAAGCCTCGCTGAACTCATGGACGGCCGCATGTGGGCCGAAAGCGTGGTCGGTCAGGGTTCCACCTTCCATTTCACGGTCACCCTCCTCCCCGCCGTCAGGGAACCCGCCCCAAAACTCACCGGACCGCAACCCAAGCTGACCGGCTTGCGCCTCCTCATCGTCGATGACAACCCCACCAACCGTCGCATCCTCACCCTCCAGTCCCGCAAATGGGGCATGCTCGCCCGCGATGCCGAAAACGCCCGGCAAACCCTCGAACTGCTCAATCGAGGCGAACCCTTCGACCTCGCCATTCTCGACATGCAAATGCCCGAAATGGACGGCCTCGCCCTGGGCGCCGAAATCCGCAAACTCCGCAACTCCGACGCCCTGCCCATGATCCTCCTGACCTCCATGGGGATCCAACCTGAAACACCCGAATCCGCCCTCGCCCCTTTCGCCGCCTGCCTCACCAAACCCATCAAACAACACCAACTCCACGACCTCCTCCTCCGCGTCGTCGGCGGCCCCCAAAGCCTCCCCCAGAAAATCGTTACCAGCCAGAAACTCGACGCCTCGCTCGCCAAACGCCTGCCCTTGCACCTCCTCCTGGCCGACGACAACGTCGTCAACCAGAAAGTCGCACGCCGCCTCTTCGAACAAATGGGCTACCACGTCGACGTCGCCGCCGACGGCTATGAAGCGCTCCAGGCCATCCACCAACAGGTCTATGGCATCGTCTTTATGGACGTTCAAATGCCCGAAATGGATGGCCTCGAAGCTACCCGCCAGATCCGCCAATTCGAACAGTCCCAGCAGCGCACCCCCTGCATCATCATCGCCATGACCGCCAGCGCCATGATGGGCGACCGCGAACGCTGCCTCGAAGCCGGCATGAACGATTACCTCGCCAAACCCGTCCGCCTCGAAGCGGTCCAAAGTGCCATCGAACGCTGGGGCCCCCTCGTCTCCCGCCGAACCGAACGTCTCTGCCCCGATAACACCCCCCAGAGCTCACCCCCACCAGCTCCCCCCCACTCTCCACCGCCGCCGACCCACCCGTCGATCTCGAACGCCTCACGGAAATGGGCGGAACCGACCCCGAGGGCATCCGGGAACTGATCGAACTCTACCGCACCCAAACCTCCGGCCAACTCAAGGAACTCGCCGCCGCCGCCAGCGCCAGCGCCGCCAAGGACCTCGAGCGCATCGCCCATAAAGCCGCCGGCGCCAGCGCCACCTGCGGCATGTCCGCCATCGTTCCCTTGCTCCGGGAATTGGAAAAGCAGGGCCGCGAAAACCACCTGGACCAGGCCTCGGAGCGGGTCGCTCAAGCCGAGGCCGCTCTCTCCCGGATCAATGCCTACCTGGACCAGTACCTGGCCTCTCTCGTCCAGCCGGCGCCATCAGCGTGCAGTCGATGAAAAAGATGCTCATCATCGAGGACGACCAAATCGTCGGCACCATCTACCGCCACAAGTGCCAGGTCGAAGGGTTCCAGGTCGAAATCGCCGGCGACGGCGAAGCCGGCTGGAACGCCATCCAATCCTTCCACCCTGACGTCGTCATCCTCGACCTCATGCTGCCCAAACTCAACGGCGTCGAGATTCTGAAACGCGTCCGCAGCCACCCCCAATTCAAAGATCTCCCCGTCATCGTCCTCTCCAACGCGTACCTCAACACCCTCGTCCAGGACGCCTGGAATGCCGGCGCCAATCACTGCCTCATCAAAGCCAATTGCACCCCCAAACAACTCGTCGAGCTCGTACGCAGAACCCTCGGCACCGGTGACACCGAACTCCGCAACCTCAAACCCGGCACCACCCCCACCACCCCCGCCACCCCCGCCGCCACCACCACCCACGATACCCACGACACCCAGTTCGTCGCCGATCTCCGCCGCACCATGCTCAGTCACGGCACGGATACCATCGCCCAACTCCGCGGCCTGCTCCAAACCTTCGTCAAAACCGAAGGCGATACCGCCCGCCTCACCAACCTCTTCAGCCTCTACCGCCGCCTCCACTCCGTTACCAGCAACTCCGCCGTCGTCGGCCTCAATGCCATCTCCAAAATGGCTTCCGCCCTCGAAGCCCTCGTCAAGGAACTCTACGAGAAACCTAAAAATATCAACCCCTCCACCCTCCGCACCCTGGCTTCCTCCATCGATTTCCTCGCCACCCTCTTCGAACGCGGCACCGAACTCAACCTCGACACCCATACCCCGCCCAACATCCTCGTGGTCGACGATGAGGTCATCTCGCGACGCGCCATCATCCTCGCGCTCGAAAAGGCCCAACTCAAATGCGTGAGTGTTGACACCCCCGAAACCGCCCTCAACCTGCTCGGCCAGGACCGTTTCGAGCTGATCTTCCTCGACGTCGATATGCCCGAAATGAGCGGCTTCGATCTCTGCACCCGCCTGCGCAATCTCCCCCTCAATCGCGATACCCCCGTCGTGTTCGTCACCAGCCTAACCGACTTCGAAAGCCGGGCCCGCTCCACCCTGAGCGGGGGCAACGATCTCATCGCCAAGCCTTTCCTGTTCATCGAGCTCGCCGTCAAAGCCCTGACCTTCGTCCTTCGCAGCCGGCTCAACCCGTCCCCCTAGCCCATACCCGCTCCCCATCATGGATATCCTGCACGCACCCTGGAGGATCCAATACATCCTCGCCCCCAAACCGCCCCCGGGCGATACCTCCCTCTTCACCCGCATCGCCCAGGCCAATGATGACGTCGCCAATCATGTCATCGCCCGCGACCGCACCTGCTTCGCCCTGCTCAATACCTACCCCTACAACGGCGGACACCTCCTGGTCGTTCCCTACAAACAAACCCCCGACCTGAACGGCCTCACCGAATCGGAACTGGCCGACCTGCTCATCCTCACCCGCCGCTGCCAGAACGCCCTCACCCAGGTCATGAAACCCGACGGCTTCAACATCGGACTCAACCTCGGCCGGGTCGCCGGCGCCGGCATCGCCGATCACCTCCATGTCCATATCGTCCCGCGCTGGAACGGCGACACCAATTTCATGCCCGTGCTCGCCCAAACCTCCGTCGTCCCCCAGGCCCTCGCCGAATTGGCCGCCCTCCTTCGCCAGGCCATGCTTCGCTGACTCCTCGCTCCCCTCGCCGCATGACCGCCAAGACGCTCCATTTCGAAACCGCCCGCCTCGCCCAACAGCTCTTCAATAACGAACCGCGCAACCTCCAGTTGCTCGAAGAGCAGTTCGGCGTCAAAACCACCGCCCGCGAAGGCTGGATCCGCCTCGAAGGCCCCGATGACCAGGTGGAACGCCTCGCCCAAATGTTCCAATTGCTCGAATCCGCCGTCAAAGCCGGCGCCCCCCTCCGCAACCGGGATTTCGCCTACGCCCTCCAGGTCGTCCAAAGCGAGGGTCCCGACGCCCTGAAGGATCTCTTCGGCGAACGCATCCAAACCTCCACCAGGAAATCCCCCGTTACCCCCAAAACCATCGGCCAAAAACGCTACGTCCAGGCCATCCGCCAACACGACCTCACCCTCGGCGTCGGCCCGGCCGGTACCGGCAAAACCTACCTGGCCATGGCCATGGCGATCGTCGCCCTCAAGGAAGAACAGGTCTCCCGCATCATCCTCACCCGCCCAGCGGTCGAGGCCGGCGAAGCCCTCGGCTTTCTCCCCGGCGATCTCTACGAAAAGATCGCACCCTACCTCCGCCCCCTCCATGACGCCCTCCATGACATGCTCCCCATCGATGAAATCCAGCGCAGCATGGAACGTGGCACCATCGAGATCGCCCCCCTGGCCTATATGCGCGGCCGGACCCTCAATAACGCCTTTGTCATCCTCGATGAAGCCCAGAACGCCACCGCCGAACAAATGTTCATGTTCCTCACCCGCCTCGGCTTCAGCTCCAAGGCGGTCGTCACCGGCGACCTCACTCAGATCGACCTCCCACCCCACCGCAAGTCCGGACTGGTCGAAGCCTGCAAAGTCCTCCGTAAAATCGAAGGTGTCGCCCTGGTCGAGTTCAACCGCCGCGACGTCGTCCGCCACCCGCTCGTCCAGCGCATCATCCATGCCTACGAGGAACACCGCGGCAAAACGCTGCCATGAACGAAATCCTGGTTCGCAACCGCCAGCGCGCCTGCCGCCTTCACACCCC
>JAHDYP010000154.1 GCA_023383055.1 Verrucomicrobiota bacterium | reverse complement strand
CCCGCGAGGACAACAGATCCCAAAAGGAACTCGATCCTGATTCTTCCGACTGTTTCGGTTCGGCCTTGGCGAACAGATCCCAAAACGAAGGAGTGGAGTCTTTGTCTTTCAATCCCACCTCCCTCGGCGCCCCTGGGGCATCATCGGATCGTAAACCGTTTGGGAGCCTGAGTTAGCCGCAAACATGGGCTCCAGGAAATTGCGGAAGATCCAAAGCCCCACCCAGGTGATCCCGAACAGGCCGGCAAGCGTCAACGCGCGGGCCCACCAGGTCGCGATCGCGATTTGCATGAGGACTAGGACGGAGAAGTAATTGCAGATCAACCCCAGCTTGACCAAACCCGCCGCCCGTTGGGTAACGAATGTCCGGATGCGCTGCGAAATCAACATCCTGGCGAGCAGAGTTAGCACCGCCAAATAGACCACCGACAAGCCGGCCAGGGGCAGCCATCCCGCCGCATGATGCCGCTCCGCGTAGGCGAGCAATTGCCAGAGCACGACCGCGCTAATCAGGAAGTATCCCCACTGCAGGATCGGACTTGCGACCGGAGCGATGAAACGACAGAATCTCCTCCACCACCCAACGGGCTTGGCCGACGCGCTGGCCACGGTAATCGGCGCGCCGCATGCCGGGTTGGGGCATCGGTTGGCATTCAGGGGCACGGGACCCCCGCAATCCGGACAACGGAGCACCGCCCTTTGCTTCAAGCCACCCCAGACCGATTTCCAGCCGTAAGCCAGAACACTGGACACCGTGAGCGAAAACCCACACTTGGGGCAAACGCTCTGGCGCAGCCCAATAACTCCGTCGGGGCATTCCGGGCACTTGAATTTCACCAGCCCATCGTCATGGTTAGCTTCTGCTCGGAGGCCTTCTTCGGTTTGGCCTCTCGATGCTTCGGCTGCCATTTTGACTTGTGGGCGGTCAGACGGAAAGCAGGAATTCTAACGCGATGCAGCGGGTTCCATTCGGCCGCCTTCGGGAACAGATTACGGTCCTGGATACGAAGTTCGCCCAGACCGAGATTCCATTTGCGACGGATCGTCCACCATCGGGGCTGATAGGGCCGTGGTTGCCGCAGGACCACGCGGGGGAGTTCCGCCGCCAGCGCGGGAACGTGGATTTCACGTAACCGTTTGGCTGGGGCAAGCGGAAAGAGCTGTTTGCGGGTGATGGACACAACCTTGCCCTGGGGCTCCTTCCAGGGCGGCTGCCCGGAGAGCGATTTCCAAACGACACCGGGATTAAGAAACCTGCGTGGCAAGGGAAACTCCTTAAGCACGGCGCGGAGCTCGCCCGGGTCAGTCCCGTAGGTCCTGACGATTCTGGCGGCGATCTGCTCGACTTTGTGGCGGGTGCGGTTGGATCGACTTAGCCGCTGGAGTTGCTGTCTAAACTCACTGACCCCTTGCGCCTTCCAGGACGTCGGAAGACCCCCCATTTCCAGGTCGCGCGCTGGTCGAAATTCCCGCGACTCCTTCGGCCGGACCTCGCGCAACTCGGCACTGACTTGTCTCCGCTCAGATTGTACGCCCGTCGTGACGAGCTCATGGGATGTTTGACGGGCAATCTGCGCCGGGAGGCTCGTCGCGAGCTCGTTCAGCCTGGCCTGATGCTGGTCTTGGCGCACTTGACCCTTCGTCAGCTGCACCAACCGCGACGCTTCTTGGGCGCCCCAGCCGAAGGACTGTCCGATCCGCTGCCAATCTGCCAGCAGCTCCTCCCGAGTCGTGTGAACCTTCGGTTGCCGGGTTTCAACGGCCGCTTCCTTGGCCGCAACCGCCCCTGACTCGCCACGCTTCCTCAGCGCCTGGACAATCTGCCTCCGACGTTGCGAAAAGCTTTCGCAGAGATCCTTGGGGACGCCGACGATGTGGAACCCCACCTTGTCGAATTCGAGTTGGAGCCCCAGGCGGGCCTTTAGGCCTTCGGCCAGACACGATCGATAAACTTCACCAGCGCGCATCTTCTGCTCGAACAGGCGGCGGCTGTGCAGGCTGCCGGTCGACCCGTCATCGCGCAAGGTCAGGTTGATCGCCACCGCGTGCGTGTGCAACTGGGGATCCTGCGCCCGGGAGCAGCTATGTTGGAACGTGGCGAATAGCATTCCCGCGGATTCGTGGAACGACCCCGCGCTGCCCCGTCGGGCCACTCCGGCGCTACGTTCAAGTCGGGTAAGGGTTGCTTCGACAGCCTGCCGGTGGGCGCGTTCGACCTCCTGGCGGACGGCGGTCGGTGCGATTGCCCATAGGGTCGAAACGCTCTTCGGTGCGCTGAATGTCAGGTCCCATCCCTTCGTCCGGGTTTGACCGCCGGCATTTTGGACCAACGGGCGGGTGCCATCTGGCGAGAACCCGTTGAACAGGTTCCTTAGCGCCTGCTCCTTTACCGTCCCCTGCAGACTGAGCGGTTCGGCCCCAAGACCAAACCACTTGCCTGGGCGCTCAAATTCAGCCGTGTAGTACTTCTGGCACGCCAGGTTGAGGTAATAGTTCTCAGGCGAGCCGGTCTTGATCGGATTCGATATCGAGAGCATGGGCTTGGAAAGTTTCGGCAACCCATTTATGCGCATCTTGGGAGCTGACCTTGCCGGCTTTGGTCAGCAGCGCCTCGGTCGCCGTCGCTACATCCTCACGCAGTTGTTGAATGATTCCGGCCAAGTAACTCCACTGTGGCGCCTCTCTCAATGAGTCCACGACCAACTGCCGCGCCAGTTCGTGAGGGCTCGCAATATCCAGTGCCGCCGCCTGCTGCTCCAGGAGGCGCAACTCGGAGTTCTTCAGGCGAAACCCGATGGTTCTCGAGGCCGTTCCGCGAGGTTGGCCCCTGGTTCGTGATGTTGTCTTGGCCATGGCGTCGTTCCCGCGCACACCCGGCAGGGGCACACCGCATCAACCGCCGTCGCCCCGCCGAAAAGGAAGTCGGGTCCAGACAGCCAAACCGAACAGAACCTGGATCGGTCAGATCGTGGCGCCGCACGTTACGCGAAATCCACCAACCGCATCGATATAGGTTTGATTCTTAGCGAACCACTCCATAAGTTCCTCTGGAAGCCATGCTCGATCTCCTGCGACACGTCTGGGACTATCAGAAGACGGACAGCCTCGAAAGGCGGATGCAGGCCGCCGAGGCGCTGATCATCAAGGTTCGCCCCCGGTTGGCGGCTTATGTTGGTGGGCGAGTGTCTGTGGAGGACGCCAAAGATGTATTGCAGGAGGCCGTGATCGGAATCGCCACGAATCTGCACCAGTTCCGTGGAACCACGGATGAGCAAGTATTGGCTTGGTGTTATCAAGTGGCAAAATACAAACTGGCCGATCTGCTTCGAAAGAAAGCGCGACATCCCGAATCGATGGATCCCGATACCCTCGCGCAACTGGTGGAGGCAACGGCGGCGAAGCAGCCAATGTCGCTGGCAGATCGAATGGATTTGGAGGAGGCCATTCGGCTTTTGCGCACTGTCGATCCCCCATGCTATGATATCGTGTATCAGCGTTTGTGGCTGGAGTTGGATTGGGGCACGATCGGAGAATTGCACGGCAAAACGGAAGATGCCGCGCGGATGGAATTAAGGCGCTGTCTGCAGAGGGCCCGAGGCCTTCTGGGGCCGGCACGGAAAGCGTGATGAGCCATGCCAGATGATCTTTCAGAAGACGAGCGCCGGCTGCGGAAGTTGGCGGAGCAGACGCAGGCGCACTGGGATGAAACGCAGGCTGCGACCCAGTCGGAACTCGAGGCGGTGCGCAAAGCGGTCCAGGAACAGTGGCAACACGAACAGGCCATCAAGGAACGAACCCTCAAAACGCTCCAGACCGCCCAACAAGGGCAAACCGAATTGGAACTTAAGGAGCAACAGCAGCGTGAAGAGGAGAAGCGCCGTAAAGATCAGTCCCAGGGTCAAGGTCACGGCTACTGACTCCGTTCGCAGAGTCGCCTCATTTCCCGCAGTTGATTCGATGCAGGGCATACGCATCGAGGATCGCCTCCCGTGCCGCTTGCCCGGCACTTCCCCCGGCATCAATAAGTCGGCGCTGGAATGGCCTGGCCTGAGCGAGCGCCTCGCGCTCTGCCGCACAGGATTCATCCGCGGACAACGAAGACCAAAACTGGCGACAGCGCTGCTGGCGCTGGATCTCTTTTTGGTCAGGTTGCTGTCGCCGGGGTCGTAAAAGGCGCTGATTCACCCGGGGTCTGCGGTGTTCCCGCTTAAGTGCATCGCTGAGCCCTTTCGGCATGGAATAGTTCTGCTCGATCGCCCGGACCAGGTAGCCGGCCGGGTTGCGTGAAATCGTTTGTGCATCTCGCGCCTGTAGCCAGTCGAACGCGGCAATCTGATCTCTGATCTGGTCAACCGGATATCTTTCCCCGATCAGTCTGGCCGCGGCAGCGGTGACGCCGCGTGCCACCAAATCGCCCACCAGTGAACCGGCGGCGGTTCCCGGTGTGGGCGTTGCCCGACGGTTGGCCGGGCGGAACTTCTCCAGACGCACCCTCCACTCCCCGGTGCAAATCCGCTGGAACCGGTCTGCTTCCGGCATGGGCTTCAAAAACCCCCTCTCCTCAAGTTCCTGGATGCCTGGTCGCAAGCGCCGTTTCAGTCCGGCAACGTCGTAGCTCCGGGCCAATCCGATGTGTTCCCAAGCCAGTTCCTTCAGGCCGAATTCCCACCGCTTGCGGTGGTAGAATCTTTTGTCCAGGAACCGATACAGACGTTTGGCGGTCGGTGTGCGCAGGTTGCGGAAAAAATCAAGGTCGAGAGACTTGAGGTTTCCGCCTCGAAAACTCTCGAAGAGCACTTCGTTCCATACGAAGAGCGATCCGGGTCGTTCGGACCGGCCTGGTCGACGTCGATAAAGTCGAACGTTGTCGAGCACGTGGAATTTCTCGTCGACCCAACAGCGCCGTTCCTTGTTCCACCAGGCATTCGAGTAAAGCAGTGTGACGCCAGTCCATCGGTTGAGGGAAGTTTCGATACGCTCGTAGCTCTTGCTCTCGTCCCGCCAGTTCAGCAGCCGGATGAGTTGGTATCGGGTGAACGAGACTTTCCGCTCAGCGAAACCCTGTTGCCGGGAAAGTTGGACCAACCCGAGCAAGACCTCGTCATCCAGCGCCGTGGGCAGCCCGTAGGAGTCGGAACCCGTGATCGTTAGCTGCCGGGTGATGTGTTGACCTGCGGCGGCATCCCAGATCCGGTCCTGGAAATGCAACGTTTTCGCTTCGGGCCGGGTTCGGTGCCCGAGCACGCAGAGCGGAAACTCCGCCAGGTTGAGTTCGTCCTTCGCCTCGAAGAGCTTGAGTGCCATAGCCTGTTCTTCGATGCGAACGGTTGTTCCCGCGATTCGCTGACAATCAAACATCAACAGCCCCCTCCTTGTTGTTAAAAGTTCTGAACATGGTTTGAAGTTGTGCCGGGCAATCGCGAGCGGTGCCGGCGGTTTACGGCGCCTCCGCTGCTCCCATTCCCGGTAAATACTGCTCTGGATCCCGGTACGAGCTGCACTGGTTCCCGGTAATTCCTGTCATGGTTCCCGGTACGCGGCTGCTCTCATTCCCGGTATCCCTGCCTCGGTTCCCAGTAGAGCATAGTCGGCCGGTTTTGGGTATACCCTGGTGCGTCTGCCCCCTCCCCTCGCACCGCCTGCAAAACCGATCGGCGCCATGCGAAAAACCGAAAACGGCCCTCACGGCACGATCCGTGACGTGGATACCTCAGGGGCTGGCCCAGGAGGAAATCGCGTCGCTCAGCTCGACCTTGAGGGTCGGAAGCCAGTTTCCTCGATCGAACGCGACCGCCACCACGCGAAACACATTCGACAGGTCCTGCTTCTTGATACCCGGGTTCGGCAAAAGGCATTCCAGGCCGCCACCGCCTTCAATCAAGCCCGCGACGCGATGAAGCGGTTGCTTTCATCCCGGGTTCAGGATCGGAGGAGCCAACCACAGCAGTCGGACCAGAAAGGGATGCACATCTCCTACTGAACGACATCGCGGCAGGATTTCATACAAGCAAGCATGCCAGCATGTCGGCCGGCACGCCAAGAAGCCCTCTTGCGGAAAAGCCTGCAGGCATGTTAGTCAGCCAGCATGGGGAAAAGGAGGGCAGGGTGATCGTGGCGATGACTAATTCGAAGGGAGGCGTGGGAAAGACCACGATGGCTGTTCATCTGACGGCCTGGTGGCATCAACGCGGCAAACAGGTCGTCCTGGTCGATTCCGACACGCAGGGTTCGTCTTCGAACTGGCTGCGGGAGGCGGCACCGGAAATCCCGGTGCTCCGATTGCAGTCGCCCGACGAGATCCTGGATGAGCTGCCAGGGTTGCGCCGGGAGTATGAGCACCTTGTGGTTGACGGACCCGCAGGGCTTTCCGAGGTGACCAGGGCCATCCTGTTGGTCACCGACCGGGCACTGCTCCCGTGCGGCCCGTCGGTGCTGGATCTCCGCGCCGCGCAAGAGGCGATCCGGGTACTGCAACAGGCGCAGAAGATCCGCCAGGGACTGCCTTGGGCGGCGCTGGTACCGAATAAACTCCAACTCCAGTATCGGCTGAGCCGGGAGTTGCTGGAAGCCTCGGCGACACTGCCGGTCACCGTCAGCGGCGGATTGTGCCTGCGACAAGCCTTTGCGGACGCCGCAGGCCAGGGAACATTGGTATGGGAGCTGGGGCCGCGAGGTCAGACGGCTACCCGCGAAATCAGGGGGTTATTCCATGGACTCTTCGGACGAGACTCGTAGATCGATGAAGGATGCGCTGAGTGATGAGGCGAAAAGGTTTCTCAAACCGTTCGGCACACTCGAAGTGGAGCCAACGGATCAAAACCGGGGACCCTCCGAACCGCCGCGACAGCCCCCCGCATACTTGAACCCTCCATCGGCAAACTCGCATCCAACCGAGATGACCAGGAAAACGTCGTCACGCCTATGTGTGGTCGTTCCGGCAATCGTGTCGATGACGTTCCGGCTGCCGGCACCACTGGCCGGTCAATTGGTGGGGGTCGCAACCGAACGAAAGCTGCAAAGGGAACGGCCCTTTACCCAACAAGACATCGTTTGTGAAGCGCTTCACCAGTGGTTCATGCGCAACGGCTACGTCGAACACAACGGTCGTTAAGGGTCGCTGACAAGCCCCTTCAATCTCAACGCAAACCGTGTTATAAACCCGTCCATGGGAGGTTTTTGCTCTCCCGGCGTCAGGGCAATGCCATTGCATTCTCTGACCTCAATGAGACAGGCATGAGCACCTGGCAAACCGGCCTCACCAGCCGGCTAAAGGGACGGGATTTACCACCCGTCACGCTCGTGTCCCGTAGAGCGTGGTGCCATGAGAATGGCCCGCCACGTTCGAGGGAGGCTTCTGGACGTAATCCTTCGATTTCTCGAAGAGTAATCCCCAGATTCTATCCCATTGACACCGTTCGGTGCGCGAATGCGGGCGAACGGGAAACGCTCTGCCGTGAAATCCGGCGGAGTCGTCTGGCTCGAAGCGGGTGAGAGATAAGGAGAATCTCGAATCCCCCGGCGGGACTCGGACCAAAGCCACCCCAGGGAGTGGCCAATCGGGTGCAAAGCTCGTGAGGTTCGTTTAACGCACGCTGGCGTCGGGAGTCTGGCAGTGGCGACACTGACCAGCCGGAAGCCGACAACTTCCGGGGTTCTGCCCAAACCGCAGACCGCGAAAAGCTCAACGATGAACGGGGCGCAAGCCCTTGCCAGTCAGCCGCAGCAGAGACGGAGCCGAACCGGGAAAGACCTGACCAGGATGGGTAAGGGAGCAGCTTCTGTATTCTAGCCCCCGAAATCATCTCGCGAGTGTGAGATGGAAACTATGCCGTGGCGGGAGCCGCGGACATACCTGGCCGGTCCGGACGATTCAACGTCCTACCGACGTGACTGCTGCAGTGAAGAGTCAGACTAACCGTGCAAGAAGTGTGGCTGCCGGAGTGGTATCCGGTGCCGGTATCAGTCAACCGGTGTTCGAAACGCCGCACTTTGATGAGAGTGTCTCAAGTAGGAGCAGGCCAAGCCTGGATCCCAATTGCCTTCGACCAAAAGGTTGAGGGGATGAGGGAAAACGTCGTTTCGGCAAGGCAGTCGAAAGGACGGGTGCGCGCTTACGGGTGGTGCCGGGCGCAAATGCACACACGAAAGAGACGACGGGATCAACCTGTCTTGATGAGGTCGTGGGCGGGTGGATCCAACCTCCACCTGCCCATTTGACTCAAGGAGAACGGCGATCCGCGAACCGCAACCTGGGGACAGGTGCGGGACGTGTGCGGGCAACCAGATGCAGGGAGCACCGGTTATTGCGAGGGTTTGTAGGCAAAGGATTTTGATGCGGTCGCAACCATTATAGTTGCGCAACTTCCATACAGGAATACAGCCCGCGCGGGCGGCTCCGAGCAAGAGCCTGCCGACCGCGCCGCTGTTCCTCATGGAACGGTTATGGTCCGGAAAAGAAGGGCGGACTACGGTTGAAGGAAGCGGATCGTGTCGCGTGTCCTGGAGCAGGATTGCGCTGATTCTTCGCTGTCCGTGAAGGATTTGGGCTTTCGAGAGGTTGTGCCCCCAATAAAACAACGTCTCATCTTTTTTCCGGCGATCACCGTGAGGATTAGTCCGCCCGGGATCGAGCGCGACAAGTGTGTGCGGAGTGGGGCATCCTTGTGCGCGGTCCAGGTACGGGGTAACGCCGCCGGAGGCCGAAAGCGAAGCGAGCCCCGGCTCGCGGCCGGAGGCGTGCGCCTGGGTCCCGTTCCTGGGGCGCTTGGTAGATCAGCCCCTCATACCACGAATGACGCGGCTAGCGGGAGTCGATTGATTGCTGCGGCACCGAGATCGGGAATTCTGAACTTTCCACGGGTGGATCGATGGGTTAGGTTCGCGAAGTTAGGGTAACGCTATGAAAGTCGCCATCGTACCGGAGCCGATCACCGAGGGTGAGGCAAGGTATCGTGCCATCGCCGGTGAACACCAGGCCGTGGCTCGGACAGCAGGGGCAGCCCTCGACGCCCTGGCGGCCGAATTGCCCGCCGACGAGGGGGGCACACTGGTCATCGTCCAAAGCCATCGTCCCGACCAATTCTTCAACGTCGAGCAGCAGCAGCGGTTGGCCGAACTCATGGCTCGCTGGCGCGAGGCCCGGGACGGAGGCGGTTCCCTCTCGCCTGAAGACCAAGCCGAGCTGGACGCCTTGGTTGATCTCGAAGTCAAAGCCTCCGCTGAACGCACATCGGCCATCCTCCACGACTTGGGGAAATGAACCCTCGATATGCGCTGGTGGCCGAGCGGGCGGAGCACCGCTGCGAGCATTTCACCGCCGTCGAAGCCACCGGAGCCGTGCTTGGAGTGACCGCGACCGGGCGTGCAACGGTCGAGTGCCTAATGATGAACCGATCCGCACAGTTAACCGCCCGTCGCCTTTGGATGCGGCTCGGGCTCTTCCCTAACCGATGAGGCAACGGCGTTGACGGCCGGCTTCCTCGGGTTCGTCCATCGGCACAGATCGAGGCCTTGATTATCGGGAATTGCCGGCAGGCGGTCATCGTACAGCACGCCCTGCCCAAAGACCCCATAACACCGTTTGGAGGTGAAGTTATGGCCTATCAATGCGTGGCGACTTCGGTGGCGGGATTTGTGCAGCAGTTGGCGGTGGGGTACATCGCGCACGGCTACTACTTTTACGTCTCCGGCAAGATCCCCATCGACAAGAATCCGACCGATACGGACGCCAAGATCATCGGGCAGTACGGGATTGATGTCTCGAAGTGGACCCGCTGCCGGCAACGGAAGACGGGCGCCGCCGGGGTGCAGTATCTGCGGTACCGCAACCAGTTCATCATCCTGGCCACACACGGCGAACACCTGTTCTTCGAGGAGGAAACCCGCAACCTCCGTGACATTCGGATACAACCGGTCCGCTTTATGGGCTACTCGATCGGCTGCCGGAAGGATCGGAATGGGGAAGGGTTCCATCCGTCGGTGCGTATCCGTCAGGACGTTTATACGGATCTGAAGGGTCGATTCGAAAAGCTGGCGCTCCATCGGGACGGCGATGCCCTGGCCGCTGCCCTGCGGTCCATCCCCTTCGAGCCTTATGCCCCGGTGCGGGATCAGATCCAATGCATTGTTCGGGCAGTCAATCGTCGGCGCAAGGTGGCTGGCTTGGAGCAGATCTCGCCTCGGATCGTTTTCCGCGAACGCAAGCCCGTGAAACCATTCGTGTCGCTGGCAGCCTGACCGGCTAATAGAAATAGCCGGCCTCGCGCAAAGACAGGTAGTCTCTTGGCCTCTCGCTGGTTTGCCGGCCAATGATAACGTGATCCAGAACATCGATCCGCATGAGTTGCCCGGCGCGGATCAGATCGCGGGTAATTCTGATGTCCGCCTCGGACGGTGTGGGATCACCGGATGGATGGTTGTGCACCAGGATGATCGCGGACGCTCGCTTGGTGATGGCGGCGGCGAACACTTCGCGTGGGTGGACCAAGAGGGTATCCAGCGTGCCCTGGGACAAGTTCTGCACCGCAATCAGCCTCCTGCGGGTGTTGACACACACCACCTGGAAATGTTCCACCGTGTATTGCCGGTTCTCCTCCCGCAGGAGGTCGGCGACGCGTTCCGGCGTGTCGAGCAGCGGGGATTCGGCGCACTTTTCCTGCGAAAGACGCTTGGCCAGAAGAAACGCCGACCGGATGGCTGCCGCTTTCGAGCGGCCGATCCCTTTGACGAGTTGCAGTTCCTCGAATGAAGCCTGAGAAAGGTCCGTTAACCGCGCGTAACGACTGAGCAACTCCGTCGCGGCCGCCTCACCAGCGAGTGCCGAGAGCAGCGAATTATTGCTGGCGTAATCAATGGTTTCCATGGGCCATCCTCCGAAAAGCGTTCAACCGCTTGGATCACCCCAGCGACGACCTCAAATGCTGCGGTGCATTACCTGCAGAAGGGGGGGGATCAGGTCGTAGTCGCTGGGGTCATCCGAACGGTCAACGAGCGAATCCTAACACGGTTTGATTTGTTAAGGAAGAGGTGGGGAGATGACGGGAATCCGGAATGCCCTCCCGACCCATTGATTAGCTTCCCCGCCTTGGGGCATAATGGACGGCAGCAAGGTTTTGTTCCCTTTGCTTGAGGGAGGTTCGCAGTTTCATACGTGACGCATCGGTCCGGGAGTTCAACCGCTTTCAGACGACAATTTCCCGCCAACCACACCCCGGATGGGGACCGTGGTTAACGCGGGGATTTCTCCAGTCAGCGGGTTGCCGCCCGGCGCCTGATTGGAGAACACACACGTTCAGCGCAAGCCGGCTCAAACCGGTCGGCGGCATCCAAGAGAAAGCTGCGTATGACCCTGCACAATACCTCCTACTTCAAGGCCACCGCCTTGGACGACACAACGCTCCGACACCAGGCCCCGAGCATCTTTGCCCCGGGTCCGATGTCCGGACTCAGCTACCGATACGCCTTTGTGCCCACCATCCGGATTGTGGACGGATTGAGGGAGCACAACTGGGCGCCGGTGGCCGCGGAAGAACAGCGTATCCGCAAGGAAACCCGCCGGGGATTCCAGAAGCACATGCTTCGGTTCCGGCGGGTCGAACAGATGGAAACGCTCGATGAATGGAACGTCGAACTGGTGCTCATCAACTCGCACGACGCGGGTTGCGCCTACCAGATCCACGCCGGCATTTATCGTCGCATCTGTTCCAACGGACTCGTGCTGTCGCAAGACAGCTTCGAAGCGCTCCGTTTCCGGCACACAGGATTGCTGGCCGACGAAGTGGTGCAAGCCAGCTTCCGGTTGCTCGATCAGATTCCCCGCGTGGGTGCTTTGGTCGAGCGGTTCCGGAATCGGACGCTCGATTACAGCGAGTCGTTAGCACTGGCGGGCCATGCACTCATGTTGCGCTATGGCAGTCTCGTGACCGCGCCTGTCGAGCCGGAAACGCTGTTGCAGCCGCGGCGCCCCGAGGATGTTGGACCCGATCTATGGACCACCATGAATCGAGTTCAGGAGCATCTCGTTCGTGGCGGTTTGTCCGATCTCCATCGGGATCGGCGGGGGCGGTTACGTTCGGTTCGTGCGCTACGGGGAATCGATGCCAAAGTGGACCTGAACAAGGCCCTTTGGGGAGCGGCCGAGAGATTAGCCAACGGGCAAACGCTCTCATTGGCCGAGTGAGGATCCGCCCCAAGGCGTTCGAATCAGAAACGGTTCATTCACCACCGGTGATACCAAGGTTATTCCAATCCGGCTTTCGAGGTTTTGTGCCGCTAAACAATCCTCATCTTTTCCGGAATGAAACGGCTCTTGTTAGCGGCCCACCAGTCCGCTTTCGCCTGCTCCGCCAACCGGTCTGCCTCGGACTCCGGCAAACGGCTTTTGCCCGCAACAGCCTCCAGGCGCAACCAATCCAGGAACGAATTCAACCGTTGCGGCGGCACCTCATCCTTGGGGATGGTCACGCGCACTCCGGCTTCGCTCGTTTCCACCGTTATCATGCCGCCACTGTAACGGCGCGGGTCTACCCGTCAACATCTCTGCCTGGCTTATCGCCCCGCAGCCGCAGCCGCAATCGGGAGTGGCAGGTGGAAAAAACGGCCGCGCCCAGGGCTCTGCGGCTAGATTCTGTCACTGCATACTGGACAAGCTAATAGATAAGTATACCTTGTGACGTAGATGAAAATCACAAAAATCATCCGACAGCGGGCGTGCCTCAACGGTTCGTGCCCGGGCCTCATCATCACCAACGACGGCAACGTCCTGATCCAAGGCCGGAAAGTGGATGTTGGTGGTGCCCTCGAGATCCCTGACCACGAGACCGTGGTGGCCATTCCGAACGAGGTGTTTGCTGAGTTGGTCCGTCAATACGCGGGCTAAGCGGGGCCGCCGGAAGCGCCGCCAAATATCAAGGGACCCTCGGATCCAGCCGAGTTTACTCCCGGTGGTTAATGTGAACCGGCCGGCGCCGAGTATGTGAACCGGCCGGCGCCGAGTATGCGGCGAACCGGCCAGTTGGAGGGGGAATGTTGGGGAGGATCGCGGCTCTTGGGGAAATGGCAGGGGCGGTGGGCGCGCCAGAGTTTGCGAATACCGGTCTTTTGCTGGTGGCGACGGTGGGAATCCTCATCACGCTGGCCCAACTCGTTCTCGTGCGCCGGCAACTCAGGCTGGATACCCTCATCAAGATCATCGACTCGAACCGGGCAATCGTGAGCGTCGGCATCGAGCACCCCGACCTGTGGCCGACCCTCGATGGAGACCGTCAGGATAGCCCTTCCGCAAGGGCTGAAGTCCGGCGCCATTATCTGCAGCTCTGGATCAATCACATGCAACTCATGTGGGGCGCCTGGCGATTGGGCGTCGTTTCCCGCGAGGAGTGGAACGCTTATCGTCTCGATATGGCCGACCTGCTGCAATTGCCGTCCTCCCGTGAACACTGGGACCGGGTGGCCCGGTATTATCCCAGGAACTTCCGACGATTCATCGCCCAAGTCCGGCAGCACGATGTGCCGGAGACAAAAGATGGATTGTTTAAGGCACAATCCTAAAAGCCTTGAACCTTGGTAAGAACAGTAGACCGGGAGCCCTATGGGACTACGCCGCCTTGTTCCCGTTATCCTCCTCCTGGCCGGTGCAGATCCAGGAGTGTGCTTTGTCCGCCACTTTCGCGACGAGCAGGAGGTCATCACGTCCGAACGAGTCGGAGGACCTCCACTGTTCGCCGTCCTTGTAGAGGCGGCTGAGGGTGACGTTGTGACGAACACCCGCTTCGGTTTCGTTTCTCCAGATCGCGGCCTTGATGGCACCGATCCGGACCTCGTGGATGGGTTTGGTTTTGTTGGTCATAAAGTCAACAGGTGTTGGCGACGTGCAAACAATCTCCATAAAGCCTCCTTGGTAATACCGGTCTCGAACCTTCGAAACCTTCCTGACTTTCATACCATGTTTTACGGTGCTAAACAAACAGCAGCGCCAGGATTTCAGATGTCGTCAGGCAATGATCGGGGTTACCCCAGGAGAGGGCCGGGCACTCCGCCGGCAGAAACACCACGGTAAGACCCAGTTGATCGTCGGACAGCACCCAAAACCGGACACCGTTCCAGGACAAGTTGGCGGAAAGAAAGCGGTATCCCCCGAACGTGGACGGCTGGTGGTCCATGGCGTCGGAGGCCTGCACGAACCCGGACGCCTTGCTGGCGTGCACCAATACAGACAGGGATAAATCGCGATCGGAGATCAAGGCGAGGACGCCCGAGGTGGCGTGGATTTCCCCCAGCCGGGAGATCAGCACCAGGTCCTCGCCCAGACTGCTCCCACCAATAGTGATTTGAACGTTGTCAGTCATGCTTCCTCCGGCGATTGCGCGAGCCTCCCTTTCCGCGGCGTAATGGGGAAGCCGTCGTTTTGTCGATCGATGTGTCCACAAACGGAAACGTAAATTGGGCCTTAGGTCGGCGCAGATCCTCCCAGTAGTTGTCCGAGTCGGACGGCAGCTTTTCGACCGAGAATGGGTAGGCGAGTTGGACCTGCGCCGGGCCCTGCAGAACCGCCGCACACCGGCCTCGAAAATGGACCGTGCCGTTGGCCGGCGAGCGCGGACACCGAGGGTCCCCCAGTTGAACCGAGACAATGGCCGCTTCGCGAATAAAAGACTCGAGTTTGCCCTCGAAAAACACAGGCAAATCAGCGGCTTCGCGGTTGTCGGGCAGAATGAGTTCCTTGATCGAGATCCATCGCGGTCCCGGCGCGCCGAGATGATCGATGGGACGGAAAGCCGCCGCCGCGACCCGGACATCCTGTCCGAGGTTCGCCTCCAGGCGCCGATCTACATCCCACTTGGGCCTTTGCATGGGTTCCGTCTTCATCGTTGCTGTTATGGCCGGTTTGGCGACGCGCGTTGCTCACCGGCACGACCACAGGGCATTCCACAAGACCAGTCGACGCGGGCGACGGAAAACGAACAGTCATTCTCAGGTGTGGCTGTGGAACGACCGTGACTCCGGCGAGGAGCCAGCATCAAGGTGTGGGGTGGAACAACCGGTTCCAGTCCTTACGAAAGCGCCGTAGGCTTGGAATGGCGGTATAGAGTGCGTTGGTGGCCTGGACCAAACGACAACTCTTTGGGTGTGCGCCTCGGGGACAACCACGTCCACGAGGTAAAGAAATCGCACGAAGATCGAAGGGCTGATCCGGCGTAACGCTGGGCCGTGAATCGTCGATACTGGAAGGCTCAGGGAGCGAAGGTGTACTGCAGAACCCAGTAGTAGCGGAGGAATTCAACTTGCACATCCTTAGCCGACCCGTCCACCGCGGCAATTAGCTCCGGCTTCGTCGGGAAGTTTTTGATCACTTCGTGTGTGCTGCCGTCATCCAACCGCCGAAGCTGATACGTATCACCGTCCGGAGCGGTCCGGGAGATCGGGGTGCTGCTGCCTTCCACATAGGTGTTGTCGATGAACATCACGCGGGCGCCAGGGGAAAGCACGCGATGAAAGCCCCGCAAGAAGTCTCGAATCCGGGTCCGCGGAAGGTGCGACCACCAGAAACCGGCAAAACCTCCGGTGAACGTCCGCGGCAGAGCCGGCAGCGCATAGGCATCCTCGCGCTGGAACATGACGCGACGACGGTCAACCGTCCTGGCACGGGCAAGGGTCAACACCTCCTCGTTGATGTCCGTGGCAAACACCCAGTTTGCGGAGGAGGCGAGTAGCTCAGTCCAATACCCAGTGCCGCAGGCCAACTCGAAAACCTCTAAGCCGCTGAAGCGGCTTTGAACGGTGCAGCGTAGCTGTTGCAGATCGGCTTGGCGCTCGGGCTTGTCGCAAATGCGTTCGTATTCATGTGCCCGGTCAGCGTAGTACGTGGCCATTGACGATCTAATGTCCATGCTGGCGTGGATCCTCAGCGGATCGACCAGCCCGCCGCAACGAGAATCAACGCCCCCCCAGCCGAACTGAGGAACGGAGAGTCTGGGCAGGGTGGATCAGCCAGCGGCTGCACTTCGAGATTTGACTAAGGAATTCCGCGCAACCGGCAAGTCCAGATGCAGCTTCCGATCGTTCTTGCCTCGCCAATAGCCTTGCACGGCCTTTGTCATGCGAACCAGCCAGGACGGGTCATCAGCGAGCTTGAGGACCTCGGCGGTGGAGAAGTACTTCGCGCCGTTTGGGGCGGGGCCGCCGAGGGGTTTCAGCAGACGGGCGCCGACCAGGACCGGGATGTCGTGTTCCATGCAATTGAGAATCCAAGCGGTTTGCTCGGGGGTCAGCCGGAAAGGTGGCCGACCTAGCAGGGTGAGGAGATGCCGCTGATCTTCTGTCATGAGCCTGAGAAGAGGCGGGTAGCCCCGGACGCCTCGCCCACTCCCTCTTCTGGAGACTCAGTCGTTGCTCGTGTGCAATACCGAAGGAATTCCGGTGGAGCACGGCAGAGAAGCACCATTAGCAGGCCGATCGCCTGAAGTCTCAAGCAAGGAGGTCCGACCGAGTCAATCCAGCTTAAACACTTCGACGCGGTAGAACCGGGCGCTGGGCATGACGGTATTGGTGAAAGTGTTGCGAGGTGGCGTGGCTACGATGTTCGAGGAAATCAGGCTGAAGCTTCCCGGAAGACCCGTGATGGCCGGGCTTCCGTAAACAGAATAGAGTCGGTTGCCGGAGCTTTGCCATTGGAGTTTGTCGAGAGAGGTTTCACCGTCGGGCACGATGTCGGTAAACGCAAAGAACGACGCGTCATCGGTCGGGTCTGTGCCCGCGATGTACTCCTCCCAGTTGGTTGCGCCGTCATTGTCGTAATCGTCGGTGGCGCGAGATAAGTCGGCCTCGATTGCGGATGCGTGGCCAAAATAGTGCATCATCCAAGAGTCCGGTATTCCGTCGCCATCGCTGTCTGCAATGGCGATAACTGCCAATAGATTGACTTGCTCGACTCGGCCGCGATCAGAGGCACCAAAATCGAAGCTGCCGAGCGAAGGCCCTGCCACGGCAAGGGGGATGGGAACTGCAGACCCGACAGCAAACAAGCTGACGTTGGCTCGCAAGTATGTCGTGCGGGCGGTGTTCAACCGGAGCGTGTTCGGTGAAAGTGTGGCACTTCCGGCAAGCGACTCGAATGGGACGCGAAGAATATAAGAAAACTGGTTGTTAATGTACGCCAGGTAGGTGGAGAACGTCA
>JAHDYP010000153.1 GCA_023383055.1 Verrucomicrobiota bacterium | reverse complement strand
GTCACCTCGGCCTCGCTCACCACTTGACCGTCGACGAGACACTGGCCCTTGGCCCGACCGACCTTCCCCCGCGCCTTGGTCAGTTCCACCTCGATGATCAGGGTGTCACCCGGTCGGACCGGCTTGCGCCATTTCACATTGTCGGCCGACATGAAATACGCCAGCTTCCCGAAATTCTCTATTTGCTGCAGCGTGAGGATGCCCGCCACTTGCGCGATCGCCTCCAATTGCAGCACCCCGGGCATGATCGGATGTCCCGGAAAATGCCCCTGGAAATAGGGCTCGTTGATGGTGACATTCTTCAACGCCGTGATCCGGTTGCCCTCGATCCGCGTCACCCGGTCTACCATCAAAAACGGATACCGATGCGGAAGCGTCTTCATCAGCTTGACGATGTCTTCCACCGTGGGTTGCACCACCGGCTGGCGCCCGGGCTCGGCGGCAACCACCTCGATCACGTCCACACTCCGACTCGCCGCCGGCGGGGCAAATGTCTGCGCCGCCACCAACGGTTTCATCATCTGAATGTCCAACTGCCGCGCCAGCTCACAGTTGATCGTGTGACTCGGCTTAACCGCCATCACATGCCCCCTCAAAGGCCGCCCCAGCAAAGATAAATCCCCAAGGATGTCCAGCATCTTGTGCCGCACAAACTCCTCCGGATACCGCAAAGGCTCGGTGGTCAACACCGCGTCGTCCCGTATGATCACCGCGTTCTCCAGGCTCCCGCCCCGAATCAGCCCGTTGCGGATCAAATACTCGATCTCCTCAAAAAAACAAAACGTCCGGGCATGAGCAAGCTCCTTGGCCCAGCTCTCCGGCGTGACTTCCAGGCTGTAAAATTGCGTGAAATAGCCGCGCTTGTCGACGCTGGTACACGAAATCCGCAGGCGATCATGCGGAAACACCACCATCGTCGAGTCCCCCAATACCACTTCCACCGGCGAGGAAGGCTGATAATACTCGCGCGGTTCTGGCTGAGGCGTGATGCCTGCCTTCTCGATCAACCGCACATACGGACGCGCGCTCCCGTCCCCAATCGGCGGTTCCCCCGCATCCAGTTCCACCACGGCATTGTCGACACCGCACCCCGCCAGCGCCGCCAGGATATGCTCCACCGTGTGCACCCGGACGTTGCCCCGAACCAGCGTCGTGGAACGCGTCGTCTCCCCCACGTTCGCCACCTTCGCTTCAATCTCCGGTTTACCCTCGAGATCCACCCGGCGAAACCGAATCCCCGTGTTCGGCGCCGCCGGCAATAACCCCATCCGAACCGCGTCCCCACCGTGCAGGCCCACTCCCTCGAGTGTGACTGTTTCCCGAAGCGTCTGTTGCGGTAACGTCATGATCGTTCTCCGGAGCGCGGCCTTCCCTCACGGCTCCACGCCCTTGCTCTGCCGTGTTTGCACCAATGCGGAGGCGCCGCGGACACCGCCGTTGACGCCCCCACCCCGATCAGGAAACATCGCGCTCTGCGCCTACTTCTCCTGCGGTTTCTCCGCCTGCTCCTGCGCCATCTCCTTGTCGCGCTCCTCCATGGCAGCCTTGCGTGACAGCCGAACCCGCCCCTTCTCGTCTATCCCCAGGCACTTGACCCATATCTCATCGCCAAGCTTCACGATGTCCTCAACCTGCTTGACCCTGAAGTTGGCCAGCTCGCTGATGTGCACCAAACCATCCCTTCCCGGGAACACCTCCACGAAACAACCAAACTCTTTGACGGTAACCACCTTGCCTCGATAGAGCTTCCCCACTTCGATCTCGCCCGTCATCCCTTGGATCGCTTCCTTGGCCATCTTCATACCCTCGGCCGATACCGAGTAGATCTTCACGGTGCCATCGTCTTCGATGTTGATCTCGCAGCCGGACTCGTCCACCAGACGTTTGATGTTCTTGCCGCCCGGCCCGATCAATGCCCCAATCTTGTCCGGATTGATCTTCACCGTCTCGATCCGCGGCGCGTACTTGCTCAGCTCGGTTCGCGGAACCGACAGCGTGGCTTTCATGCTCTCAAGAATCGAAAGCCGGGCCACGCGCGCCCGCTCGACCGCCTCGGCCATGATCTCGTGCGACACTCCACCCAGTTTGAGATCAAGCTGAAAGCCGGTGATCCCCTTCTCCGTGCCCGCGATCTTGCAGTCCATGTCCGCAAACGCGTCTTCCCACCCGATGATGTCGGTCAACAACCGGTATTTTTCGAGCTTGCCCTCCTCGTTGAAGGCCGTGCAGAGCCCGATGCTGATTCCCGCCACCGGCCGCACCATGGGCACCCCTGCATCCATCAACGCCAGGCTGCCACCGCATACCGACGCCATCGAGGTGCTCCCGTTGGATTCCATGATCTCACAGGTAACTCGCACCGCGTACTGAAACTCCTTGAGCGGCACCATCGGCTCAATCGACCGCTCCGCCAGCGCCCCATGTCCTATCTCCCGCCGGCCCGGCCCCATGATCCGTCCGGTCTCGCCCACCGAAAAGTTCGGAAAGTTGTAGTGCAGGATCAACTGCTTCTCCTGCGCGCCTCCGGTGTAAGCGTCGAATTCCTGGGATTCCTCGGTGGTCCCCAGGGTGGTCAGCACCATCACCTGCGTTTCGCCCCGCTGAAAGACCGCGGAACCGTGCGCCCGGGGCAACATCCCCACTTCACAATAAATCTCCCGTACCTGGTCGAATGCCCGACCATCCAGCCGCTTGTTCTCCTCAAGCATCAACCGTCGGACCGACTCCTTCTGGATCTGATAAAAAAGCTCCTTCACCAGCCCCTCGCTGATGCGGTCCGCCCCGAACTTCTCAACCAGGGCCTTGCCCACCGCGTCCCCCACCTCCTGCACCGCAGCCTCACGCTCAAGCTTCCCCGGGGTCAGCAGCGCCGTCACGATCCGCGTCCCGGCGACCGCTTTCGCCTCCGCCACAATCTCCGCCGGCGTTTCCGAGATCACCGCCTGCCGCTTGGGCCGCCCGGCCTTGGCCGCCAACTCCTTCTGCGCCGCAATGATCGGCTGACACGACTCCTGGCCAAACTTCAATGCCGCGTTGAAATCCGACTCCGTGATCTCTCGCGCCGAGCCTTCAAACATCACCAGTTCCGTCGCACTGCCGACATACACCAGGTCCAGGTCGCTCTCTGTCATCTGCGCGTGCGTCGGATTCGCCACAAACTGGCCCTTGACCCGGCCCACCCGCACCGCCCCCAGGGGTCCATCCCAGGGGATATCGCTAACCATCAGGGCCGCCGACGCCCCAATCAAACTCAGAATGTCCGGATCATTCTCACCGTCGGCACTCAGCAAGATGCTCTGCACCTGGACCTCGTTGAACCAGCCCTTGGGAAACAACGGCCGAATCGGGCGATCGATCATTCGTGAGGTGAGAATCTCCTTCTCCGTCGGACGCCCCTCCCGCTTGAAATAGCCCCCCGGAAACCGCCCCGCCGCCGCCGCTTTCTCCCGATAGTCGACCGTCAACGGAAACCATTCCTGACCCGGCCGCGGTTTGGTCGCACCCACCGCCGCCACCAGGACGATCGTCTCGCCAAGTTGCACCGTCACCGCCCCGTCGGCCTGTTTGGCCAACTTGCCGGTCTCAATGTGAATCTGCTGGGATCCCAGGTGGATCGTGATTTTCTCGCTCATAGATGGAAACAACCGCCCTGGCTCGGAGCAATTTCAATCGGCCGCCGGCATGCGGAGGCGGATTGAAATTTCCCAGAGCCAAAGGGCGGTTTACTAACACGCGGGTTTCGTTTGGTTTGGGGCAGATTCGTCAGACTCTTGCGTGTCAATTGAGTCCCACTGCCGCACTGTCAATCAAAAATCCGTAATCTCATCGAGTTGCTCGTGGCCTCCGCCATTCCCTCGCAAGTGGTGTCGGCCCCGCTATTTGCGCAGCTTCAACCGGCGTGTGACCTCCACGTAACGCTTCGCATCCGTGGTCTGCAAATAGTCCAACAGCCGGCGCCGCTGCCCCACCATCATCAACAGGCCCCGCCGGGAACTGTGATCCTTGACGTTCTTCTGCAGATGCTCCGTTAGATGGTTGATCCGGCGCGTCAACAGCGCCACCTGCACATCCGCGGACCCGGTATCACGTTCGTGAACCCGAAAGTCTTCTATCATTTTCAGCTTCGCTTCCATACATGCTATCGTCGGCTCTTATATGAAGCCGAGACGTTAGAACCCACCACATGGGGTGTAAAGCACTTTTCGTGGCGCCTACGCGTTCGCGCACCACAGCCCTTCACCTCGAGGAACCAGCCGCGTGGTTCCGCCCGAGGTTTAGCCAAACCCGCAAACCTGCTCCAGTCACACCCCTCACGAAAAAGGACCCTCTCACCGAGAGGGCCCTCGACGAAACCTCGAAACGACCTTCAGTTCACCGGTGAGAACGGCAGCGGCCTGCCGTCCTTCCGCGCTGATGTCCGCGTCGCCAGCCACAACACATCCTGATTGTTGGGAACCGTGATCAACCCGCTCATCGTGGCGTATTTGACCGGAGGTATGCCCTGCTGGTTCACCCACTTCCGAATCTCCGAATGCCCGTCGGCAAACGACAGCCCGCCGGCGCCATTGTGGTAATTCGCCGGCACATCCACCCACCGCGTCGCTGCGTTGCTCGTCGGCATCTCAACCCCAAAACCACCGTCGTTGATGCTGTCCGGATGCTCGTCAATCAGGAACCACAAACCCGAAGGCGAAGGATCCACTATGTGGCTCTCCTTCAAATAAACCCGCCATCCCGCGCTGGCTGGCAACCAGCCCCCTCGGTCCGCATCCGTGCCGTAGCGATTCGGGCCAACCGCTTGGCTCATCGCCAGGCTCCGCACCCGGGGTTTACCGGTCCGCCCCATGCTCATGCTCTTGTCCGCTGGGCATCGGTAGACCTCAGGTGTCTGGGTGTAGGGCCCGAGCTTCGCATATTCCGGATTGATCAGGTATTGGGTGTTCGTATTGTCCTGCGACCCGGCGTAATCCAGCCATCCCCGCACCCATCCCCCGAACTGATTGTCTTCGTTCGGCGGGAAGAACTCGTTGTTGTCCCCCGCATAGAGTTTGACGGCCAGCATGAGCTGTTTGGTGTTGTTGAGGCACAGGATGCCCTGCGCCTTCGCCTTGGCCTTCGAGAGCGCCGGCAACAACATGCCTGCCAGAATCGCGATGATGGCGATCACCACCAGCAATTCAATCAGCGTGAATCCGCGGTTCAAAGTCGGGCGCTTCCACGCCTTCGAAATGTCCATGGTTGTCATACAAGTCTAATTTAAGTGGGTTGCAGAACTGAATTCAGGTTATTGCGTCAGCTTCGATAGGTCAACTGTGCGTTTGTCAGCACAACCCACCTCAAAGCGCCTCCTCGCCATCCGCCGCGCCTAAGCCGATCCCTCACTGTCACCCAATAAAAAGAGCCCTCCAACCGCTGGAGGGCCCCTTCGAGAAATCGCTGAATTCTCGTCAATTCACCGGCGGGAATGGCAATGGCGCGCCGTCCCTGCGCGAAGATGTCCGCGTTGCCAGCCACAGCACATCGATGTTGTTCTGGACTGTGATCAAGCCGGTAAGCCCCGCATATCGAACCGGCGGTATGGCATTCTGGTTGACCCACTTGCGAATTTCCGAGTGCCCGTCGGCAAACGACAGCCCGCCGGCACCATTGTGGTAATTCGCCGGCACATCCACCCAGACTGTCGCCGCCGCACTGCTCGGCATCTGTACCCCGAAACCACCGTCGTTAATGCTATCCGGGTGCTCGTCGATGAAGACCCACAGCATCGAGGGCGAAGGATCGATAATGTGACTCTCCTTGGTGTAAACGCGATATGGCGGGTTCGGCAGCCATTGACCGCGGGGGCTGATGTCCCGTCCGTTGCGATCCGGACCAACCGCCTGGCTCATCGCGATGCTCCGCACCCGCGGCGGACCGCTTCTACCCCCGCTCAGGCTTTTGTCCGCAGGGCATTTGTAGATATCCGGAGCACCGGTGTAGGGTCCAAGCTTCGCGTACTCGGGATTGATCAGATACTGGGTGTTGGTGTTGTCGGTGTTGCCAATATCATAGTTCATATTTCCCCGAATCCAACCGCCGAATTGATTGTCTTCGTTGGGTGGGAACAAGTCGTTGTTGTCCCCGGCATAGAGCTTCCAGGCCAGGAGCAATTGCCTCGTGTTGTTCATGCACAGGATGCCTTGGGCCTTGGCTTTGGCCTTGGACAGCGCCGGCAACAACATGCCTGCCAGAATCGCGATGATGGCAATCACCACCAGCAATTCGATCAGCGTGAATCCGTGCACCACTTTCAGACGCCGCGGCGCCCGAGGATCGTTCGTCAATGTCATATGTGTCTCGAGTAACTGAGTTCCAATGCTGAGTCCAACCTATTTGGCGACTGCTGCCAGGTCAACTGTGCCTTTCCAGGCACAGGTGTTACCAAGCAGGCTCATCGCCCCATTCGTCAAGGCTAATCAGCGCATTTCCCGACTCTTGGACGCTCCCATGCCATCCGCGGTTACACACGGTTTCCCTCAAGCCACTCCAAGACCTTCGTCACCGCGTTCTCACTCTTAACCGCAATGAGTTGCCCTCCGCGCGGCTTCAGCTCCACTTCACCCCGCGCCAGCGACTTCTCGCCAATCCCCAGTCGCAAGGGAAACCCGACCAGATCGGCATCCTTGAACTTCACCCCGGGACGCTCATCCCGGTCATCCAGCAAAACTTCCACACCCTCTTCAATGAGCGCTTTGTGGATGGCCTGGGCGAGCTGAAATACCGCGCTTTCCGGCGACACGCTCAAGGGGGTGATGCATACCTGATACGGCGCCACCGGCAAAGGCCAGATGATTCCGTCCTTGTCGTGGCTCTGCTCAATCACCGCCTGCAAGGTCCGCGTTACTCCGATTCCGTAACAGCCCATGATGGCGGGCTGCTGCTTGCCGGACTCGTCCAGAAAGAGCGCCCCCAACGCTTCACTGTACTTGCTGCCCAATTTAAACACGTGCCCAACCTCGATCGCCCGCCGCACTTTCAACGGCTTGCCGCAATGGTTGCAGGGCTCCCCCACCGCCGCCAACCGGAGGTCACCCCATTGCTTGACCTCAATGTCTCGCCCCACCTCAACGCCCCGCAGATGGAACCCGTCCTCGTTCGCCCCCGTGGTCATGCCGACCGCGCCGCGCAATAGCTCATCCGCGCACACATTCAGTTCCTTGACGCCCACGGCCCCGAGACTGCCCGGGTGGGCACCCAAGGCGTCAAAGATCTCCTCTGCCGTGGCGGGCCGAAAATCGGCGACGCCAAGCACTCCCGTCAGTTTGGCCTCGTTCAGTTGGTGGTCTCCCCGCAGCAAGATCAACACTGGCTTGCCGGCAACCATGTACACCAACGTCTTGATCTGTCGGTCCCCCGCCACCTCATAAGGCGACCGCGTAAGCGCCTCGATGGTCGACACCCCGGGCGTGGCAAAGCGCTCGAGTTCGCCAATCGAGGCCGCCCCCTCGCCCGTTGTCGCCGGCACGCAACTTACTGCCTTCTCGACATTGGCCGCATAGCCGCATCCCTCGCAGTAGACCACCTCGTTTTCGCCCGTCTCGGCCGGCACCATGAATTCGTGAGAGAACTTGCCCCCCATGACCCCCGTGTCCGCCTCGACCGGCATCGCCTTCAACCCGCAACGCTGAAAGATCCGGACGTAGGCATCGTACATCTTCTGGTAACTGACCTGGGCCGCCTCGTCGGTCGCGTCAAAACTGTAGGCATCCTTCATCACGAATTCCTTGGCCCGCATCAATCCAAACCGCGGCCGGATCTCGTCCCGGAACTTGGTCTGAATCTGGTAGAAGTTCCGGGGCAACTGCCGATACGAGTTCACCTCCCCGGCCACGAGACTCGTGATGACTTCCTCGTGCGTCGGCCCGAGCAGCCACTCCTTCTTCGCCCGGTCCCGAACCTTGAATAACACGTCCCGGGCGCTCTCGTAGCGGCCGCTCTTCTGCCAGATCTCCGGCGGCTGCAGCGCCGGCATCAACACCTCGAGCGCCCCCGCCCGGTCCATCTCCTCCCGCACAATGCGCTCCACCTTGCGGAGGGCACGCAAACCCAACGGCAGAAACGTGTATAGGCCTCCGGTCAGTTTCCGAATCAACCCCGCACGCAACAACAGCTGATGGGAGACGATTTCAGCGTCGGCTGGAACTTCCTTCAGTGTCGGTATGAAAGTCTGAGTCCAATTCATGTTCGTTATTCAAAAGCCAAGGTTTATGGGCGGACCATGGCAAGTCAGCCGGCCGTCATGATCACACACTCGCCCCCATGCGGGATTCCCGGTGCCATGGCCCCCTTGAGATCGAGATCGGTGGGGCTGCGACCGCCTCCTGAATCTCCGGGCGATTCCTTGAAGACCCAACGCCGCCCGTGCCGCTACTTCACCGTGTTGATCAGCGGCGCCAATCCCTGAATCCGCACCTCAAGCCGATCGCCGGATTCGATCGGCCCCACTCCGCTCGGCGTTCCCGTAAGAATGATGTCCCCCGGCAGCAGCGTCATGTTGGTGGAGATAAAACTCACCAGGTGATAGGCATTGAAAATGAGCTGGCTGGTGTTCGAGTTCTGCCGCAATTGCCCATTCTGAAACAGCTGAATCGTCAGATCGTGCGGATCGATCTTCGTTTCCACATACGGCCCAACCGGCGTGAACGTGTCAAATGACTTGCACCGCGCCCACTGCGTCTCCGAATTCTGGATGGTCCGGTCGCTGACATCCTGCGCTGCCGTGTAACCGAAGATGTACCGCGCCGCGGCCGCCGGGGTCACATTCCGGATTCGCCGCCCAACGACAATCGCCAACTCCGCCTCATAATCGGTACGATGCTGGGCAAAGGGCACTTCAATCTTACCGCCATCCGGAATCAACGAGGTCGGGGCCTTGAGCCAAAACAACGGTTCTTTGGGCAGCGGCTTGCCGGATTCGCGAGCATGATCAGCGTAGTTCAGTCCCACCGCGATGACTTTGGTCGGCACCACGGGCACCAAGGTCCGAACCCCCTTCAGCGGAATCGGCTTTTTCTGATAAGAAGGCGATCCAAACACATCCCCTTGAAGGCGAAAGAGTTCCCCATCGACCACCTTCGCGTAGAAAGTGTCGTCGCCTTTTTGAAATCGCCCGATTGCTGCCATAAGTGAGCCTTTTTGTAACAGATCTGCTCCCTTCCTCGCAAGATGAAACTAGCCGGTCCCCGGGATCTCGATGCGCGCCGCCTCAATCTCCCGGATCAAATGCTCCCGCTCCCGCTGGAGCCGCCAAACCAACCAAGGCGCACGAAATCGCAGCATCTGTCCCCTGATCCACAATGGCACACTCCCCATCCAGCGCAGGTATGCATGGGCGAACAATCCGGCCAACGGCAGGCTCAAGGCATATACCAAGCTCACCGGCCAACCCCAAATCCAGTGCGCCATCCCGGCATACATCAGGTAAGCCCCGCCAAATACTACCGCCCCCGCCAATAAAGTCACATGGGGTGTTTGGGCTTTGCGGGCACCCTTGATAGTATATCGGCGCACGACCCAACCCACGACCCACGCCGGAAGCAGCCGATGAACCCAGCCATATACCGCAATCGGCAAACCCAGGATTGCCATGGCTCCCCGCACCGGGCTGAGCACCAGGCCCGCTAAGCCGCTCCGGCTCATCGCCCCCACCATTGGATCTTCGAGGCTCAATCGCTTCAAGTGCTGCTGATACCTTTCCAGCCGCGCGGCAAAGGCAGCCACCCGATCCGGCTCATTTCGCCGAAAATACTCCACCCACTCCGCAATCCTCTGAGTGCTCGCCAGTTCCTCGGCCTGAGTCCAGGACCTCCGCTCCGCGCTCCGCAGTCGCTCCAGGTAGAGGCCCGCCACTGCCTTGACCAACCGCGCCTGGGCTAGCTCCGGAAGTTGCAGTATCAGACTCCGAATTCGCCGAGCAATCTCGTCACTCAATCCTTGGATGGCTGTTTTCCGACTCGTGCCGGGATCGCCCAGCCAACCGCGCACTCGGATCGGCTCGCCAAATCGCAAGAGCACTTCACTCCGATACCTCTCCTTCCCGGAGTAACTGATCCCCACCGGCACAATCCATAAGCCCAATTGACCTCCATGCCGCTGTTCGAGTTCGAGAGCCATCCGAGCCGTCCCGCTCTTCATGGGCCGCATCAAGGAATCGTTGTACGTGACGCCCTCCGGAAAAATCCCGACGGCACCTCCCGCCTCCAATACCCGATAGCAGGCCTCGAAGGTCTCCAACACCGTCCGCATCGCCCGAGGATCATCCTTCACGCGATTCACCGGAATAATCCCGCAAGCCTTCAATAGCCGCGCCAACGGCTGCCAGCGAAAGAGTTGAACCGTCCCCACGAACCCCACGCGCCGCTTCAGTGCTGTCCCGATCAGAAAGGCGTCAGTAATGGAGCCCGGATGATTCGAAGCGAACAGGACAGGGCCGGTCAACGGCACGCGCTCAGCGTTGAACCGCTCGATGCGGCGAAAGTAGATGCCCAACCCCAGGCGCACCAACCGGCGCGCCAACCCCGCCACCCAATCATCAATCCATGACATGGCCCCAATCAGGCCGTACTCTGCCACGCCGGATTCGCTGAAGCCACTCCTTTTATCGCGGGCCCCACCGCACCACCGGGCCCCCACGTCTCCCGCGAGGATGATCGCCCGCCACCGGTAACCTCGTGGCAGAGTGCTTGCTGAGTTCCCCGTCGTCGCCTTTGGCGCATGATTCAGTCCTGATAGTGGGCAGACGCGCGCCAGGTCTGTTCCGAATCCATCGCGCAGGCCGGGACCGATCGAGCAATCAAAAACACCGCGTATGACGTCACAGGAAGCTCAGGACTACATCCGAAGATATCTGGAGGTGCTCGGAGAGGGTGACAAACGCGGTGGCCGCCGCAACCCGTCGCAGTTGCCCGCCAGCAAGGAGAACATCCTGACCGCCATCAAACTGGAGATCGCACAGCTCTACTTCATCAACTCCGCCACCGAGGAACTCGTCTGCCCCCTGGTCCACGCTGCCATGTTCATCGATAGCTTCACCCACGAAGCCCTGGACACCCAGGCCTTTGTGCGGAACATGCGCGAGCGCCAGCACGAAATCCAGGGGTTCCACAAGGAACTGATGAACATCGAACGCACCGACAGCTTTTACTGGCAACGGGTCTATGCCCTCATCGGCGTTGGCCTCGAGACCAAGAGCCAGACATTCTTCGACCAGCTTAAATCCCGCCTGGGCCTTGGCGCCAAACCCGCCAGCAACGCCGGCCAGACCACGATCTTCCGTCATTTCGAGGACCGCATCGTCCTCGATTGAATCCGGATCACCCGGAAAACCCGCCGAACTGTCACACCGAATGGGCCAGGATTCCCTTGATGACCCGTCCCTCTCCCGTCGGTCCAATCAGCTTCTGGTCGAGGCCCTGATAGCGAAACGACAACCGATGCGCATCCAGGCCGAGCAGATGCAGCACCGTCGTCTGCAAATCCCGCACACTCACCTCGCCCTCCACGATGTCGTAGCCCAGTTCGTCGGTTTCGCCGTAAACACACCCCCCCCGAACACCTCCCCCCGCCATCCAAATGGTAAAGCAGTTGGGATGGTGATCGCGTCCCAGGAAAATCGAGCCGCCGCGCGCCTCATTCATCGGGGTGCGACCAAACTCCCCACCCCAAATCACAAGAGTCTCGTCCAGCAACCCCCGCTGCTTGAGATCCTGGACCAGCGCGGCCGCCGCCCGGTCGATCTCCCGGCATTTCCTCGGAAAGTGCACCAGCAAATCGTCGTGCGCACCCGTGCCGTGGATGTCCCAACCCCAGTCGTAGAGTTGCACAAACCGAACTCCCCGCTCGACCAACCGACGGGCCAGCAGACAGTTGTTCGCAAAACTGGCCGCGCCGGGCTCCGCGCCGTAGCAAGCCAGCATGGCCGGTGACTCGCGCGAGATATCAAACAGCTCGGGAACCGCGATTTGCATCCGGAAGGCGAGCTCATACTGCTGCATCCGCGTCAGCGTCTCCGGATCCCCGTAATCACGCGCCTCGATCGCATTGAGCTTCTCGAGTGCGTCGAGCGTTCGCCGACGGCTGCCGCGGTCCATCCCCGGCGGATTATCCGCGTAAAGAATGGGTTCCCCAACCGAACGGCATTGCACCCCCTGGTACACCGAGGGGAGAAACCCGCTTCCCCAGAGGCTCTTGCCCCCGGTCGGGTCGGTCCCGCCCGAAAGCAACACCACGAAACCAGGCACGTCACGGTTCTCATTGCCCAACCCGTAGGTCACCCACGAACCCATCGACGCATTACCGGGGTTGGGCGCACCGGTATAAATGAACAATTCCGCCGGGGCATGGTTGAATTGATTCGTCGACATCGATTTGACGATCGTGACGTCGTCCGCAATCGCCGCGAAATGCGGCAGCACTTCGCTCACCCACGCCCCGGCCTGCCCATGCTGCTCGAAGCGATAGGGCGATCCCAGCAGCCTGGGAACGCCCTTGATGAACGCAAAACGCTTCCCCTCAAGCAGCGACTCCGGACACGGCTGGAGATGCAGCTCCGCCAGCTTCGGTTTCCAGTCGAACAAATCCAGCGACGGCGGCGCGCCCGACATATGCAGATAAATGACGGACTTGGCGCGGGGCGCGAAGTGCGGCAACCCCGGTCCCTCAGCCACCGAGGCGCTCCCACGGATGGGTGCCACCCGGCCCAACAACGAACCGAGCGCCATCGCCCCAAGGCTGAAACCGGAGTGGCGGAAAAACTGGCGACGACTGATCGCCCGGTGCTGAAACAGGTTCGGGTTCATCCGCGGTTCAATAAAGCGTCCAGATTCAAAAGCACATTGGCGACACTGGTCCAGGCCGCCAACTCCGCCACCCCCGGGCCGCGCTCAGGTGATGCATGCGGCTCAGCGGCCAGCTTTCGCGCCGAGTCTTCATCCCGGCCATAATGTGCCAGCTCCTCCTCGAAATGCCGCGCCAGGATTTCCTCCTGCGCCGCCGTCGGCGGCCGCCCCAAACAGAGCCGCAATCCGTAACGCACCCGCTCACGCAGACCCGGCCCGCTCTCCCGCACAATCCGCCGCGCCAGCCCCTGAGCCGCCTCGACATACACCGGATCATTCAAGGTGACAAATGCCTGAAGCGGTGTGTTGGTCGGCAGCCGCCGGAAACTGCACGACTCGCGGCTGGGCGCGTCGAAGATCGAAAGCGTCGGGTTGGGCACCGTCCGACGCAGGAACACATAAAGCCCGCGGCGATACCGATCCTCCCCGGTGCTCGTCGGATAATCGCGTTCACCGTTGAATGCGGCACGCCACAATCCATCCGGTTGCGGCGGAAACACCGAAGGCCCGCCCAACTTCAGGCTGATCAATCCGGCCAAGGCCAGAGCCTGATCCCGCACCATCTCGGCTTCGAGACGAAGCCGCGGTGCCCGCGCAAGCCACCGATTGCGCGGGTCATCGCCAAGCAACCCGGTTGTGACCACCGCTGATTGTCGGTAGGTCGCACTGGTCACCATCAGGCGTATCATCGCCTTGAGATCCCAGCCCCGGTCCATGAATTCCACCGCCAGCCAGTCGAGCAGTTCAGGATGACTGGGCAGGCTTCCTTGAGTGCCAAAATCCTCCTCGGTCTCCACCAGGCCAACTCCAAACAAACGCGCCCATAAACGGTTGACCGCCACCCGCGCCGTCAGCGGGTTCTCGCGACTCACCAGCCAATGAGCCAGTCCCAGCCGATTCCTCGGCGCTCCGTCCGGCCAGGGATGGAACGCGGCTGGAATTCCCGGTTCGACCTCCTCGCCCGGATCCAGGAAGCTGCCCTTGTGCATGATCCGGGTGGAGCGTCGCCGGTCGGCCCCAAGCTCACGCATGATCGGTAACGCCAAAGGCTTCACCGAGTCCAGTTCCTGCCGCGCCCGGCGCAGTTCACGGTCGACCTCGGCCAATGAAGGGGCGAACTCCCGGACGAAATCCCGGAGCAAATTGAGCTGCGCGGACGTGCGGCTGCCTTCAGGCAGGGCGAGGATCTCGCGCAACACTTCCGGCAACTCCCTGACCGGATGCGGCTCGGTGGTGGCCGACAGCCGGAACCGGCCCAGGTCGCGGCCCGTACCCCCTTTCACCGTAAGCAGGAACGTCAGCCGCGCTCCGATCTCCCGCACCGGATTGCCCTGAACCTCAAAGGCCACCACCTCCGTTCGCCCCTGCGTGGAACCCGGGTCCCAGCCGTTCATCCCGCCAGAAGTGTCCTCGGTGAGCTCCTGCACCCCATGATCCCGGTGCCCAAACCGGCTTGATCTGTTCTGCAGCACGAGCTCCGTTTCCGCCGGAAGCCGCAAATAAACCGCAGGATTGGGTGCCGCCCCCACGGACTTGCCCCAGACTTCCTCACGGTTCGATCCCAGGGCAACCACCTTGAAATCCGTCATTCGCGTGCCCAAGCCATTGTCGGTCCGATTCCAAACCACAATCTCTTCGATCGCCTGCTCCGCGCCAAGATCAACCTCCCACCAGGGAGCATCCTCCGGAAGGGTCTCACTCACAGACCCCACGGCATAATCCCCGTCGGCCTTACCATCCACCGCGAGATCGGAGCTCGCCACCCCGTTCGTGCTGGATTGGGAGGCGGCTCCACCCATGGCGTAATTCACACCAGCTCGCAGCACCTCCACCTCCGCCAGCGATAGCACCCGCCTGGGACCAGGCAGCTCAATCCGGACATACCTGGCTCGCGGAATCTCCGCCCGGGCGGCCCGCATCACCACTCGCAACTCGGCCAGCACCGGCGGAGCGCCGCCGACTTGAGCTCCCCCTTCCCGTGCGAATACTCCGGCGGACTGCGACTCGAACCGGAAGGCGGTCACGTTAGTAAACTCCATCGGCACAGTCACCGCGTAGGTGTCTCCACCGGCCCCACCCCGCGTCAACAGGGATCCATCCTCGAACAACGTGAGCTCGACACCGGCCCGCGAATTCGCCTCAACCGGCTTCAGTATCCGCCAGTCCACTCCGCGCCGTTGCGCCTCCGCCCAATCCGCCAAATCACGATCCAATTCAGGGGAATTCCTCGCGCGCCGATCCTCGAGTTCGGCAATCCGTGCCCGGAGCTGCTCCATTCGCAGTTCCTCCTCCGGGGTGGGCCGCGGAAGTGTCGGCCGCTCGTCGGGTTGATCATGGTCCTCCGTCTGGTTGAAGAACGCGTAGAACTGGTAATACTCGCGCTGAGAAATCGGATCGTACTTGTGCGTATGGCACTGGGCGCAACCCAGGGTTAAACCCATCCAGACCTGCGCCGTTGTGTTGGCCCGGTCTTTCACTGCCGCCACCCGATATTCCTCGTCATCCGTGCCCCCCTCCGTGTTGGTCATCGTGTTCCGGTTGAACCCGGTGGCCACAATCTGATCCACCACCGCGCCCGGAATCAAATCCCCGGCGAGTTGATCGATCGTGAATTGATCGTACGGCAGGTTGCGGTTCAACGCCCCAATCACCCAGTCCCGCCAAGGCCACAGATTCGGCCGGAGCGGGTCTGAACCATACCCGGCGGAATCGGCGTAACGAGCCAGATCCAGCCAGACCCGCGCCCAACGCTCGCCAAAATGTGGCGAGCCCAACAGCTGATCGACCAGCCGCTCATACGCAGCCTCATCGGAAAGAGCCATCAATTCGTCCCCCTGCCCCACTCGGGGGGGCAGACCGGTGAGATCCAGCGATAGCCGTCGGGCCAGGGTATGACCGTCCGCCTGAACCGATGGTGCCAACCCCCGCGCCTCCTGCCCGGCCAGAATAAAATTATCAATCTCGTTCCTCGGCCAAGCAGCCTGTCGCACCGCCGGCACGACCGGTCGCTCCGGCTTCCGCCAGGCCCAGTGTTCCGCGTAAGGAGCGCCTTCCGCAACCCAGCGCCGGATCAACTCAACCTCCGCCTCGGCCAGCCGTCCCCCGGCCTTGGGCGGCGGCATGACATCCGCCGCCTCCTTCGTCACGATCCTGACCACCACTTCACTCTCGTCCGGCCGGCCCGGCTTGATCGGCCATACCCCCTCCCGCTCTCGCCGGGCTTCTCCCGCCAGATCGATCCGCAGCCCCGCCTTGCGGGACTCCTCGTCCGGACCGTGGCAGGAATAGCACCGACTCGAAAGCAGTGGCCGAATCTGGGTGTTGAAGTCGATCGCCCCCTCCGCCACCGCAGCAAGACCACTAACCACCAATGCGCCCACGAACCGGAATATCCCGACTCCGGCCCACCCGCTGCCTGTCCGCCCAGTGTGAAACTCAGCCATGTGACAAATCGATCCGGGCCCCGGCCCATGCGCCAGCCGAATCGTAAGTCAGCACGATAACAACCATAAGTCTCGTTTCAAGCTCGGTTTAATGCTCCGCCGGGTCTGCTCCGAGTCGGAGCCGGCCTGAGCACCCTTCCCAACCCACCCGGGGGTGGGCGGGATCGCCGCGTCACTTGTGGTGAGGCTCTCCCTCACGCTCGGTTCGCAGTCGAAGCTGGCCACAGGCGGCATCAATGTCGCGCCCCTTCTCCCGACGCAGGGTGACCGGAACTCGCTGCCTTTCAACCACGCGCAGAAATGCCTCCTGCTCCGCTTCGGAAGGTCGTCGCCAGTGCAACCCCTGGACCTCGTTGTAGGGGATGAGATTAACCATGGCGTTCAGCCGACGGGCCAGCGCGCTCAATCGCTCCGCATCCTCCCGCCGGTCGTTGATACCGCCAATGAGAATGTACTCGAACGTCAGCCGGCGCCCTTTGCCTTTGACATAGGCCTCACACGCAGGAATCAGCTCCCGCAACGGGTACTTCCGGTTCACCGGCATGATCTTGTCCCGCACCACGTCCGTCGTGCCATGCAAAGAAATGGCCAGTCCAAACTGTTCGGGCTCCTTCGCGAATTGCAGGATCTGCGGCACCAATCCACTGGTGGAAACCGTGATCTTGCGCGCCCCCAAACGACCGCCCCACGGGGCATTCAGGATCCGCAGCGCCCTGAGCAGATGCTCGTAGTTGGCAAACGGTTCCCCCATCCCCATAATCACCAGGTTGTGGATCCATCGCCCGGTGCGCGCCGCGCGGCTGCCTCCGGGTTCACTCGCGGGAACCGCATGCTGCGTGCGAGCGGCCCGCTCGGCCGCCAGCACCTGCCCCACAATCTCATCCGCCGTCAAGTTGCGTTTCCATCCCGCCAGCCCGCTCGCGCAAAATCGACAAC
>JAHDYP010000152.1 GCA_023383055.1 Verrucomicrobiota bacterium | reverse complement strand
ATCGCCCAGGCCGGGGGACTCGGCCTCGCCGGGGCGTTCACGTATGTCGGCGCCAATCAGTTCACCTACCGCTGCGCGGAGGCAGAAGGTGAATACCGATCGAGTCGACCGTCGAGGCTGGTGTCGGAGCCGGGGCTGGGCTTCGTCGATTACGAGGTTGGGCTCCAGGCCCGGGTCAACGGCAAGCGCGGCCGGGCCTGGACGCTCATCATTGCCTACGAACCCGACGACACTTACACGGTCTGGCTGGTCGAGGCATGGCGCGGGCGGAAGGCCGACTCCATGGTCTTGGCCTGTCACCGGGACGTTTACTGCGACACGCTTCAATCGGTCATCGAATCGACCTATGACGAGGCGATCCGGGAACACAACGGCGGGTGGATTCCCCTGTCATGAGCCCGGTCACCGTCACCAAGCACGGCCGGACGCGGTTTTGGGCAGTTCGCGATGGTGCCGGTGATCTTATCTGTGTCTGCGTTTACAAGCGGGGGGCCATCGAGGTTGCCCGTCGCCTGTCGCTCGAAGTCGCTACCAGCGATTGTTACCTGCGCGAGACTCCGCCTGGGCCAGCCCGAGAACCAGCCCGAGCGCTATCGAACGCTGTCCGCCAGGGGGATTAGCCGGTCCGGCTTTCCGCAATCGCGTCATGGAATCCGTTGGACATTCACCCTGAGTCACCCGAGCGAGGCTCATGGATCGGCGCGATGACCGCCCGAACAACGAAAGGCAACATGAAGAACGGAACAGAATCGAAAAAGGAAGCGACCCCCAAGGCCCCGAAGACAAAGACCCAGCCAAAGAGCGAACCGGCGAAACCAGCGAAGGCGGCGAAGCGGGCGAAGGAACCCGCTGACCGGCTGCCCGCCACGGTGGAGGAACTGAAGGCCGGGAAGGCAGGCCTCGCCACCTATCTATTCCTGACAGGAAAGGGCAAGGACGAGATCGCGGGTGAGCTGAAGGTGGCATTCAAGCTGTCGGACACACAGGCCGCGAAGATCACCCGCCGGGTCCTGGGTCGGGCTCGGTTCTTCCAGCGAGCGCTGTCGCTCGTGACGGCCAAGTAGCCCCCCGAGATCCCCGTCAACGCCCCTCGATCAGGCTTCGAGGGGCTTTTTCGTGTCGATCTGAGCGCGAGGACTACCCCGAGGCAGGTCGCAAACCGGTCCGAGACCTGCCGGAGCGGCCCGGGCAGGCTGGTTATCCTGGACGGCCCGTCCATCGTTCGAGCGTGTTCGATCGTGTCGGTAAGTTGGCGGACCGCTTCGACGCCGGTTCCGCAGGGTCTGTTGATCGCGATTCGATCCGCCGGATGCCCCGCATTCGCTCTAGGATTCGTTTTGGCGAGCTTTGGTCGCCCGAATTCCAGTGTCCGCTATGGAGGTAGCTGACTGGTGAGGTCGACGCGTCCTGGGGCAAATACGTCGCCGCTACGGGCCAATGGCGCACATCAAAATGTAGGATCGTGGATCTGGTGATCGGATCACCGGCATTCGCCGTCGATGCCAGCCAGCTCGCTCCCGCTGCGCGTATCGACCGAGAACTGGGGGATCGTCGCCGGGTTTCCCGGCCTGTAAAATCCTGATCAAGTTCAGATCGGCGGCGATTTCGCGAAGTGCGTTTTTTCCGGTCAGGAAATGGCCGAAAATCTGTACGGTTTCTGCGCTCGCATTTGCGGATTTCCTCAGCAAAACGATAGAAAAGGAAGAAATGGTGCGCGTTTTTTCGTTTTTGACGCGTTCGCGTGCGTTGTCAGGGCTGACGCGGCCCCTCCAACCCACCCGGGTGTGTAAAAAGATTCCTTGAAACACTGTGCAACACTGAATCATGGGCCAACGCCCCACTTGAAACGCTGTGCAACACTTCCAACGATTCCCCACTGGCGACGATGTGCAACGCTTCTGAGGGCCGAACTGCCCCACGAGCAATGATGTGCAACACTCGCTTCTCCGAAACCGGATCCAGGCATCCCTCAATCGGTGTGGAACCGCCGAGGAATTGGGCAGCCGCCCCACGGGCAATGCTGTGCAATGGCCGACGCCGGGATTGCGCCCCACCGGCAATCGTCTGCAACACTGGCGCGGGGTGACGGGGGCCTGGGGGATGTTGACGTTGGGGGCCACCGGTGAATCGTTGAATCGGCGCCACGCCCTTGCAGTTCGCCGCCATTGGCCCCTTGGGGAATCCACTCCGCCCCAGGGGCTGCACTCATTACCACATTACATCATGGAAAGAAGCAAACATTGACGCAGATCAAGCCCTGGTTGCGTTCTGTGCCACATCCTAGGCGCGTCCGATCGAACCCGTTTTATCGCGTTGCGCCATGAACCCGAACCCAGGTCTTCCTCCAGTCGAGCCACCATCCTCCCCTCACCCACTCGCCGCGGCCGAGCCGGTACTGCGGACCGGCTGGGCGTCGTGGTTGGCGCGGGCGTCGATGGCGATACTCTTGTTTCTGGCGGTGAGCGGGCTGGCGATTTCTTTCGCGCCGTTTCATCCGGCGGTGCAGTGGGGGGTGCTGGTGCACACGGCGCTGGGGGCGCTGACGCTATTGCCGCTGGGATGGTATGTGATGCGGCACGTGGCGGATTACCGTCGGTATGCGGCATCGCACATCACGTTGCTGGGTTGGGTGGCGGTGGCGGGACTGTTCATCGTATCGGTTTCGGGCCTGGTCCTGATGATCGAAGCCCTGGTGGGGGTGCGCACGACGCCGTTTTGGCGGCGGGTGCATTTGCTTTCGACGTTCGTGATGCTGGGTGGGGTGGCGCCGCACCTGGCCGCGGTGCTGTGGAAGCAATGGACCACGCGCTTCACGGCGGGGCCGGCGGGATATTGGATGTGGGGGATGGCGGGCGCGGTGGGGTTGCTGGCGGTGGGCGGGGTCATGACCTGGAGCTATCGCGGGAGCGAATATACGAACGTGTTCCCGGATGATTACAGCTATCTCTACGGCACGAACCGGCCGTTTGCGCCGAGCCTGGCGCGCACGGACACCGGCGGGGCCTTCGACGCCCGGTCGTTGGCGGGGTCGCATTCATGCGGCACGGCGGGATGCCACGAACAGATCGTGGAGGAATGGTTGCCGAGCGCGCATCGGTATGCGGCGATGGACACGGTGTTCCTGGGGATCCAGGAGGTGATGGCGAAACAGAACGGGGCGGAATCAACGCGTTATTGCGGGGGCTGCCATGATCCGATCTCACTCTTCTCCGGCACGAAGAATATTTTTGTCGAGAACCTCACGGGGCTGCACGGCTATCAGGAGGGCGTCTCTTGCCTGGCCTGTCACGCCATCCGCGAGACGGACGTCAAAGGCAACGCCAACTACACGGTGACGCAGCCACGCGAGTATCTCTGGCAATGGTCCACCAACGGCTGGAGCCGGGTGTTGCGGGACTTCCTGATCCGGAGCTATCCGGCCGAGCACAACTTGCTCGCCAAACGCGCTTTTAAGAAACCCGAGTATTGCGCCGCGTGTCACAAGCAGTTCATCGACGCGGAGGTCAACCGCGTCGGCTGGGTGCAGCTCCAGAATCAATACGATAACTGGGCAGCCAGCCACTGGAATCAACAGGGTGACCCGCTCAAGACGGTCGAATGCCGCGAATGCCACATGCCGCTGGTCGAGTCGCGTGATCCGGCCGCGGGCGATGCCCTCGATTACAACCGGACGCCGCGAGACGGCAAGCATCGCAGTCACCGGTTCATCGCGGCGAACACGATCATGCCAGTGGCTTTGAAGAATCAGCTCGAGGGGTGGGAGACCCAGCTCGCGTTGACTGAGCAATGGTTGCGCGGCGAGTTCGAAATTCCCGAGATTCGAGACAAATGGTCGCACGGCCCGATCGTGAAGCTCGTCGCTTCCTCCCCCGAGGCAGTGGCGGTCGGCCAGAGTATTCCGCTGCGGGTGGTGATGGCCTCGAACAAGGTGGGGCACGACTTTCCGACCGGGCCGCTGGACATTATTCAAAGCTGGCTCGAGATCACGGTGGTGGATGACACCGGTCAGACCATCTGGACCTCCGGGAAGCGTGATGAACGGCATTTCCTCGAGCCGGGCACGTTCCTGTTCAAGGCCGAGCCGGTCGATCAGCACGGCAATCTTATCGATCGTCATAACCTCTGGGAAATGGTGGGCGTCCGGTTCCGGCGCGCGCTGTTTCCTGGATACTCGGACAGCGTGCAGTTCGACGTGCCGTGCTCTGGCGTGGTGTCCGCCGAGGTGACCGGCACACCCGACGGCGCCGGCAACGGTTCGGCCGATGGGTCGCTGGTGATCCCGACTCCGCCGGTGATCGCACCGGTTATGGCCGGCGAGTACCGGATCGATGTCGCCTTGAATTATCGCAAGGTGGACCAATTTCTTCTGAATTATCTCTTTGGCGAAACCAATACGCTCACTGCGCCGGTCACCGAGATCGCCCGCACCACCATTCGCGTCAAAGTCCAAGCCGAACCCCGGGCCGCGTCTCTATGAACGCACCGCTGAGTCCACGCCGGCGGCGGCTGCGCTGGACAGTCGCCACCCTGGTTGTGGCGCTGCTTGCCGGGGCGGGCATCACCTGGGATGCCTGGCATCGGAGTCGGCCGGTTTCCTACCGGCCCGATGAAACCTCGGACAGCATCACCAGTGAATTGGCGCGCGCGCTCCCGCCGGGTGCGCCACGCCCGCTCTGGACGAATGTGACCTTCGCCGCCGGTCTCGATGGTTTCCGGAATTTCGCGGGGCACCGCACCTCGCAGCTTCCCGAAGACATGGGACCGGGCCTGGCCTGGGGTGACTTCGACAACGATGGGGACGAGGACCTCTTCCTGGTGTCGGCCGGCGGCGCATTGAATTTGCCCGACAGCGAACTCCTTCCGTGCGCCCTGTACGAAAACCTGGGGAACGGAACGTTCCGGCGGGTGGCTGCTTTTCCTGAGTTGCGCCTGCGCGGCATGGGCGCCGCGTGGGGTGACTATGACGGAGACAGCTGGTTGGACCTTGCGATCAGCGGTTATCAGGAGTTGCGGTTGTTGCGGAACGAGGGAGGGACCGGCGCGTTCGTAGTGGATGCGAGGCTCGAGGCGCCGCGGCGATTCTGGTCGGGCGTGAGCTGGGGCGATTTCAACAACGATCGGCGGCTGGATCTGTATGTTTGCGCCTACGTCGAGTATGTGGGGAACGAGTCGGACCGGGACGTGGTGTCCAATCAACTCGGAACGGCGGTGCCATTCACGCTGAATCCGGCGTCGTATCCCGGGGGGCGAAACGCCCTGTATCGGCAAAACGCCGATGGCACCTTCACTGATGTCGCTGCCGAACTCGGCGTGGAGAATCCCGCCGGCCGCAGCCTGGGCGCGTTGTGGCACGATTTCGACCAGGACGGGTGGCTCGAGCTGTATGTGGCTAACGATGTCTCGGACAACGTGCTTTACCATAATCGGGAAGGGCGGTTCGTTGAGATCAGCCACGCGGCGTGGGTCGCCGATTATCGCAGCGCCATGGGTTTGGCCGCGGGCGATTTCGACCGGGATGGCGACGACGATCTGTTCGTCGCGCACTGGGTGGCTCAGGAGAACGGGATGTATGAAAATCTTTGGGTCAACCTCGGGCCCACCTCGACCAACCGACTGCGGTTCATGGATATTGCCGACCAGAAAGGGCTGGGACAGATTTCGCTTCCTCGAGTGGGCTGGGGAAGTGCCTTTGCCGATCTCGATCACGACGGCTGGCTCGACCTGGTATGTGTCAACGGCAACACCCTCGAGGAAGCAGGGCCGCCGCCCCGGAAGCTCAAGCCCCAGGTGCCATTCCTGTTTTGGAATCGTCAGGGTCAGTCATTCCACGATCAGGCACCGCTCAGCCCGACCCTGGCGACACCCCACGTCAGCCGTGGACTCGCAGTTGCCGATTACGACAACGATGGGGATCTCGATCTGGCCATTGTCGATCTCTATGAGGGTGTTCGATTGTTTCGCAACGAGCGCGTGACTGGCAATTGGATCAAGCTGCAGCTGCGGGCGCGGAACGCCGAAGCCCAAGCGATGGCCCATGCCGAAGGATCGACAGCGATTGCCTGGATCGAAGGGGTGGGTTTGCGCCGGAGCGTCACCGGCGTGAGTTATCTCTCCCAGGACAGCCGCGTGCTGCATTGGGGATTGGGCGACGCGCCGCGGGTCGACCGGCTCGAAGTCCGCTGGCACGCGGGCGCAACCCAGCAGGTCGAGAATCTCGAAGCCAACACCGCCTGGATCTGGACCGAGGGCGAGCCGGGGCCTATACCATTTCCGCCCGATCGCAAGTTAACTTCGGTTCCGCCAGGACCCGGGGCGGGTGCGGGAGGGGCGTCCGGATTGACCGACCGCGAACGGTTGTTGCGCTTTTGGGAACTGCACCGGACAGCGATGGACCAGCTCAAGCGGGAGAGGGAACCATCCCGGGCGATCCCCGTCTTCCGCGAGGCGCTCGCCCTGAATCCGGAGCACGAGGACGCGCGTTATTATCTCGCGCTGAGTCTGGCGGCCTGCGACGCGCCCGGGGAGGCCCTCGAAGCGCTGGCCACCTTGCGCACGATCAACCCCCAGAGTCATCGCGCCTGGCAACAGTGGGGAATCATCCGGGTGCAATCGGCCTTGACGGACGCCGACCTTGCCGCGGCCGAGGCTTCGCTCGAGCGCGCCCATGCAATCAACACGGCCGAAACGGGCGCGCTGTTTCTGCTGGGCGAAGTCTCTCTGCTGCGCGGGCATTCGAATACGGCGGAAACCCGGCTCACCGCGGTGTGCCAGAGCAACGCGAAAGCCGCCGGCGCCTTCTATCTCCGGGCGTATCTGGCCTGGAAAGCGGGGAATACCGAAGCCTCGAGCCTGCTGCTGCGGCGGGCGCGTGAAGCGCTGGGTTCGGATTGGCAACCTCGAGGCGCCACCAGTGAAGGCGACGTGCGGCAGAAACAACACGAGGAGGTGAACTTGCTCGCGCGGTTCTGGCAGGACTGGTCCGGTGAGGCGCAACCCGGGACGGCTTTCGCCGCGTTGGACTCCTATTTGAACGAGCGCCTGGCCGCGAAATGAGGTTGGGGTTTGACGAAGCGCCGGGAGCGGATGTCGGCATTCAGGCGACACCGACTGGAAGTGTTGGAGTTGACCGCGGACACTGGCATTCGATGCGATTGCGTGGAAAGTCAAGGTTCATCGGCCGCTTGATCCTTCCATGGATGGCGTGATGACGGCTTATGGAGGAGTCGGGAGCGCGTGGGGATCTTCGTCGCGGAGAAAGGCGAGGCCCTCCTGAATGGCGGGCATCAGGATGGCGAGGCACCCAGCGACGGCCTCGGGTTTGCCCGGGAGATTGACAATGAGAGAGTGGCCGCGGATGCCAGCGGTGGCGCGCGAGAGGATGGTCGTTGGCACTTTTTCGAAGGCAGTGAAGCGCAGGATTTCTCCGAAACCGGGCAATTCCTTTTCGAGAACCGCGAGGGTGGCCTCGGGCGTGACATCGCGCGGCCCGATGCCGGTGCCGCCGGTGGTGACAATGAAATCGCAGCCACTTACATCCGCCATTTCGCGCAAAGTGTCGGAGATGCGTTCGCGGTCGTCGGGGAGCAAGATCGGCTCGATCTCCACATCCGCACCGAAGACCTCACGCAAGACGTGATCGATGCTGGGCCCGCTGCGATCATCGTAGATCCTGGCGCTGACCCGATCGCTGAGGGTGATTCGGCCGATTTTCATGCTTTTATTTTTTCAAGGACCTGGATGCTGTCGATGACCATGGTTCCGTCCACGGCCTTGCACATGTCGTACAGGGTCAGAGCGGCCACCGTGGCACCCGTCAAGGCTTCCATTTCGACGCCGGTCCTGGCGGCGGTGGTCACGGTGCAGCGGATGGCAATGTGTTTCGGGCGGATTGTGAATTCGAGATTTACATGGTCCACAGGGAGGGGATGACACAACGGGATGAGGTCGGCGGTGCGTTTCACGGCCTGGATGGCCGCCACCTTCGCCACGGCCAGCGCATCCCCTTTCGGTAAGGCCGCCTGTCGCAACAGCCGTATCGTGGCTGGTCGACAATGGAGCACCGCCATGGCCGTGGCTCGGCGGGCTTGAACCGGTTTGGCGCTGACGTCCACCATCCGGGTGGCGCCGCGCTCGTCGAGGTGGGTCAGTTTTCGTTTCATGAAACGCGGGTGCCGCGGTCCGAGCCGGGCCACACGAACGGCAGGACGTCGACTCGGGCACCGGTTGGCAGGGTGCCGACGCCAGGGGGCAGACGCAACAACGCTTCGACCCGGGCCAGCGCGGTAACGTCGCCCGAACTACGCCAGGAGATGGGTTCGGTCATGAGCCGATCCTGCTCCCAGGCGAGCCGGGCGGGCAAGAGGGATTCCCGCGGGTGCGGTTCCTGATCGAGCGATCGGGTTAATCCAGCCTGGACGAAGAGGTCCGAGGGGGCCTGGCCGCTTAGCCGATGTAACGCGGCCGCAACATAGAGGTGGCAACAGACAAAGTGTGAGACCGGGTTGCCGGGCAATCCGAAAGCGACAGCACCTTCACGCGCAGCAAAGAGGAGGGGGCGCCCGGGGCGGACGTTAGTTTTGCGGACCAGGATCCTGTAGCCCAACGATTCCAGGAGTGGACCGGTGATGTCGTGATCCCCCACGCTCGAGCCCCCCGAGATCAGGAGCAGATCGATCGACGCGGGATCGAGTTCGGCCAGTGCCGCGCGCGTGCAGTCGAGATCTTCACCGGCCGTTCGCTGTTCCACGGGGAAGCCCCATGCGGCGAGCAGTGCGCGGACGAGGATGGAGTTCGAATCGCGGATTTGGCCGAGTGTGGGGGTGGCTTCCGGCGGGACAATTTCGTTGCCAGTCGTCAGATGGACAATGCGGGGCAGCCGTGTCGTGGCGAGCGTGGTTTGACCGAGCGCGGCGCAGAGGGTCAAATGCCCGGGGGCAAGGCGGATGCCCGGATTCAGGAGGATCTCTCCCTGGCGCGCGTCCTCGCCGCGGCGACGGATCCAGCCCTCTTCCGGAGGTTGACGGAGTTGGATGGATTCTCCGGAGCGGGTGACGTCCTCTTGAGGGACGACGCGGAGGTCCGCGTTAGGCAGGGCCGCGCCGGTGGCGACCCTCACGGCCTGGCCGGGGTCGAGTGCGCGCGGTTTCCAATCGCCGGCGCGCAGTTCATCGACCACGACCAGCGACCGGCTCGATTCGTTGGAGCGGACGGCATAGCCATCCATGGCCGAGCGATCGAAGGGCGGCAGATCTTCCGTGGCGCGAAGCGGTTCGCGGAGCACACGCCCGAGCGCCTGGGCCAGTGGCACCGGCGTGGGCGGCAGGGGTTGGCAGGTGCGGCGGACGAGGGCCAGGGTGTCATCGAGCGAATGGGTCATGGCAGTAGTACCGAGATGGCTAATGCCGGCGCATCGGGTATGGCGGGGAGAAGGGGCAAGGCACGCACTTTCCAGATGGGCACCTCGGTTTTCAGCTGGTCCATGTATTCCTTTAGGAACTGGAATCCTTCCTGGCGATGGCGGGAGGCGACCTGGATCAGGATCGCGGTTTCACCGACCGGCACCACACCCAAGCGGTGGATCACCCGGACCGCCAGGCAGCGGTGTCGCGCGAGCAGATCGCGCGCGAGGGTTTCCAAGGTCCGACGGGCCATGGGGAGGTAGGCTTCATATTCGAGGGCGACAATTGTCTGGCCGTTTTCCTCGGCGCGCACGAGACCGCGAAACTCGAGTTGCGATCCGACCCGCGGGTCATTCGAGGGTGCAGAGGTTTGGTCCTCGATTCGATCGAGGGTGATCTGGATGTCGATCGGTTCCATGTCAGCCTCCGGATACTGGGGGAATGAGCGCCAGTTCATCCGTCGGCTCGAAGCGGTCCCCGGGTTGGGCGTATTGCCAGTTCCGGGCGAGGCGCACGTGCGGTCGCTGAGAGGCCAGGGCCGGACAGAGATCGAGCAGACGGGTCCAAAATCCTTCGACCGTCAGGGGCCCGGTGGAGGGAATGTCGAGGTGTTCCTGTCCAGTGAGTTCCTTCAAATGGGCAAACAACAATACGCGCATGATGGTTAGTGAGTTGGGTGCGAGAACGGGAGCGGATCAGACTGCGCTGGGCGCGAGGCCATCGTGTTGACGTGCGAACGGTGCCACAGGACCGAGCCTCCGGTGAGCCCGAGCTTGGCCCCCGCCAGCAGAAGCACGCAAGCCAGCGCCCAGCGAAACGCCGTGTCCGACCAGCGCCGGGCTCCAAGGTAAACGCCGATCAGCGCGCCGGCGATCGCGGCGAGAGTGACCGCGGCCAGCCAGGGCGGTGTCTCCGCCACGCGCGAGCCCAGGCCGACGAGGCCAGCCAGCGAATTCAGCACAATGAACGCGGCGGCGATACCGCCTGTGGTTTTCGTCGGCGTCCAGCGAAAGAACAACAGCAGCGGGCTCAGGAACACTCCGCCACCGATGCCGGTCAGGCCGGCGAGGAAACCGAGTGCGGCGCCCAGGCCCAAAGCGACGGGCCACGGTCGTGCTCGGTGTGAGTGGTGGGCATGGATGTGGTCTGGTCGTAAGACCAGGGCGACGGCCGAGGCGAGCAGGGCGAAACCGAGCAGTAATTGGTAGAGCTCGAGCGGGACGATGAGTCGACTGCCGAGCCAGGCGGCGGGGATGGAAGTGACCACGAGGGGCAGAAGGATGCGTCGATCGAAATGGCCGGCCTGGTGAAATCGGTACCAGGCCAGGGATGCCACGAAACAATTGGTGATCAAGGCGCAAGTGCGCGCGGGGTCCGGCAGGACGCCCGCCAGGGCCAGCAGGGTAAGGTAGCCGGTGGCGCCGCCATGACCCACGGACGAATACAACAGGGCGATGACCAGGCTGCCCAGGCATAGGACGATCCATTCCGCTGGGTTCAACTCGACCATGGCCATCGAACTTAATCATTACCTCCAGGGTGCGCTTTGACCGAAAGCAAGCTTTCCACGAAATCGCGCTCCCTGTCCCGGCGCAAAACGCCCGAGGAAAGGATGCGGGCGCGGAGGCCGCCGTGCCCGCGTAGCCAGGCTTCGGCGCGAGGATCACGGAAGGCGTCGTTCATCCAGTAACAGGGCCGGCATTCCTCGGTGCCGACGAAGCGCACTCCCTGGAGTTCGAACTCCGCACCGATCCAATCGTTCAGAGCGACGCCTTCGAGGATGACATTGCGGCGCGTGCCGGCCACGATCGCATCGTGGGGGAGTTGCAGTTCGCGACGCATGCGCTCGAAGATTTCCCAGTCGAAGAACGTGATTTGCCCGCGGAAATCTGGCTGATGATCGAAGTAACGGTCGCCGCGAATGCCGCGCTGGGCTACGCACTCGATGTGGTCCACTTCCAGGATCGGGTGATTTCCCGCGGGTTGACCATGGTGCCCGCGATAATTGTGGCCGGGCGAGATGAAGAGATGCCGCACTCGGACGGGGTAATGGTTGGCACGCTCGGACACGATGGAAACGTAGCGGGACAAGAGGTTCATCGCCTTGACTTAGATCAATGCAAGGCATGAGGCGAACTTGCTACAAACTGCGACCATGAGCTATCGGCAATGCCAATCCCAACGCCGTGCGGTTTTGGTCTTCACCCTTCTTGCTCTCCTGGCTCAACGGATGGGAGCAGCCGAACCAGCCGTGCTCGAAGCCGGTCGAGCGGTCTACGACCAGCACTGCGCGGCGTGTCACGGCGCGGACGGCGATGGCAACGGGCCGGCGGCGGTCTGGCTGTTCCCGAAGCCGCGGAACTTCAGTGCCGGGTTGTTCAAGATCCAATCCACGCCCAGCGGGTCGCTGCCGTCGGATGCGGATCTATACCGCAGCATCAGCCAGGGGTTGGGTGGCAGTTCGATGCCCGCGTTTCACTACCTGTCGGAGCGGGAGTTACTCGACGTGGTGGAGTATGTGAAGCACTTGACGGCGGTGATTGGTCCGGATGGGGGGCGGATCAATCGCTTCGAAGCGGCGGCGGCCAACGGGACGTTGGGCGTTCCCATCACCGTGCCACCGGAACCGCCCTTGACTTTCGATTCGATCACCCGGGGCCGGGAGGTCTACGTCCGGTTGCAGTGCAACTCCTGTCACGGGGAAACAGGAGCGGGAGACGGGCCGTCCGCTCCCACCTTGAAAGACAGCCTCGGGTTGGTGATTCATCCGCGTGATTTCAACACCGACCTGTTTCGCGGCGGGTCCACCGGCCAGGATCTTTACACGCGCATCGCGGTGGGGTTGGGAGGGACGCCGATGGTGGCCTATCCGGATGAGGTGTTGAATCCGGACGATCGTTGGGCGTTGGTTCATTACATCCAGTCGTTGCGCCGGAAGGATGTCGAGGTGGTCGACATTCTGGCTGCGGAAGGAGCTTTGGCGGTGGCGCGGGTGAAGGGGGATCTGCCGCTGGACCCGATGGATCCGGCCTGGGAATACGTCGAGAGTGTCCGGGTGCCACTGAACCCGCTGTGGCCCGAGCCGTATCCGATCACCGGAATGGCCATAAAGGCACTACACAACGGCAAGATCCTGGCCGTGCTGCTGCAATGGCGGGACGACATTGTCAATGGGGCACCGGTCAAGGTCGAGGACTTCCAGGATGCGGCGGCGTTGCAGTTCTCGCTGACCGAGCAAGCGCCGTTTCTGGGCATGGGCGATCCCGAGCACCCGGTGAATGTGTGGCAATGGAAAGCGGGGTGGCAACAGGACGCCGATGGTGAGCGGCCGGATGTCCAGCTCGCTTACCCGTCCATGCATGTCGACACCTATCAAGAAGCGGCGCTGCACGGGCTTTATCGCACGGCCGAGACCGCCGGCAATCTGCTGGCGTCGACCCAAATGCCATCGCCGGTCGAGGATGCGAACGCGACGGGGTTTGGCACTATGACTTCGCAGCCGCCGTCAGCCCAGAACGTGGGCGGCAAAGGCGTCTGGCGCGATGGCTTCTGGAGCGTCCTTTTCTATCGTGAACTCAAGTCCAGGGACGATCGGGACGTCCACTTCGCCCCGGGCAAGTCCACCCTGGTCGCATTCGGCATCTGGGATGGCGCCCAACGCGACCGGAACGGACGCAAAGTGATTAGCAATTGGCACCGTCTGACGCTCAACCCCTAACCCCACGCTGCTCCATGTCCGATTCCAACTCCGTATCCAATACCGGTTCGGCGAACCCCCGCGAGTTGTCGCGTCGTGATTTCATCCAGCGCAGCGGCCTGATTGGCGCCGGAATCAGCGCGCTCCAGTTTCTGCCCTTGCGTCATCTGCAAGCGCAGCAGGCGATTCCGAATCCGCTCGCGCATTATCCGAATCGTGATTGGGAGCGGATTTACCGCAATCAGTATGCTTACGATTCGACCTTCTCCTGGGTGTGCGCGCCGAACGATACGCACAACTGCCGGGTGACCGCGCACGTGCGCAATGGGGTGATCACGCGCATGGGCGAACATTTCGACGTGGGGACTTACGCCGATCTCTACGGCAACAGAGCCACTTCCAATTGGGGCAATCGCCACTGCGCGAAGGGTTACACCTTCCAGCGGGTTATCTACGGTCCGTATCGGCTCAAACACCCGATCGTGCGGCGCGGCTGGAAACGTTGGGCCGACGATGGCTTTCCGTATCTCACCAAGGAGTTGCGCGCGAAGTACAAGTTCGATTCCCGGGGCACCGACCGGTTCGAGAAACTATCCTGGGACGAAGCGTTCACTTACGTCGCCAAGGGACTGCGGGCCGTCGCCAGCCGTTACAGTGGCGCCGAGGGTGCGCGGCTGCTCGCGGAGCAAGGATATCCGGCGGAGATGATCGAGGACATGGGCGGTGCCGGGACGCGGACCATCAAATGCCGCGGGGGGATGGGATTGCTGGGGGTCATGGGCAAATACGGGATGTATCGCCTCTGTAATTCGCTGGCGCTGCTGGACGTGCACCTGCGCGGCGTCAAACCGGAAGAGTCACGCGGCGGCCGCAACTGGTCCAATTACACCTGGCACGGCGACCAGGCGCCCGGCCATCCCTGGGTGCACGGTTTGCAGAATTCGGAGTGCGATTTCAACGATCACCGGTTCTCGAAGCTGATCATCATGAACGGGAAGAACCTGGTCGAAAACAAGATCACCGATTCGCACTGGTTCATCGAATGCATGGAACGCGGCGCCAAGATCGTGGTGATTGCGCCGGAATATGGCGCTCCTTCCACCAAGGCGGATTACTGGGTACCAGTGCGGCCGGCCACCGACGCCGCGCTTTGGCTGGGCGTCACCCGCTTGATGATGGATCGCCAATGGTACGACGCGGAGTTCGTGAAGCAATTCACCGATTTCCCGCTGCTCATTCGCGCCGACAACTTGAAACGGCTCCGTGCCCACGAACTGTTTCCCAACTACCAGTCCGGGTTGCCCGCGGACGGTGCCAGCCGGACGGTCCAGGGGTTCACGGACGCACAGCATGCCGCGCTCGGGGATTTCGTGGTGTGGGATGGAAAGTCCGGTTCGCCCAAGGCGATTCATCGGGACCTGGTCGGCCAGAAGTTTGCCGCGTCGGGCATTGACCCGGTGCTGGATTGGTCCGGCCGGGTGAAGCTGGTGGATGGCAGCGAAGTCGAAGTGAAGACCGCCTGGGCGCAATACCAGGTGCATCTGCGGGATTACGACCTCGAGAGCGTGGCTGAGATAACCGGTGCGCCCAAGGAATTGATCGAGCAACTGGCGCACGACATCGCCACCATCAAGCCATGCTCGATCAACCAGGGCGAAGGCATCAATCACTGGTTCCACGCCACCGAAGCCAACCGCGCCGCCTATTTGCCGGCAATGCTGACCGGCAACATCGGCAAACCCGGGGCAGGGGTGCATGGCTGGGCCGGAAACTACAAGGCGGCGCTGTTCCAGGGTTCGAAGCTCACCGGTCCGGGGTTCAAGGGGTGGGTGGCCGAAGATCCCTTTCATCCGAATCTGAACGAGAAGGCACATGGACGCGAGGTCGAGGCCCACGCTTACACCAAGGACGAGGAACCGGCCTACTGGAACCACGGGGACCTGCCGTTAATCGTCAACACGCCGAAGGAAGGGCGGAAAGTGTTCACCGGCAAGAGCCACATGCCGACCCCGACGAAAGCGATGCTGTTCACCAACGTGAACCTGATCAACAACGCCAAGTGGGCTTACGGCGTGATCAAGAACGTCAACCCGCGCGTCGAACTGATCGTCAGCATCGATATCCAGGCCACCGCTTCGGTCGAATACTCGGACATCGCGCTGCCGGCGAATTCGTGGTGTGAATTTGAGGACCTTGAGATTACCGCGAGCTGTTCGAATCCGTTTTTGCAGATCTGGAAAGGCGGCATCAAACCGCTCTACGATTCCAAAGATGATCTAAGCATTCTGGCCGGCATTGCCCTCGGCCTCGGCAAGGTCACGGGCGACTCACGGTTCCGGGACTACTTCAAGTTCGAGCATGAAGGCAAACGCGGCGTTTATATCCAGCGCTTGCTCGACACCTCGACCACCACCGCCGGTTATCAACTCTCGGATATCATGGCCGGCAAATACGGTCCTCCGGGTGGCGCGCTCATGAATTTCCGCACTTACCCGCGCATTCCCTTCTACGAACAGATCCATGACAGCTGGCCGTTCTACACCGAAACCGGCCGGATGCATTCCTACACCGACGATCCCACCGCCATCGAGTGCGGCGAGAACTTCATTGTGCATCGGGAAGGCCCGGAGGCGACGCCCTACCTGCCCAACGTGATCGTCAGCTCGAATCCCTGGGTGCGCCCGAATGATTTTGGCGTGCCGCTCGACGCCGAGCATTGGGACGAACGCACGGTCCGGAACTTCAAGCTGCCCTGGAACGAAGTCAAGGAATCCAAGAACTTCCTCTGGGAACGCGGTTACCAGTTCTATTGCCTGACCCCTAAGTCCCGTCACAGCGTGCATTCCTCCTGGGCGAACGTGGACTGGCATCTGATCTGGAACTCGAACTTCGGAGATCCCTACCGGATCGACAAACGGTTGCCCAACGTAAGCGAGCATCAGCTGCACATGAACCCGCAGGCGGCTCGCGATCATGGCTTGAACGACGGGGATTACGTCTACGTGGACGCCAACCCGGCGGATCGTCCGTACCTGGGCGCGACGCCGAGCGATCCGTTTTACAAGGTCAGCCGGCTCATGCTGCGGGTGACCTTCAACGGCGCCTATCCTTACCACGTGGTGATGATGAAGCACGGCACCTTCATCGCCACCGAGAAAACCGTCAAAGCCCAGCAAACACGCCCCGACGGACTGTCGCTCACCGAGAATGGGTACATCGCCAATTTCCGGTTCGGCTCGCAGCAATCGATCAACCGCAACTGGCACATGCCGATGCACCAGACCGACACCCTGTTTCACAAGACCAAAGTGTTTATGGGATTCCTGTTCGGGGGCGAAGCCGACAATCACGCGGTCAACACCGTGCCCAAGGAATGCCTGGTACGCATCAGCAAAGCCGAGGACGGCGGGCTCGGCGGCAAAGGCGTCTGGAAGGGTGGCACCACCGGATTGTCCCCGGGCGCGGAGAATGACGTGATGAAGAGTTACCTGGCCGGTGACTTTGCCACCGGGAAAATCGCCGCCGGCGCCGAGGTAAGTTACGAATAGACTGCTGACCTATGCCTAAAGACGAAATCGATCCGGAAGATCCGATGGAATTGTGCGGGGTGGGTTTCGCGACGCGGGAAGACACTAGCGAACTCATGACCGAATGTTTCGTCGAAGAGTTTATGCGCCTGGGTCATGCGGCGGGCCAGATCCTCGCCCTGTTTCGCAACCCGCATTACACCGGCATGAACATGGTCCTGCAAAACCGCGGCGAGGCGTTCGTCAAGGCGAAGATCGTCGAGGTCTTCGGTTGGTGGCGACGCGAGGTCGCCTGGCCCGACGGACCATCGGCCGCGCCGGTCACCACGGCGTCGCCGCCGGTGGAAGGTGACTCGGGAGCGGTGGACCCCACCGGCGCGGCCATACCCACACTTCGGTTCTGATGGCACGGAAATAGCACGGTTCGATCAATCACGCTTTATGAGCAATGTCCTGAACTGGCAGCTCGGCCGCGACATGGAATACCCGTATGAGGCGGCGTATCCCGACCGGCAATTCGCCTTCGTCTTCAACCTGAACCGATGCATTGGCTGTCAAAGCTGCACGATGGCCTGCAAGTCCACCTGGACCTTCAACAAAGGCCAGGAGGCGATGTGGTGGAACAACGTCGAGA
>JAHDYP010000151.1 GCA_023383055.1 Verrucomicrobiota bacterium | reverse complement strand
TGGCGATTCATGAACCAGCGGATTTCAAGGTTGGCATCGCTGCATCCAATGCCGGTGCCCCGCTGCACGAAACGATAGTCCAGATGGGCGTTGTCGGGATGGTGCCGACGCCACAGGCTCCCGAAATCGCCCTGGGTGAGGCATTCCGCATTGGGCCAGCGGCTGCGGATGCCCTCGAGCCAGCGGGTGAGCACCGGCAGGTGCTTGACCTGCGGCACAAGCGAGATTTCCCAGCAATTGGTCACCCACGCCCACTGGTTGAACTGGTAGCCGGCGTCGAAGTGCGCTGCCGTGCAGGCCAGCATCTGCTGCAGACCTTTATCCGGCCCGTACCAACCGATGGTCTCGATGGGTCCGACGCCGAACCGGCTGTTGTAGCCCTGCTCTTTCTCGCCCACCTTGTACTTGCCCAGGCCGAGCCGACGCGCGGAGATGAAGTCCATGGTCCAGCCGTCCAAATTCACGCAATCAACGAAATCCTTCCGGCCTTGGGCGGGTTTGCAGAAGTGTTCGGTGGACGGGTAATAGGGATAACTGATGGAGCCGTCGCCGTCGCCGTTATCGATGCCAAACTGGCTCCAGATGTTGCCTTGGCAGACGTGGATATTCTCCTGCTCGGCCAGGTATTTCTGGTTGGCCGCCGAGAGGAAACCGGCCACCAGACTCTTCGGGCGAAACCCGCCGCCCATGAGATCGCTCACCTTGGCCAGCGCCTCGTGAATGTCGCGGTTCACTTGTTCGCGCGAGTTATACATGTTGGCGAAATAGGCGCCGGGAATGAACGTCACATCGTCGCCATACTGATCGTGAAACTCGCGCACCAGCCGACGGGCGGCCTGGTAGTTGGGCCGCGAGTCTTCCAAGGCCCGCCAGCTCAACGCCCAAGTCATCGGCGCCCCCGGCCAGCCCGCCGCAAACGCCGCCCGCAGCGCCTGGATGTTCTCCGGCGTGTGGCGGTCATACTCGTCGAACCCTTCGTTGTGGGTGCGGGTGACCTCGATCTGGTTCACCCGGATGACCGAGTTGAAGGTGAGAATCCGCCGACCCGAGAGCGGTCCGGTGACCGGGAGAGGGGATGCCGCAGCCTGGGCCGGGAGGACTTGGCCAATTGACCCGGGCAAAGAGCAGCTAAGAGCAGTCGCGCCCGCAGTTTTGATGAAAGTTCGTCGTTTCATGCGGGTGGTGTTCAGCGGTCTCCCCCGGCCAACGGCAGTATCGGCGATCGCAGAGACTGCGGATTGGCAACAGCGAGTCTACTTTTGCATTGCCCTCTGGCTTGGCTAATTCTAACGCGTGACTGTGAAAGTCGGCACAATCCGAGGCCTGGGTGCCAGGCTGCAGGCCAACAACCTGGCGATGGCGGCCTGCACCTTCCTATTCGTTGATGAGTCATTCTCCCTCAACCGCGAGGCTTTGCCCCACGGCAACGGCGACCTCAACGCCCTGCTGCGGGAACGCAACGGCACACTCTGCCTGCGCGTGGCAACGAACGATGTAACACTACATTTTCATCGAGACCCCGACAACCACACAACCGTAACAGCAGAATGAACGCATACCGTCTCAAATCCTTGCTGCTCATCCCGGTTACCGCAGCCCTTGCCGTGATGAATCCCGCGCATTTGTTAGGTTTGTTGCTTCTTTCGCTTCCGGCCGGGGCTGAGGAGGGAGTGATTCCTGCCCGCGAAGGGACCCTTCATGTGTTGTCTTTTGGGGTGGGGGCGCCGATGGATGGCCCTCCGGTGGACGACCTCTATGGGCGCGATGCTGGATTTGTCGCGGAGGCTTTGAAGCGGTCCCCTTCCGCTTGGACGCGGGTTGAGACGACGTTTGTTTCCGGACTGGCTTGCACTCCCGAACGATTGCGCGCCGAATTGGAGCGACTGGGGAAGGCCGCCAGCACCAGCGATTTTGTTCTCATCCATGCCAGCACGCATGGAACAACAGAGGATGGCTTCTTGAGACTGGACGGCGCGAAAGGACCGCCGGTCATCAATGCCAACGTTCTGGCCGCCAGCCTAGCCGGATTGCCCTGCCCTTCGCTGGCGACGATCGACGCTTGTATGGCGGGTGGTGCAGTGCGGAGCCCTCTGCCGCCCCGGAGTGCCTGGTTGCTGGGCTGCTCCGAGACGCAATCGACCGACGGACAGTATGACGATCCGAAGGTTCCTCATGGTTTCCTTGTTCTCGCCCTGTGCGAAGCCTTGCGCGGTGACGCGGATACCGACCGCGATGGCGTGGTCACCGTTGGCGAATTATGCGCGTGGGTTCCAAAGCGGGCGACGTATTTGGCGCGATTCTCATGCTTTCAAGACGGCGTGGTGGTGCTGCCAGCAGATCTGGCCGCGCTGCCTCTGACGCGCGCGGTTCCCGGCGAACACAAGCCGTTGTGGACGATGCCGCGGGTGGAATCGCGCAACCCGTGGGGCCTGCCCGATCCGTCGGCTCTGCCTCAAGACGCCAAACCTGCCGCCAAACTCATTGTCGCGTTGGAGGATCGCCCCGCCGTCGCAAAGGCCTGGAACGGATGCGAAGGCACCGCCAGGCCCCCTGAGCCTGGTAAGGGGGATAGTCTTGACGGAACCTGGGTCAGCCGTTGGGGTGAGGACGAGGCAAAGCAGTTGAAAAACCAAGGACGGGCTGAAATTGCGGAGACGAAGCACGGTTTTTTTGCCGTGGTGCTGGATGAGAGCGGCAGCTATCTGATCGAGGCGGCACGCGACCCGGCGGATCCGACCCGCTTAAGCGGTCGCTGGGTCAGTCTCGGATCACCCGAAGAGTCCTCCCGCTGGGAGGGGCGCGTAGTGGACGATCGACGCATCGATGGACAGTCTTTTAAGGGAGTGTGGGATTTCCGGCGGTGAGGGGTGCGTCACGTTTTCCGGAAGCCAGGCTGGCACAACGGGCAAGCGAGGGACGACCTGGCCGGTGCCAGTCAAAGTAGATGCTATGAGTTAAAGCCCTTTAAGGGCCGACGCCAAATCGTCGATCAGGTCTTCGACATCCTCAATCCCGGTCGAATAGCGGATCAACCCTTCGGGGATTCCCAGCCGGGCGCGATCTTCCGGTGTGCATTCCACGTGACTGCTGGTCGCCGGTGGTGCCACGATCGTCTCCACGGCTCCCAAATTCCCAGCTGCATGGGCAAAACGGAGGCGAGGGATAAACCGCCCGACTGCGGCGCAGGCAGCTGATTACGGCAAGGCTTTGCCGGTGACTGCGAGGTTTCCTTTGGGAATCGTGAAAATGAAGGCCACCACGGAGGACGCCGTCATCCTCGCCGAGGAATCGTAACCCGCATTGTCGCGGTTGGGTTGATAGTAGAAGGTTCCATCGCCGCATTGAGCCATGGTGAACCACCAGCGGTTGGCATCCATCAGCTTGCGGAAGTTCTTGGGTTCGATATGGGCCGCCAGCGCCTCGTAAGCCATGCCCATGGGCGGCGAGCCGTGGGTGTCCGGAAAGCTCTGCGGATGCTTGCCGATGATGTCCGAATATCGAAGGGCTTGCCCGCGGTATGAGTTTTCGGGATAGGGGCTGGCGAAGAAGGCGATGCCAGCGGCACCGGTCCGGCCCATGTCCGCCCAGTCGTGCGGCCCACCGCCGCGAGCATCGCCATACCAGAGGTAGCCATTCTCGCCGGTGCCCCGCTTGAGGAATGCGTAGGCCGCGTCATGGCGTTTGCGGTCGATCTCGATGCCGCAGTGCTGCATCAGCGAGTAGGTCAGGGCACCCTGGGCGGTGATCATCGCGATGGGTCCGTAGCCCTCGAATCCGGGATTGTGTCCCCAGCCGCCGTGTGACTGCTTGGGCCCGGTGGGATAGGAATCAGGGTGTGATTCCTTGACCTTGGGATTGATCTGGGACATATCGAGATACTGCCCTTCATACAGCAGGTCGCGGATTCTCTCCAACTCCGGCACCACCCAGGACTTCTTGGTGATCAAATAATATTCACTGAGCACGATCGCGGTGCCCATGTAGGTCCAGTTCATCAGGCCAGCCTGCCTCGTCCCCTCGTCGGTTGCCTTGATCGACTCGCACAGGTGGCGCAGGTTGCGTTCGACTGGCGACAGGTATTTCCTCTCGCCGCTCCCGAGCAGGGCGAGGGCGGCGAAGGCGTTGTGCACCGGGTCACCGAAGGAACCATTCTCCTCCTGTTGTTTGCTGATGTAATCAAGCAACTCACCGAGGATTTTTTCGGATTTGGGGCAAGCGGCTGGGTAGGTTGCGGCATAGCTGCCGTATCTTTTTCCGATATCAAGTTCCACGTCGATCGTTTCGCCGCCTCTTTTCACCATGAGCTTGAGCTTGCCGGTGGCTGATTACCGTCCCGAGACCTACTCGACCCGGGTGCTGACCTTTGCGAGTTACCCGGATGGCCAACCCCCGATTCACACGCGTCTGCCGCCACTGCCATAAACCCTTCGTTCCCGACTGGCGGAACCGCCATCGTCAATTCTACTGCCGCAAGCCTGCATGCTGGAAGGCGAGGAAAGCCGCGAGCCAGCGGCGGTGGCTTGCACAGAACCCGGATCACTTCAAGCAACCGAAGCACTCAAATCGGGTCCGGCACGTGCGCGAGCGCCGCCAACGCGCATGACTTGTGTTCCGAGTCCAAGGTGCGCAAAGTCGTCCGCACACAGTTAACCACGAAAGGACCCATGTCCGAAAAGGTCAAGACCACCGTTGGAATCGATGTATTGAATACGGGCTACGGCGATTTCGAACTGCGGTTCGATGAAAACAAGCCCGACGAGGTTCAAAAGGCTAAAGAGACGATCACCGATATGCTTAAGCGTGGGTACGCGATCTTCGTCCACCAGGGCAACGAAACCCTTCGGGTGCGCAAGTTCGATCCCGACAAGAACGTTTACATCATCGGCAGTACTCCAGCTGAAGAGGTGCCGGTCACGAAAGCCAAGGCCACGGCGGTGGGACGTTCAGCCGGAGGCTGAGTTATGGGTGTTCAACACGAACTCAACGGTGGGCAGAGTCACCTGACATTGGCGCAAACCGCGCGCTACGTCGCTGAGCAGGTGATGGATAAAAAGGATTGGTCTGGCCTTCCGATTCCGGTCCCGGGCCTCCAATTGGTGCTCGAACCACGATTTAACCACCAGGGTTTGGAGGATTTCCAGTGGAATGAGTATTATGACGAGAATGGCGAGAAGCACAGCGTTGAGCACGATGCGCCAGGGGCAGCTTCGGATTACCGGTTAGTCAACTCGTGGTGGAGTTCCCAGCTCCAAGTAACGATCCGTGTTCTTCGGAACAAGGACGGCAAGGCACGCGCCGACGCTCTGCTCGAGAATCGGCTATCGTTTGCGCTTCGGACGGCGGAGGCGTCGATGGTCTGGCCAATAGAGGCTGAACAGCGTGCGCAGAACAAACTCTCAGGCCTCATTTCCAAAGAGGCCTTCGACCAGTACTTCCTGACCGGGCTATTCTCGGAAGTCAGCAGGCGCAGTGCGTTGACGTACATCTTCCGAAAAGGCCGGCCCACGATTGCAATTCGGTATTCGGAAGACTGGATGAAACCGCTGTGTGCCCTGTGTCTCCACCCGATTGGCTACTACGCTGACACGTGGGCTGGCGCGATGTGCCCAACCGACGAAGTGATAGCCCATCTGCTGATGATGCGGGGATCGGAGGAGAAGTACTGGGCCAACGCCAATCAACACCCGATCGATCACCACGCCGCGGGAGTGTAAGCTCCCCAAGATTAGCAGGATGGCGGATGATTCGGCCGGCATAGAAGAGCATCGAAAGGCTTTTCCCGCTTCCCTGAGTATGCCAAACCACACCCGCGCGGCGGTCACCAGCTTGTCCGTCATACATTCGGCCGGACCAGTATGTGCCCGGAACCTCGTGCAGCCCACCGTGGTCGTCCATCCCGCTGGCACGGACGGTTTCGTTTGGCGTCCCACCCAAGGGCAATGCGAACTTCGCCTGGGTTCAACATTTCATACACCACCTGGCGCCAAAGGGCATGGCCGGATTCGTTCTCGCCAAGGGTCGCCTTCCAGACGCCGTCCTGGACCTTTTCCCACTTCTTCACCTCTTCCGAACCGGTGATGACCACCTTTTCGCCGGAGGCCGCCTGATAGACGATGCGCTTGGTATCGGACTCCCCGCCACGCGGCGGATTGATGCGTTCGCGGTACACGCCGGCATGCACGGTGACGGTATCGCCCGGCTGGGCGAGGTCGGGGGCACGCTGGATCGTGCGTAAAGGTGCGGCCTAGGTGCCGGGACTGGCATCGCTGCCGGTGATGGCGACGTGGAACTCGGTGGCAGGCAAAGCGCGCAATGACAATTGCTACAGGATGATCGCGAGAGGAAAGTGAGCCGCCCGCTGTTTTGCGCGCGCTGATGCGACAAGCAACAATGGTTTGAGAAGATGATGTTTCACGGGGCGGCTAGTTGTTAGGACCCATCTTCCGGGATGCTGACGTGGTGCTGCGGAGCGGGGGATGATCTTTCGCGGCCTCGATGGTCTTGATGGCTTCCTCCACGGCGCCGACACGCCGATTGTTGAGTTCGCCACCGGGATACTCCCGGCGCTCGACCTCGGCGTTGAAGCTGGCAATCAACTCCTTCAGTGCCGGGATCTGCGGTTTGGCGGCGGATCCGTAGCCGGTGACCATTTTCATGATCTCGCCGGTGCGGCTTTCACTGCCATGCCCGCCCTGGGTCTTCGCCAGACCGACGGCAGCAGCGATCCCTTCCTCGAAATGATACTTGGTGACCGTATTCACGACTGGCGAAACCTGCCGTGGCCATGCGGGCGAAGAACTCCGTCTCCTTCGGCTTGTTTCTGATCGCGGCAAACATCACCGCGGTGATGGAATTCTTGCCGTTGTTTTCATGGTAGGGCCATGGTTCGTGTTCGCCGTAGGGAATGGCGCCTTTGTCAGTGAAGTAGCCGAAGAACCCGGCGGCGCGGGCGATGGCCTGGTCGATTTCCGGGTGCTTCACGCCGCATTTGCTGGCAAGCACGATGGCGAGGTTGGCCGGCAACCCGGCCATGTTCACGGGACCGTAGGGAGGCACGGAGCCGTTGAATTTCCCGTCCCTGGTGAGTGCCGCGAAGCCGTGGCCGAAGGTGCCATACATGCCCTGGCCGCGGGCCAGCAGGAGGGCGCTTTTTTCGATCGCGGGCAGTATATCCTTGTCGCTGCTGACCATGAAATACTCGCAGAGAAAAAGCAGGCGATAGCCCATGTTCCACGCGTCGCCCCAGACGGGTCCGGCGGGTTTCTTGTCAGGATCCAGATCCGCCTTGGCGAGGCCGTGCGCGAAGTCGCGCAGTTTTGGCAGGTATTCCGGCTTGCCCGTGGCGAGCAGGGCCAGCCCCTGGATGGATCCGGCCCAGTTGGGCTCCATGGTTTCCTTTTCGAGCACCTTGATGGCATCATCGAGGATGCGTTTGGATTTCCCGCAGTTCCATGGCGCGGAGTCGCTGTAGGTGCCCATCACGGCGAGCTTCAGCGCGAGATCCCGCTCCTGGCCTGCGCGCCAAACCATGAGCTTGAGCACGCCGCCCCGGGCCTCCGTTTCCGCTTCCTGAATTGCCAGTGCGATGGACTTGCGCGCGTCGTCATCAAACAGCTTGCCATCCACACCGAGGATCACATCATCCACCAACACGACCCCGTCGGCAGGTGATGCGGCTCCCACATGGGTGACCAGGATCTGCCGGCTGGCGAGCGTGGTGCGGCCCTGCGCGGCATCGAGATTGTTCGCCGCCTTGGTATGGATCCAGCCGCGCAGGCCGGTCGCACCCAGATTGTAGGTGAGCTTGCGGTCCACCGACTGGTTATCTTTGGTGAGATCTGGAACTTGTGAGAAAAGCGGGCTGGGGAGGCCCATCGCGAGTGCGGCCAGCAGGCCGATGGTTTTGATCGATGTTTTCATGATGCAAGTTCTAACGGATGCCTGAAATCAACTGATCATTTTCCGAGCAACTCGGTCAGCCTAGGCTCCATTGCCTTTGCCCACTCACGGTAGCCCTCGACGTTGGTATGAAGTGCGTCGGGCACAAGATCCTTCCGCAACATGCCGTCTTTGCCAAGAAACGTTTCTTTAAGAGGCAAGGCCATGATCAGTCAGTCTTCGATGAGTGCGGACCGAGTAGTCTGACTTCGTGCAAACACAAGCCATAGCGCCCGCCTGGCGGATTAAAGTTGAGCTTCACGCCATTCCAGCCAGGGCTGAAATTCGCGGAATAGCACAGCCACAGAGACTGCCCGTCTGCGCTGATGAACTTGCTCGGGAAATTGAGGAAGTATCCTTGCTCGCCGAAGTCCCGCATGTAGGACACCATGCACCAGGGGCCGGTGATTCTATCGGCTTCCAGAATGTACGATGTCATTTTGGCCACCGTCGGCCAGCCATCGGTCACGCACATCAGGTACTTCTTCAAGCCGGGCACGTAGGTGACCGTCACACAACCCATGTGGTTGTTCCACTCGACCAGCGGTTTGATCTTCTCGAAGTCACGGGTCCAGACCGGCTGGCCGGACGAGTCATGACCGGCAAAAAACTCATAGGCCTTCGGGTCATTGATGGTTTCCGGTGAGGGCGTGACCCGGGCCAGGTAGGCTTGATCGGCCGTAACCCAACTCAGGTTGGCATGGGCGAAGTCGTTGGTGCAACCCTCGATCACTTGATAGGTTTCACCCGGCTTGCCAGGCTTGATACAGGGGCGCGGCTTGGGATCGTTCTCTTCCGCACCCATGCCGATCAGGTAAACCTTCCCATCCGGGGAATGTTCCATGTTCTTGCCGAAATCCACGAAATGCGGAGCACCCATCTTGACCGGACCGAGGAACTTTTCCGGCTCGGGAAAGAGGGGCTTTCCCGGTGTGTGCGGCGACGGTTCCCAGGTCTTGCCGAAATCGCGGGAGATCTGGAACCCCGGCATCGGCCCGAGGTTGGGCCAGTTCCACGTGAAGCCGTTGTGCGGCGTGCTGCCCTCCGGACCAAGGCAGTAGGTGCCGTAATACCAGATGTCGCTGTAAACCAGCGAACCGGCGGGATAACGCCCGTGATAGGGCAAGGCGTTGGCGACCTTCGGGGCGGACGTGTTGCGGATTTCAAGCTTTAGAGGATCGTCGCCGATCATCACGGCATGGCCGGTCTGGGCATTCGCGCCTATGCCCGATTGGGAAACCACGCCATCCGTCCTGCCGTCGGTCCACGGCGAATACAAATTGCCGTCGCTCGCCCAGCTCGGATAGAACGTGTCGCCGCAACGATAGTCACTGTGGCGGCCGGTGAAGAACAGGCCCGTCAGGCTGGGGGATCTTGGAAACGGGCAATCCGAAGGAACTGAGGATTCCCAGGCAAACCCCTTTCCATCAGCAGGCAGTGTGCGCTCCGTTTCCCCGGCCGTAACTTCCTGCGCCGGACACCGGACATTCAACAAAGCAATAAGACATCCCGCTATCCCGCAAATCATAACCAGCCGTAGTCTCATGAGTTTAACTCCTTTCTTTCACACTATTCTACACTCAATGGGTGAATTGACATTGAACATGATAAATGAGGCAAAAAGGCGATTGTTTTTGTTCTAGCCAAGCATTACTGCGCCAGAAGCAACTGCACCGGACCGAAGAGGCCGGAGGGGTGAGGTCCTGGGACAGGCAGCTTCTGAGTGATGCGGGTCACGCGCTTCTCGCGCGGCAACTTTTCATCTCCCGCAATGCGATTGGCCCAGAGGTTGGTAATATCAATCTTCAGCTCGTTTTTACCCGGCTTCAGAAGACCCGTCACATCAACCTTGTACGGGGGCTTCCAGAGGATCCCGAGGGGCTTGCCATTCACGGTCACCTCGGCGACGTTACGAAGCTCGCCAAGGGACAGCTCGACACGAAGATCTCCCTTGCTCCAGGCCTCTGAGACCTCAAAGCTCTTGAGGTAGGTCGCAGTGCCGGAGAAATACTTGATGCCGTCGTCGGGCACCTCGGTCCACGAGACCAGCTTATCCAGCGTACAGGATTCCGGCGCGCCGCGATTCGGCGGGAAGCGGACCTCCCAGGGACCCGTAATCTCATGCGGTTGGACTGGCTTACCTTCGACCTTTACCAGCGGTTCCGGAAGGTCTGCCGTTACAGCTCCTGAGAAGACGACAAAGACCGAGCCAGCAGGCGGCAGGCGCACCCGCAGCTTCATCCCGCCTGCCACACGCGTATAACCCGTGCAAGGCGTGATCTCGCCTGTGTCAGGATGCCAGAACTGAGGTTTACGGCCGTGAACACGGAAGGTGCACTCGGCATCGGCATCCGTCATCTGGGTGTTACTGACAAAATAGATGTCGCTGTTGAGCGTGCGGCGATGGATGTAGTCGAGATCCGCAGGTGTGCCCGGGCTGGTATAGGAGAAGTCCGGTCCGAGCCCCTTCTTCTGCAAGACCTCGCGAATGCGATTACGATCCGGGATGATCCGTCCCTTGCCAACCACCTTATCTTGCGGGGGTGCATCCGTAACAGCGCCCCAGAGACGTCCGGTGATCTCACGGACCTTTTCATCACTGTTCGAACTATCTGCCAGCGAGGGCGTACGCGTTGGCCGGGGGCCGAGCACTGTGGCACCTTCAAGCACAAGCTTCTCCAGTTTCGCCAGCACGGGCAGCGGCATCTCCTCATTATTGGGTGGCAGGACCAGTGCCTCATAGCTGACACCATGGGGCAGGACCAGCCTGCCATCCTTGACCTCGAGACGGTCTCGGATGACATCGGAGTCGATGACATCATAATCATAGCCACTTCCAAGCGCATCGACTGGCGCGGGATTGGGCCGATCGCAATGGGCACATATAGCTCCATCCAGACGCTTGGAGTCAGGTCCAATACGGCGCGTGGCCACGAGGTTCGGCGCAACATCGCCGTAGTAATAGCAGGCATCCCCCACGGGAAGTCCTTGTTGCAGCAGATAGCAGCAGCGTGAGAAGTAAGCGAGCATCGGGCCTGACTGATGCCACCAGGTGACATTGACATTGAAGTGCTCGCCGGCGTGATACATGTTGCCCGGCACCCCGCCACTCGGCGGCGTATGCGCGAAGGTGTGGAACGTGATGCGATTGAGTCCGTCGCAGAAGGCGGTGTCCGCGAGCCGCTTGTATTCGAGCGGACCATCCTGCCAGCTCCGCCACCCCGTGAAGGACTCGCAGTCCACCACCTGAAGCCCGTAAATGTGGGCAGCGGAAGCCGCCTCCTTCATAACCCAGAATTGCTCACCGTTCCAAAACTCGCCGCGCGGAATATCGACCACACCCATGGCCTTCAGCGGTTCAACGCGCGGATAGCCGCCATGCCCACCCTCGGCGACGAGTTGCATGCCGTACGAATTCAAAAACTTTGTGGAGGCGCGATAATGGCCATCGATCCAGAGGTCGCTGACGGTCTTGCGATAGTCCTGGCGGAAGCGGGAGGTGAGAAGCGGATCTGAAAAACTCTTGCCTTTGAGCGCGGGCAGATAGGGAATGGGATCGTAACCCCGGCGCTTGCGGAACTCCTCGACAAATGTATCAGTCCAGTCCTGCGATGTATCGCGTCCGATTTCAACGCTGTCGACCTCCATGTAGCGCATGGCATCCAGGCTGGGGCGCATCGTTAAAATCTGATCAATGATATGCTGGAAATGGCTTCTGGCTGCGTTTGCATCGAGATGGTCAATGAGCAAACCGTTGGAGTTCGGGCTGGGCACCATAAGCGTCTCGCCTGTCATGCTGTTGACAAAACGCTGAATCACCCAAGTTCCAGCAGGAACCTCCCAGGTGAGCCGGCCTTTGGAATCCATCTTGGAGCTGAGGTTGATCACGGATGAAACATCGGCGATGGTATTGCTCTTCACCTCGGGAAAAGCGAGCACGGCGATCTCGCGGTAATAGATGGGCAGTCCGTCTTCGCCCTTCGGCGCATGGGGCACTTCTGGGAAAGGCAGGACCTGAGAGAGGCTGGCCGGACCCTGAACCGTGAAATCGCTGTGATAGATGCCCTTCATGGACTCCTGCGGTTTGACCCAGCTTCCGCCTGCATTCCAACTGCTCGAGGCCACCATGCCCAGATGTAACCCAAGGCGGTCCGTCTGTTCGATCGCATGGTTGACAGCCTTGAGCGATTCAGGACCGAGGAAAGCGGGCCCAGCCGGCACCTTCTCTTCCGGATGGGTATGGATCACACCAATGTCCCAGATCTCCGCGCCGGACATTCCCTTCGCCTTCATTTCCTCAAGTTCATAGGTTATCCGGTCCAAATCCACATCACCGTTCATCCAGGCCCAGAATGCCCCGGGCCGCGCTTCCATCGGCGGATCCCGGAACAAGGCCGCCGTGGGTTCGCGACTCGCCGCCGGGCTGGCGTGGGCGATGACGAACTCCACGAGTTCCTGGCATTGGAAGAACCCGTCCCAGACATTGTGGCCTTGGCCGGGCGGAATTCTAAGCCGCATCGAGCCGCCCAGCTCGCGGTAACGACTGGCGAGCAAGGCGGAGTTGTCTTTCAGAGGCACCACATCATCCGCATTGCCGTGGATGTGAAAAATCGGCACGCCGGCTTTTGCCAGTGGGGCGAGGCGGTCGATCGGGTTGTGTTGCGCGAGTTGTTCTTCGAGTTGCGCTGCGGTCAGGCCATAGGCACCGCAGGCCTGATCCAGACCCGGCCAACTGCGGAGATTGCCAACGGGATAGATCCCGGCGATGCCGCCCACCGAATCCGGATGCTCGGCGGCCCAGTTGTAGAGCATCAGCCCGCCGCGGCTGCGGGGCAACAGGACGGGCTTGCGGCTGAACCCGCGCTTGCCAATCAATTCCTGATAGAGAGCCGTGAAGTGGGCACGTCCTTGCGGACTGCCATGGGATTCGCCGACGTCCACGCCGGCCACGGCGATTCCTGCCTCCAGAAACCGCTCGAACATCCAGTTTTCACGTGCCTCCGGAAGGTCGGGCAGCGCAGGCGCATACCACACCCACGGGATGGGGCGATTCGGGTGGAGGTTCTCAGCCGCCGGAAGCATGACGAATGCGGTGCGACCAACGACCTTGAAGACTTTCCCAGCAAGAGGCAGCACTTTCTGCGGTTCTGCCGTCTCGGCGGTCCATGCCCGGTTTATTGGGAGATCCTCGGGGCCGTATGTCAAATATTTGGGGTTGTGTTCGATGGAGAGGAATGCCAGGTCGGCCTCGGTGCCCCAAAGGTTTTCAGGCAGGGTGTATTTTTGGGAGAACTTTGTTCTCGGCGCACCGGTGATGCGCAGCGTGCGCAAAGGCGCGGTGTAGGACAGCCCCATGCCGGGACCGGAGTGGCCGACTGCGCTGCCGTAGAAATCCAGCGTCGCGATGCCGATGCTGCCGCCAGGTTCGCGGCTCAGATCGTGCCACCAGGTGAGGCGATCCATCGACTTGCGGAAGAGGTCAGGCTTTTCCTTCATCAGATATTTGTCATCGCCTGTGGAAAGCAGAAAGAGGCAGGCGAGGGCGCCTGGAATGCCGTCCTGGTTGAACTTCTCCGGATTCGAGTAGAAGTCTGCGGCCTCCTCGACGATGCGTTTTGACTTCGGGCAATCCAGCGGCCAGGTCTTGCTGTAAGCACCGAGCACGGGAATCGTGACGCTTTCCTTGCGCTGGGTCTTGCCGTCGGCGGAGGTCACATCGAAAACCATCTTTCCGTCCGTGGCCTCGGCCTTGGTGAGGGCGTTGCCCATGGCGACAAACGGGTCGAGACCTTTGAGGTCGGTCCCATTGATTCCGGTGAGGATCTCTTGTTTGGCGAATTTGCCCTCGCATGGGGAGCCGGGCATCATTGCCTCCACTTTGAGGACCACGCCCGGATAGACCCGTACCTTGAGCCCGGTGGTGCCGATGCAGCCGAAAAACCTCTCGCGCGTCGGATCCGGACGGGTCTGGTATTTGAATTCTTCGGTGTTGTAACCCTGATCGTTGCCGCCCCCGCCTCCAGCATGGAGCTGGCCGGCGAACAGGAGAAGGGTTAGCAGGAAGCTCGATGATGTTTTCATGGGTTTGCACAAGGTTCACTTGCTTTTCTGCATATTCAAGATTGCCTCTGCAAATGCCTTGCCCATCTGGGCAAATATCTTCGCACTGCCCCAATAGTGGTAACCGCCATTGGAAGCGCCTTTGAGGATCTCCTTGTCTTTGGCCGAAAGGATTTCCTCCAGGCCGAGGTCGAGCTTCTCCTGGTCGGCCTGGGTGATACCCTCAATCCGCAAATCTATCGCGGCATAATGTTCTGGGGAGTCATTGCCGTACTGGTCATTGGCATAGGCCGCCAATACGTTTTTCCCCTTCTTCAAATATTTGATTTCTTCTTTTCCGAGGACGATCGACCGGTAGTACGGATTGTCCATCCACCAGATGTAATGATGTATTTCATTTCCGTTCAGGTAGACTTTGAATCCTTGTCTTGCCAAAATCGCGATGCGATAGGACTCGCAGTTAAGGTCTTCAACTTCAAAAGTTGTGCGCATCAGCAGGAATTCACCATCACCCCATTTCGAGGGGAACTTGTCCAAGGTGATTCCGCCGTGGTTCCAGACGCCCTTTCCAATGGGGGCTTTGCCTTCCGTCCATTTGCTGTCATCGAAGTCGGGCATATACCAATTCTCCATCCCGGCTGGCAGCGTGATGTCACGGAATCGCCTGTCGTCATATTTTTCCAGCTTGTCCTTCTTTTCAAAGGGATCAATCGTGATGAAGCGCCAAGTCCGTTCCTCCGGCAGAGGTTTGCCAACCGGCTTCCAGTAATTCTCCCATTTCCATTCCCTGTCGAGAGTGCCGTCTTCATTCAATTTGTGCGCCATATTGAGGATATTGTTATACGCATCCTGCTTGGGTTGTGCGGCGGCAATGGCATGATCCCAGAAGGGAGCGGTCTCAACCGCAACCACATTGCCCTTGAACTCGGGCAGGTCGGCCGGAGCGGCCATGGCCTTGCGGAACATCACGTTATCGCTCTCACCGCCGACTCCCAGCACGCCGATCACAAATGGCATCTTCGGGGCTGACAGGTCTTTGCGAACATCGCGAATGAAGTGTGACAACAAGCGCGAGTATTCATCATAGTTCTCATTGGGATAGGTCTGGCCATCGACCAGGTCGTTGAAACCCTGAAGCCAGACAAAACCGGCCAGTTCATAACCAGCCTTCGCGTCATATTCCGGACAGACCCGCCTGGGATCTGCCAGCACCTTTTTAACATGTTCGATCATCATTCGGTAAAACACACCCGAGGCGGCATCCTTTTCATCCTGCCATTTCTTCCGGTCCTCGAGTTTGGGAACCCCGTGGGCGCCCTGGGGATGCTTGTCCCACTCTTTCTGAATCTCCTTGGGCAGCGTGTATGGCCCGGCACTGGGCGGACGGAATTCGGTGTTGAGCGATCTGCCGCCCCAGGCGGTCTTGATAATCAGAATGGGCTGCTTCAGCTCTTTCTCCATATAGATTCCGAAGGTGAACTCGGGACCAATCTTGCCGCCATCCTTGGTGGGTTGATCTCCACGTTCGCCAAAGCCGGCGGTCAATTTCCCCAGGCCCTCGCCATTTGCACTGCCATCATAAGGGCCGGTCAAATAGGACATCCAGACCTTGTCACATACCCGTGGAGTTCCATCGGGATTGCGCATCTCCTTGAGAATGGGTGCCGTCAGCGGATCCTGGCCGATATAGTCAAAAGTGCTGACTGCGGCATGTCCTTCCATGTTCGACTGCCCGGCGAGGATGAATACCTTGAGCGGCTTGGCGACGGAGTCCGGGGAGAGGGCGCACAGCAATGCTGCGGTTAGGAAGAGAGTTGGTTTCATGGATGAACTCGGGTTGCCTGTTTGGTTCGCGGTGCCGGGGTGTCTCGACGGTTGCCTGGCCGCCGTGGGCTATTTCAGATTGATGAGCTCCGGGGTGTGCGTCGAGGCCTCGATCGCAACAATCGTTTCGCGGACGCACTTGGCCTTCATGAGCATCAGCTCCTTGGGAAAGTCCTTTTCGTCCTTTTCAAAGTAGTTGGCGATCTGGGTCAGCTCCGGAATGACCGACCTGGCGTGGGTCCCGTAGCTGAGGAGGATCTCCATCAGCTCAGGGGTCCGATGCTCGCTCGCCCAGGGATTCTGACCGCGGGTGTATTCCACGCAGGCGCTGATTCCTTCCTCGATATGATGTTTGGCCAGGAGGCGCAGCCCTTCCACGCGGATCGAGTCGGCGAACATCTCTCCGCTCGGAGCCGGTTCGATGATCGCCTGGTAGATGGCGGGCAACAACGGCTTGATGTCTTCGAAGGAGAGATTGCGATAGACCGAGCCGATGCTGCCCCGGGCGCGACCGTCCTGGTTCTTAAGCCCGGCCCGCACGGCCGCGTAGAGCGCCTCGCGATCCACACCCTCGAGCGACCGGCTCAGCATCCCGCCGCTATCGAAAAGGGCGAAAGACAGATACCGCTGCTGCATGCCGCGCGGGTCGCTCTGCGGGTCCACCTGGGCCAGCAGTTCGAGCAGTTGGGGAACCGTCTGCATGGCGGGGGCGCCGATAGCTGCCAGCGCTTCGGCCGCCTTGACGCGCAGCCAGAGATCTTGTTCCGCCAACGTTTTCCGCAGTGCTTCAATCGCCGGCGCTCCCCGTCCGCGAAGTGCGATCAGGGCCTGGCAGGCACCGTAACGGGAATACAGCGCGGGAGACTCCAGCATCTTCACCAGGGGTGGAACGGAGACCTCCTGGCGCCGGCCCAGCGCCATCGCGGCCCGCTCACGAACCACCGGCGACCAACTACCGAGACGCTCCCAGAGCTGCTCCGCGCTGAGTTTGTCGTAGGCGCTGTAGCGGTCCTTGTTGTCCCAGCCACGGCCATCGAGGATGAGCGCTTGCACCGCGGCGGCGTCCAACTGCGGGGTGATGCCCGGGCGTTTGCCGGTCAGGTTGATCTTCTTCAACGGCATCGCATAGGCCAGCAGGTAGCCGCCGGTGCAGTCCCAACCGCCGTAGCTGTCATGGTCCGGCTCGGGCGGACCCTGATGGGAACACGTGCCGTCCCAGCGCCGTGCGAGGTCGAAATACCAGGCGCCGAACTCCTGCATCCACGCCCCCGTCGCACGCGGGCCGGACTGGGCGACGCCCGGCATGGCCCACAGGATGTTGAAGAAATTGCCGGTGTGTCCCGTGTCGCGCTCGGGTCCGTGGGAGGCGACGCTCATGCGGGAAAAGAACTCCGCGCCGTTGGCTTCGCCGAGCAGGTTGAACAGGACGGTGGTCATTCCGCACTTGCCGTTGTCCTCGTGGGTTTCAATCCACGGGTGATGGTCGCCATACGGAATCGCGCCTTTGCCGATGTAGAACCGCAACAAGCGGGCGCTGAGTTCGATGGCGCGGGCCAACTCGGGGTCTTTCACGCCGGCCTCGCGCGCCAACACCAAGGAAATGGTCAGCGGCACTCCCGGAGAATTCATCATCCCGTAGCCGCCGAGGCGGCCGTCGGGTCTCGCGAATCCGTGGCCCCACGAGCCCACCGCGCTCTGGCCATTCGCCGCCTCGAGCGCGAGCCGCCGCA
>JAHDYP010000150.1 GCA_023383055.1 Verrucomicrobiota bacterium | reverse complement strand
ACCCGCGACGACCAGGTGTTCACCAACGCCGAGCTGGAACGGTTAGTCGAGGACTATGTCCGGGCCGCCCGCATCGCGTGGGAGGTCGGCGCGGATTTCGTGGACCTCAAACATTGTCACGGCTATCTGCTCCATGAGTTTCTCGGCGCTCACACCCGCCCCGGGAAATACGGCGGCAGTTTCGAGAATCGCACCCGCCTGTTGCGTGACATGGTCGCCGGCATTCGCGCCGACCATAACCCCATTGAGCTGGGCGTGCGCCTGAGCGCGTTCGACTTTGTGCCGTTCCGTCCCGACCCCACCCGCTCGCAACCGGGCAAGCCCGGCCCTGGCGTCCCGGAAGATTTCAGCGGTTGTCTGCCTTATCGGTACGCGTTCGGCGTCAGAGTGGATTCGCCGACCGAATATGACCTCGCGGAGCCGCGGCGATTTGTCGGCCTCTGCGCGGAATTGGGGATCAAGATTTTGAACGTCAGCGCCGGATCGCCTTACTACAATCCCCACATCCAACGTCCGGCCGCCTACCCTCCGAGTGACGGCTATCAACCGCCTGAAGACCCGCTCGTCGGCGTCGCCCGCCAGATCCAGGTCACCCGCCAACTGAAAGCCGTGGCCCCGCCCGGCATGCTCGTGGTCGGCTCCGCCTACAGTTATCTCCAGGAATACCTTCCTCACGTCGCCCAGGCGGTCGTCCGGCAGAATTGGACTGACGTCATCGGTGTCGGCCGCATGGTGCTCTCGTATCCGACGATGCTGGCGGAGGCGGTCGACACCGGCCGGTTGAGCCCAAAGCTCATCTGCCGCACGTTTAGCGATTGCACCACCGCCCCGCGCAACGGCCTGGTCAGCGGCTGTTATCCCCTCGACGAATACTACCAGCAAAAGCCCGAATCCCAGCAGCTCAAACAGATCAAAAAGGGCACCCTCGATTAACCGGTCGTACGCCCGCACATTTCGCAGGCCGGCGCAGCCGGAATTCTGCCGTGCCGGAGGCCGGCGCTCCGAGTATTCCGAAAGTCAGCGGTCTAGTGGCTTGCGGAATTCACCGGTCACCGCACCAGCTCGGCAACTGTTCCAGCCGCCAGATCTCTTCCAACTGCTGACGCCGCCGCACCAGGCTGAACTTCGCGCCGTCGACCATGACTTCGGCCGGAAAGGCGCGGCTATTGTAATTCGAGCCCATCACGGAGCCGTAGGCACCGGCGCTCAACAGCGCGATCAAATCTCCCTCCGCCAGCACCGGCAACAGTCGGTCCTTGCAGAAGTAATCGCCGGATTCGCAGATCGGCCCCACGACATCCGACGACACCTTCTTGGACGTGGTCTGCCGAACGGGGACGATCTCATGATAGGCGTCGTAAAAGGCGGGCCGGATCAGGTCGTTCATCGCCGCGTCCACAATCACGAAGTTCTTGCGTCCCGTCCGCTTGATGTACTCGACCCGCGTCACCAGGATCCCCGCATTGCCCACGATGTAACGGCCCGGCTCGAGGAGCAGCCGCAATCCCAGCGGCTTCAACAACGGCACCAGCGCCGCCGCATAAGTCGCCGGCGTCAGAAGGTTCCGCGACGGTCCCTTGCGCCACCATTCCGGCGCACCGCTCCGCAGGGCCGGTTGATAAACAATGCCGATGCCCCCGCCGATGCTCAAAAACTCGAGCGGATAGCGCTCCGCCAGGCGCTGCGCCAACGGCGCCACCCGCCGCACCGCCTGCTCAAAGGGCTCCAGTTCAGTTAACTGCGACCCAATATGCATCTGCAGGCCGCGCAAGCGGATGTGCTTCAGCTTGGCGGCACGCGCGTAAACGGCCTCCACCTGTTCGAACGCGATGCCGAACTTGTTCTCGTAGGTGCCCGTCGTGATTTTCGCATGAGTATGCGCGTCCACGTTCGGGTTCACCCGCACCGCCACCGGGGCGGTCTTGCGCAAGCGGCCCGCCACCTTGTTGATCCGCTCCAACTCGGGTTCGCTCTCGACGTTGAAACAGTAAATGCCCTGGCGCAGGGCAAACTCAATCTCCCGCGCCGTTTTGCCCACGCCCGCAAACACACACCGCCCCGGGTCGCCTCCCGCGGCCACGACCCGGCGCAACTCCCCTTCGCTGACGATGTCGAAGCCGCTGCCCAGATCGGCCAGAGTGCGCAGGACGGCAAGATTCGAATTCGCTTTGACCGCGTAACAAATCAGGCGATCGGCGAGCCCCAACGCGGCATCCAACCGCTGAAAGTGCTCCGTCAACGTCCGTTGCGAATAGACGTACACCGGCGACCCGTGCTCCCTGACAATCTTGTCTACCGGCACTTTCTCGCAGCACAGCCGCCCGGCGCGATATTGAAATTCGTGCATGGGCAGACAGTTAGCCCGATCCCCCTTTCACTGGCAAGTTGGGACTGAAGAAGACCGTCGCCCCTTCACCGGTCACAGCGCAGCACCCGCATCGGTTCGACGCGCGACGCCTGACACCCCGGCACCCAGGAGGCAATGAGCGCCACCAGAATCACCAGGCCCGCGCTTCCTATGAGCACGGGAAGGTGCGTGCCCGGCACGCCGGGCAGGTTGTAGCGCATCACTCCGCCGACGGCCAGGGCACACATGCTCCCCAACAGCGAGCCCGAAAGCCCCAGTAACAGACCGTGACGCAGCACCAGCCAAAGCGTGTCACGCCGTTGTGCTCCCAGGGCCATCCGAATCCCGAATTCCTGCCGCCGACAGGCGACCGAATACGCCACCAGCCCGTAAAGCCCCGACACCGAAAGCAGACAGATCAAGCTGGAAAGTGTCACCATCAGGCCAACCAGCGCCCAGGCGTTCGAAGTCTTCCGCCACATCCCCTCCTGCAAGGTCTCAATGCGCCACGGAACGATCGATCGATCGATCTGGCCCATCTCCTGACGCACCAGGCCGGTCAGCGAACTCGCCTTGCCGCGGGTAGCCACCAGCAAATAGGCGTACGTCTCCGACTCCTGCTCGAACGGCAGGTAAACGAAAGGCTGGTATTGCTCTTCCATGGGCGATTGCCGGATATCGCCCACCACGCCGATCACCGTGGCCAGTTCACCGGTCGGCCGCTCGAGGTGAATCACTTGCCCAATCGGGTCCCGATCCGGCCAAATCGTGCGCGCCAGGCTTTCACTGACCATGACCACCGGCGGACTGCCGGTGCGGTCGTCCGGACCGAAGCCCCGCCCCTGCAATCTGCGGATGCCGAGCGTCTCGAAGTAGTTCGTCGCCACAATGTTGCCTCGCACTTCGTAAGCCCGGAGTCCGCCCCCGTCATCCGACCGCGGCACGAACAGCTTACGCGAGAGACTGTTCCGCACATCGGCGTACGGCACCGTGACCGCCAGGCTCACCCGCACGATTCCCGGCAAGCCCTGCAAACGCTCCTCCAACCCCCGGTAGTAGGCCCGCACCTCCTCGGGCGATCGATGGTGTGTGCCATAAAAACTGACTACCAGCAGCTCGCGCGTCGTAAAACCCGGGTCCATCCGCAACACCCGGCCGAACCCGATCAGCAGCAGACCTGTCGCCGCCAGAAACACCACCGTCAACGCCAACTGACCTGTCACCAGTAAATTCCGGCCCGCAAAGCGCCATCGCCCAAAGCCGAGCACCGGCGTCTCGCCCTTGAGCACCGTTGCCAGGTCGGTTCGGGTCGAGCGCAAGGCGGGCAAGCCTCCCGCCACCAAGGTGGCCAGGAGCATGATCAGGAATGACACGATTAACGCCCGATGATCGACTGGCAGGCTGGGTGTGGTCGAACCGGCCGCCCCGCTCAGGATCATGCGCGAGACCGGCCCAACCGCCATATAAGTCAGAGGCAACGCCAGCGTCAGGCCGCCCATCGCCAGAATCAGACTTTCCGTCATCAACTGTCGAATCAGTCGCGCCCGGGAAGCCCCCAGGGCGGAACGCAACGCCAGTTCCTGCCGCCGTTGCTCGTTCCTGGCCAGCAACAAGCCCGAGACGTTCGCGCAGGCCACCAACAACACCAGCGCCACCACCGGCATCACAATCAACATGGCCAGCCCGCCCTGGTCCAAACCGTACTCCGTCTCGGAGAGCACCCGCACCGGTTCCGTCCAGGGGCGGGTCGCGCCGCCCGGCATCACCCGTCGCACGATCGTTTCGGCCTCGGCCCGCGCTTCCGCGCGACTGACCCCGGGCGCCAATCGCCCCATGACGGTATACGCCCGGAACGTATAACGCATCGCCGGATCGCGGCTGGGCATCGCCCCATCCGGATACCAGAGATCCAACTCGAAGTACCGGCCCACCCCGCGAAATCCCTTGGGTGCCACCCCCACCACCGTCAGCGGCGCGTCTCCCAGCAGCACGGTCCGCCCATACACGTTGGTGTCTCCAGCGAAAAACCGCCGCCACAAAGCGTGGCTGATCACCACGACCGGCTCGTGGTTCATCCCATCCTCGCGTTCGGCAAAGAACCGGCCCAGCTCCGGCCTCAACTCAAGGACACTGAAGAAGTTCGGGCTCACCGAACTGGCCAGCACGAAACTCGACCGTTCCCCGTCACGCATCACCCCGCCGTGCCCCGTCTCCGCCAGCACCCCGCTTAACCGCCGACATTGCCGTTGAAACTCCTCATACTCAGGGTAAGAAAAGCCGCCGGCCTCGATCCGCACCATCTCCCGCGGCCGGGCGCACGACAACGGCCTCAGGAACAAACCATCCAGAACGCTGTAAACCACCGAGGTCACCCCCAGACCCGCCGCCAGCGAAAACACCGCGATCATCGAGGTCAACGGGGTTTTTGCCAATGCCCGCCACCCTTGACGCAGATCCAGGCTGTTCATCGTGCTCGATTGGACAGCTCGAATGCCCGCCCGTCACGCAGGCCCACCCGAAGCGTCACTCCCGATTCCGATTGCGAAGCCGGCGGTTGTGCCGTAACAAAGCGGCGAGAAACTGCGCAACCGGTCATCAAATAACCCATACCCGCTCTACTCCCCGTTATGACGACCAACCCAAACCCCACTGCCGCGAATGTCGCTGCCGACCGAATGGTGCTGATCGCCAGGATCAGTTTGATCTGCCCGTTCCTGGTGGTGCTCCTGGCCCTGATCGCCGGCCGGATCGAACCGCCCTCCCGCACCATCGCCGAACTCGCCGGCGGCCTGCTCGCTGTCATCGGCTTGCTCTGCGGTATTGCCGCTCTTACCCGGGGCCGACGATCGGCCGGAACGACCGTCGCCGTCCAGGGAGGGATCGGTTTCCTGATCAGCCTGGTGTTTGTCGGCATCGTGCTGAACGACTACCTGCGAGCCCGCCAGCAAGCTCAAAGTGACCCCGGGCCTGGCACACCGCGCACGGAGGGTGTGTTCCCCGCCGCCCAGCGCCTCGCGGAGGCCCTGGCGCGATTCGTCGCCCGAACCACCGAACTGGATCAACGCCTGGCGGCTGCCGCCAAACCCCTCGGTGAATCCCCCGTTCTCAAGGTCGCCGAGGTGAAGTCCACTGCCGATCTGGATGCGCGCCGTAAACTCGTCGAAGCGTTTCTCGAAGCCAGTCAAGCCCTCAACCAGCACCTCGCCCAGGCCCAGCCGTTCATCGAAAGCCAACTCTCCAACGGCGGGATGCCGGCGGCCGAGGCCAGCGAGATCGCCGCCCAATTCCTGAAAAACCTCGAACCCCAAATCTCCACTTCGCTCCAGATCCGCGAGATTGAAAACCTCTACAGCCAGACCCTGATCGAAACCCTCGATCTCCTCAGCCGCCAACGGGACGGCTGGGTAGCGTCGCCCGAAGGGGATCCGCGGTTCGCCGACGACGCCCTGGCCCGTCAATACTCCGGCCTGCTGCAACGCCTGAACGAACTGGAAACCCGCGACCTCGAGCTGAAACGGAAGCTGTCCAATCCGGGCTAGCAGCGTGTCGAACTGTCAATTCCCGACTCGGTGTCAGAGCGCGCCAAATCGCCGGTGTCGCCGCGCGTATTCCTCGAGCGCCTCGCAAAACTGGGCCCGCCGGAAATCCGGCCAGAGCGTCGGAGTCACAACCAGCTCGGTGTAGGAGATCTGCCACAGCAGGAAATTGCTGATCCGCAGCTCGCCGCTCGTCCGGATCAGCAGATCGGGATCGGGCCAAAGCCGGGTGTAAAGGTGCTCCGACACCACCTTTTCGTTGATCTCGGCCGGTTCGAGCTGCCCTTCACGGACTTTCTCGGCGATCCCTCGCACCGCCTCCACGATCTCGGTTCGCCCGCCGTAGCTCAGGGCCAGGACCAGCGTCAGCCCGTTGTTCTTGGCGAGCAGCGCCCGTGTCTTGGTGAGTTGTTCCTGGACCGCTTCCGGCAACCGGTACACCTGGCCGATGACCTCAAGGCGGACGTTGCTCTTGGTCAATTCCTGCGATTCACTGCGCAAAAACCGCAGCAGGTAGCTCATCAAGGTGTCCACCTCCTCTTTCGGCCGGTTCCAGTTCTCGACCGAAAAGGCGTACAACGTCAGATACTTGATCCCCAGTTCGCTCGCCGCCCGCACCACCGCCTTCACCGATTCCGCCCCGTTCCAATGGCCCTTCACCCGGGGCAAATGCCGTTGCTTCGCCCAACGCCCGTTGCCGTCCATGATGATGGCCACATGGGTGGGCAACACCCGCCGTGCCTGCGGGCTAAGTCGAATCGGCGAAGCGCTCATATCCTTCACTTAATGCCATGTCACATCGCTTCGACCGCACAGCCCGGCCCGACGCTCAAAGGAAAATCGTCTGCGCGCGATCCGGTCCCACCGACGCGATCGACAGCCGCGCCTCGGTCAGCTCCGCAATTGCTTTCAAATACTGCCGCGCCTTCAACGGGAGTTGCGCCCAACGACGGACCTGGTGCGTCGAAGTCCGCCACCCGGGAAACTCGAGGTAGACCGGCTTGCACCGCGACAATACCTCGATGTCGTTGGGCACGTAATCGTACTGCGCGGAACCATCCCGATACGCCACGCACACCTTGATGGTCTCCAAAGTGTCCAGGCCGTCGATGTTCGTCACCGCCAGTTCGTCGATCCCGTTCACCCGCGCCGCCTCACGCGTCGCCACCGCGTCAAACCAACCGCACCGCCGCGCCCGACCCGTCGTCGCCCCAAACTCGCGGCCCATGGCGTGCAGCATGTCGGCAATGTCCGCGCTCTCCGTCGGCAGCGGCCCCTCCCCGACCCGCGTGGTGTAGGCCTTCATCACGCCCACCACCCGGTCCATCCGGTTGGGTGACACCCCGGACCCCGTGCAGGCCCCGCCCGCGGTCGTGTTCGAGGAGGTCACGAACGGGTAGGTGCCATGATCCAGATCCAGGAAGGTCCCTTGCGCCCCCTCGAACAGGATCCTGGCCTTGCGCTGGGTGGCCTCGTGCAACAGGATCACCGTGTTGGCCACAAAGGCCTTCAGATAATCCCCGGCCGCCCGATACTCGGCGTGCACTTTGGCAAAGGAGAGCGGCTTCGCGCCAAAGGCCTTCAACACCTCGTTGTTTTCCCGGATCTTCTGCCGAAGCATCGCCTCAAACCGCGGCGGATTGATCAGATCCACAATCCGCAATCCGGTCCGCGCCGCCTTGTCGCCGTAAGCCGGCCCGATCCCGCGCTTCGTGGTGCCAATCTTGTGTTTGCCCTTGAGCAACTCCCGCTGGGCATCCAGCTCCCGGTGATACGGCAATACCAAGTGCGCCGTCTCGCTCAACACCAGGTTCCCTTCCACCTTCACCCGGCGCTGACGCAACCCTTCGATCTCCCCCATCAGGCTCACCGGGTCCACCACCACCCCGTTCCCAATCACACAGAGCTTGCCCCGCCGCAGGATGCCGGACGGAACCAGATGCAGCACATACTTTTCCTTCCCGATAAACACGGTGTGCCCGGCGTTGTTGCCGCCCTGCGTCCGAACCACGATGTCGGATTCTTCCGTGAGCACATCGATGATCTTGCCCTTGCCCTCGTCACCCCATTGCGCGCCAATCAGAATTGTATTCGGCATAATCTGAAGCTTATTGCTGACAATAAAAAACCCCGAATCGTAAAGTCGGGGCCTGAGCTCGCTATTTACGCGCAGACCATAGAGAGCTCCTCATCCGCTGTCAAACCTGGAGCGCGCAGCTCGTGGCTCGATAAATCTCCAGCCTAGAAATTCGACTCCACCATCGGCCGATAGGTCAGCTCGTGCACCACCACATCCTCCGGCGCCAGGATGCAATCCACGATCATCCGCGCCGCCGATTCCGCCCGCAGATAATCCGGCCGCGACTGCGCCCGGAATTCCGTGTCCACACCCCCGGGATAGACCCCGGTGACTTTCACACCGACCTGGCGCGCCTCCTTGATCAAACAACCCGTGAACCCGTGCAACGCGCATTTCATCGTCGTATACACCGAGTAATTCTCCATGCGCGTATGCACGATGCTGCTCAGCACATTCACGATGTGCCCGCTGCGACGCCCCCCCATTTCCCGCAGCGCCTCGCGCGCGAGCAGGATCGGCGCCCGCACATTCACCGCGTACGAGTCGTCCAAATCCCCGGCCGTCACCCGGCTCAGCGGGTCCTTGGCCTTGTTGAATCCGGCGTTGTTCACCAACACGTCCACCCGCCCCAACGCCTCACGCGCCGCGCCGTAGAGCTCCACCACGGCCGTCGGATCACGCAGATCCCTCGCCTGACCGGCAGCGCGCAGTTCCTCCCGCACGCCGGCCAGCCGCCGTTCGTCCCTCCCGGTCAGGTACAACCCGAACCCCGCCCGCGCCAACTGTCGTGCCACTTCCAGCCCGATCCCACGCGTGGCCCCCGTGATCAATGCATTGCGCCCCATAAATTGAGCTCAGCCCATAACCCGCCCAACGGTCAAGTCCCGGTTTCCGGATCAACGCGCATCCCGCCACCCGCCCTTCCTCGCTCCCAAAGCGCCCAGCGTCAATCCGACCGCGCAGAGGGTGAAAACGATCGCGCTGGGCGTTCGCGCGGTGGGCGATTCCCAGGGCCAGGGAAAACGGAAGAACGCGAAATTCAGCGCGAAATAGAGCCACGTGGCCAGCAGGAGCGCGGCCCGCAGGTAGCCCTCGGCGGCGGCGGCTTGCCGGGTTCGATTGGCAAAGTGGAGGGCCATCCAGGTGGTGCTCGCCAACGGCACGAGCAGGTAGAGCAATACCCCCGGCAGCATCGGCATGCTTCCTTCCGCAACACACAGCTCGCTGAAAGTCTTGCCGGCGATGGGCAAGGCCACGATCGGCAGGGCCAGCAAATAGGGCCACCAGCGTCCGCCCGCCACCGCCACCAGCGGGATCAGGCCCATCGTGATCGCATGATCCGCCACCGCGTCCAACGCCGGCACCGAGAGAAACTGCCAGGCGATCAACGCGGGCAGATAAACCGCGAGTAACCCCCACTCGACCACCGGTTGCAACGCGGGATTCGGAGCGATCTCCGGCGGGTTAACCTCCCGGCGGTTGAGCCACAGGCCCAACGCCAGCGTGAATCCCCAGATGGCGCCAAACGTGATCTCCATCAGGTTCCACCAATTCAACAGCGGATCCACCCGGCCCAGCCAGCCGCCCTGAAACCATTCCCGGTTCCAGGCATGAAAAGCCTGCAGACTCTGCCCCAACGAAAACCCCAGGCCGCCTCCCAGCATTCCCCACAGCCCCAGGTTGCGACTCAGCCGATCGCGCCGGACCCAGCCCACGTACGCCAGCAAGCCGATCAACGCCACCAGCAATCCGCCCCAACGCTCCCGCCGCGGCCGCAGGTCCGCTTCGGGTGTCCAATGCCAATCCGCCGAGAAGTAAACCCGCGGCAGGATCCGCTCGGCGGGCAGGAACGGCTCGTTCAAACACCGCAGCCCCAGCCACAGCAACAGCAGGAGCCCAAGCCCGACCAGTCCCAACTCCCAAACCCGATACCGCGTTGCGCTCAACCCGATGCCGAGAAAAACCCCGGCGAATCCAACCCAGATCGCCCCTTTGATGAACAACCCCAGCAGCCCCCAACCCAACGCCGACCAGTTCCCAATCAACGCTTCGTCCTGCGTCAGCCCGATCGTTTGCCCGTACGTCATCGAACCGCCAAACGCAATGCCCAGCGTGATCAAAGCCACCGCCCGCGCCCCGATCAGCGCGCCGGCCCGCGCACAGAAATGCAGCGCGAGCACCAGCCCAACCAGCAAACCGGCGAGCATCGCCCCGGTTTCATGGCCATACTGCCCGCGAATGCCCCACCCCATCCCACCGGCCAGCGCTGACAACAGCAGCACGCGACCGGGCCGTAACAGAAAAGTTTCTTGCATGGACGGAGGCTTTATCGCACAAACTAATCGTATGCATTTGTGGGGGGCACCCACACCGGAAGCAACATTTTTTACGGGAGCATCGGTAAAATGAAAACAGACCCTCGGAGCCAACGCTGGACGGATCGGCCCGCCTCATCCCGCGGGAACCCCGCTTTCACCCTGATCGAACTGCTGGTGGTCATCGCCATCATCGCCATCCTCGCCGGGATGTTGTTGCCGGCCCTCAGCAAAGCCAAAGAACAGGGACGCCGCGCCCGTTGCATCAGCAATCTCAAGCAGATCTCGCTCGGGATCACCATGTACGCCGACGATAACAACAACACCTTGCATAATGTCGGCGGATCGATCCCGAATCATGGCCAGTGGACTCGCAACCCGGACAGCACCGTAATGCTCGAGCCGAACGATGGCGAAGCCTACTGGGGCCGCGGTTACATCACCTACTTCGGCGGTACCAAGGAGATCTATCGATGCCCCAGCGCCCGCATCGTCGATGAATGGCGCGAGCAGGGAAAACGATTTCCGCGCGAGTTCTGGCTCAATTCCAGTATCGGCGCCAACGGTTTCGCCGTGACGCCGTGGGATAGCCGCAAGCCGTCCCCCATGAAGGTCAGTGACCTCTTGAATCCGGTGAGCACGATCTTCGCCCAGGACGCCGCCGAACAACGCATGGACGGAGAGGATGATACCCTCGGGTTGTTTCCCGGCAAGAGCGAGATCCTCACCCAATGGCGGTTCGACCTGAAATCGCTCTACCCGGAGCACGACATGACCAAGGAATGGTATCGTCATAACAACCGCTGCGAGACCCTTTGGGTCATGGGCCATGTCAGTTCCATCCGGTTCACCGGCTGGAACGTCGGCGTCGATTACCGCTGGTATACCGGCGAAACCCCCACCAACAGCCCGGCTTTTTAATATGGATTCCCTTTATCGCGATTGCCGCTCCCTCCTCGGTGCGGCGCTAGTCACTCTGATTTGCCTCGGCCTCCCGGGCTGCGGCGGCAAGGCCCCCGAACCCATCAACCCCGACACCGCCGCCGATCAGGTGGGAGGTCTCTTCGACCAGGCGCCACCCGAGGTCAAGACCCTGGCCGACGGCGCCGTCCAGGCACTCGCCAACGATAACCTGCCCCGCGCGCACATGCTCCTCCAAACCCTGGCCGCCCGCAACGACTTGACGCCCGAGCAACAGCAAATCGTGGTGGGCGCCCTCATCGGTGTGGGCCAGAAGCTCCAGGAATCGGCGGCGACCGGCGATGAAAAGGCCCAGGAATTTCAGCGGTTGCATCAAAGCTCAAAGTAAACCAAGACACAAAGCACTATGAGGTACCCATCCAAACTGTATTGCATCGTGGCTCGAGGCCTCGCCAGCGTGGCGATCCTTGGAGCCGTGTGGGCGCAAGCTCAAACCACCATCCCGGAATCCGTCGCCTTGCCCTCTTCGGCACTCGACACCACCAAGCCTGGTTTTGTGGTGCGCGTATTCCAGGCCACCGGCCCCGCCTTGGCGAGTTCGATCGCCCGCGCGGAAGATCAGATTGCCGGGTTCCTGATCAATCCCGCAACGGGACAACCGTTTGAAAACATTGCCAACCCAGCATTATTCAATGCCGATGGCACTTATGACGAGTTCGACTTCATCTCCTACGGAGTGCCTCCAGCGGCCGACTATCCGTTCCCGGGGATTCCCGGCACCGACAACACCGTGCTCAACATCGCGATGGAGGCGATCACCTTCGTCGATCTGCAGCCGGGCACGTATACCATGGTCGTCAACAGCGACGACGGGTTCCGCGTCACTACCGGCAATCCCTACGATCGCGTGTCCGAGCTTGTGCTCGGTGAGTTTGACGGCGCCCGCGGGGCCGCTGATACGGTGTTCAGTTTCACGGTCACCAAGGCAGGCGTATATCCCTTCCGGTTGACTTACCTGCAAGGTGACGGCGAATACAAATTAGCCTGGTTCATGTCCAGCGATCCTGCTCAGCCGGTGCTGCTTAACGATTTTGGTGGCATCGCGAGCTATCGCGCGCTCAAAGCCGGCAGCGTCACGAGCGGCCCCACCATCAGCGCGGTTTCGCCGCTGCCCAACGCCGCCAATGCTTCTCCTTCCTCCGGACTTACCGCGTTGATTCGCGACGGGACGACACCCTTGAACGTGGCCTCGGTGCGACTGTTTCGCAACGGCGTGGACATTACCGCAAACGCCACCATCGGCCCGAAATCCGGCAACACGACCAAAGTGAGCTACAGGCCGGATGATCTGCCCGAGCCGCTCTCGGTGCAGGAATACAAACTGGTCTACAGTGATCCGACCGCCACGGGCGGCACCCGCGAGGCGCTCATCAACTACACCGTTTCCGCCTACGCGAATTTGACCCTGCCGGATCCCATCTGGAAAGAGACGTTCGACAACATCCCCGAGGGCAGCATGCCGACCGGCTGGACGACCGTCACTCCGTTCGCTGTGGGCGCCAACATGGATCTGAACGATCCCAACTCGGACGCGTATTGGAAATGGGTGGTGATCTCGCGGGACCGCGTTGCGAGCATCACAGCTTGGAACGCCTCCCAGCGCTTGAATACGCCTGAGGTCTACGTCAACGGCGTCAAAGTCCCAAGCCTGATCGAAAACCAGTTTGCCTATCACGAATCCGATGTTCGGAGCGGCAGTCAATACGCCGAACTCTTCTCGCCAGAGGTCAATCTGACCGGCCAGACCGACATTTACGTCGTCTATCACAGCATCTACACCCAGAACCAGGATAACGTGGCGGGCCTCGAATACTCGATCGACGGCGGCACCACCTGGTTGCCGGTGGTTTACATGATCGACAAGGACGATCTCGTGCTCAAAGGAGATGGTTCGATCGATGCCGAAGCTACACTCGCCGCCACTCGTAACGATACCGCCGTCTACACCGACCCGGTTCTCGGACAGGTCGGACTTTCCTACGGTGCCTTCGTTAAGGCCACACCGTCGACTTGGCCCGATCTCGCGCCCTACATCAGCGGCCGGATCAACGACGATCAAATGGAATCCAAGCGGATCGAGAAGTTCCGTCTGCCGCAGGCCGACAACCAGTCCCGAGTAAAGCTCCGTTTCTTCCAAGCCGGCACCGCCAGTTGGTTCTTTGGCGTCGACAACGTCGGTTTCTACTCCATCCAGACCATTGACCCGCCGCAATTCTCGAAGCAACCGGCCAGCGCCACCCGTGTGCCGGGCGGATGGATCAAGTTCGAAGTCACCGCCATCGGCGAGCAACTGACCTATCAATGGCAGAAGGACCAGGTCGATATCACCGGCGCCACCGACGCCAGTTATCTGGTCGACCCGGTGACTCTGGCCTCGGCCGGAGCTTATCGTTGCGTGGTCACGAATCCAGGGGGTACGGCGAACAGCCAGGATGCCGTCCTGACCGTGGTGCAAGCCCCACAAGACGTCGAGAGTCTTCAGAACGGTCTCGGGGCCTACCTGCCCTTCGAAAATGACTACGCTGACGCCTCGGGCAATAACCGCAACGGCACCCCCGTGGGCAACCCGACCTTCGCGGCCGGCCAGGTCGGCACCGCCGCCGTTCGCGTAACTAACCAGGGCGAGAGCCGCAATTTCGTCACCCTCGGCCAGGCCGCCAGTTCGGCGTTTGGCCAGACCACGGACTTTACCGTGGCCTTCTGGATGAAGACCGAGCGCGTGTCGAGTGATCCCGTGGTGGTGGGCAACAAGGACTGGGACAGCGGCGGCAACACCGGCTGGCTTATTGGAACCCAGAGCGACGGCCGGATCGAGTGGAACTACAAACGCAGCACCGAGACCCGCAAAGATCTCGATTACACCGACCAAGGTCCAATCCTCAACAGCGGCCGATGGGCGCACGTGACGGTCGTCTGGAACATCAATGGCGACGCCCTCACCTATTACGATGGGTTCCTGGTCAATCAACAGCCGATCTCCCCGGGCAACGGCGACATCGCCGCCGCCGGCACCAGTCTCAACCTCGGCCAGGATGGCATGGGTGACTACGGCAGCGAATGGGATGGATTGCTCGACGACGTGGCGTTCTGGAGCCGCGCCTTGACGGCCGACGAAGTGCTGGCCCTTTACGGCACCGGCCTGCGGGGATTCAGTTTCCTGAATCCGCCCCCGCCGCAACCCACCCTCGCTTACAGCCTGGCTGGCGGCCAACTCACCCTCACCTGGCAGGGCGAAGGCTTCGCGCTCCAGGAAAACGGCAACCTCGGCGACCCCGCGGGCTGGTCCAATGTCCAGGGCGCCGGAGCCAACTCCGCCACCGTCCCAACCGCAACCGGCACGAAATTCTACCGGCTGAAGAAATAACGTCGGGAACGGCCAATACTTGATCCACGGCGGCCGGGGAGTCTCTACTCTCCGGCCGTTCTTTCCTTCCCTCAAGGGGTCAGCGTCGGGTGCTTCAGATGAACTGCAGCCGCGTGGTTGGCCCTTCCGCATCCCAGTTCCGCGGCGGCTTGCTGTTGATCGAACCGACATCCTTGATGGAGATCTGGCGTCCGCGGGTTTTGGGACCCTTGATCTCGACCTCGGTGGGATTGCAGGTTTGCTGGCTGACTTTCTGGTACGGCGCCGGTTTGTATTTGATGAACAGCTCCGCCGGGGTTTCGGGTTCGAAGAACAGGATCCGGGACTTCGGCGGGATGCAGTGATAGATCTTCTTGAGGATCGTGCCGCCAAAGGTGAAGCGCTTGAGATAACTCGCTTCGCGGTTCGTATACGCCAGGGTAAAAACCCGGTCCCGATCCGGCAACCCGCAATAGATGAGATCCGACCCGACAAACAACTTCTCCGGCAGCTCGACCACCTGGTAATGCCCGTCGCGGTAAAGCAGCAGCAGCTTGTCGAACTTGGTGCAGTCCAGCTTGAACTCGTCCCCGGACACCTTGTAGCCGAGGTAACCCGACTCGCGGTCATACGTGACCTTGAACGCTTTGAACGCCACCTCCCGCGCGTCCACTTCGTCGTAGCGACTGCTCCGGGTCAATCGCGGATACATCGGGCCATACGTTTCGAGCAACCCCTCCAGATGCGCGATGGCGTATTTGGTGACGTTCTTGAGGTGCTTGCGCACGCCTTCGAGCTCCGCTTTCACCGCGGTCATCTCCTCACGGTGCTTCTGAATGTCGAACAGCGAAATCCGCCGGATCCGCACCCCCAGCAGCATCTCGAGGTCCTCATCGGTCAGATCCCGCAACATCTGGCGCCGATGCGGTTTGAATCCCTCCCGCACCGCGGTCACCACCGCGTCCGCGGTCCGGCAATTCTCGATCCGCTTATAGATCCGTTCCTCGATGAAGATCCGAACCAGCGTCTTGAAATGTAGCTCGGCCTCGAGTTTCCTCTCCCGAAGTTCGAGATCCCGCTTGAGCAGCGCAACCAGCTGGGAGGTGTTTTCCCGCAGCACTTCGCTCACGGTCATCTCCACCGGCCGATTCTCCCGGATTACCACGATCCGGCTCGTGATGCTCACTTCACACTCGGTGAAGGCATACAGCGCATCCACCAGCTTTTCCGCCGTCACCCCGGCCGGGCATTTCAGCTCGATCTCCGCCTCCTCCGACGTGAAATCGTGGATGCTCTTGACCTTGAGCTTGCCTTTGCGCACCGCGTCCTCGATCGACGCCGTCAACGATTCCGTCGTGGTCGTGGGCGGGATCTCCTTGATCACCACCGTCGACTCATCCTTGACCTTGATCCTGGCGCGGACTTTGACCGTGCCCTTGCCATCGGCGTATTCCCGGGCGTCCATGAGCCCGCCGGTGGGAAAATCGGGGAGGATCTTGAAAGTCTGCTTCTTGAGAATGGCGATCTGGGCTTCGATCAACTCGGGGAAATTGTGCGGCAGTATCCGCGACGACAAACCCACCGCGATTCCTTCCGTCCCGAGCATGAGCAACAGCGGCAACCGCGAGGGCAGCACCACCGGCTCTTGCTTGCGTCCATCATAGCTCGCCACGAACTCCGTCAGTTCGTCGTGGAACAGTTCCTTGCGCGCCAACTCCGTCAACCGGCACTCGATATACCGCGGCGCCGCCGCCGGATCGCCGGTGTACAGGTTCCCATAGTTCCCCTGACGCTCGATCAAATACCGTTTGTTGGCCAGCACCACCAGGGCGTCGCCGATCGAGGCGTCGCCGTGCGGATGGTACTGCATGCAGTGCCCGACAATGTTCGCGACCTTGATGAATTTGCCGTCGTCGTTCTGGTGCAGCGACCAGAGGATCCGCCGCTGCACCGGCTTCAGTCCGTCCGCCAGGTTCGGGATCGCCCGGTCCCGGATCACATACGAGGCATACTCCAGAAAACTGCGGTCCACCCGCCGATGCAACGGCAGTTCGATCGACCCGGGTTGAAACGGCCGGTGAACGGACGCGGCGGCAACGGCCTCCGCCTGCACATGGGCCTCCGAAACACCGTTGTCACCCGGCTTTGTGTCCGCCGATCCCCCCATCGTCACGGAACTCCCGTTCGCGCTCTCCGCCATCGGAAAGCTCAGTTGATCCTTGCCTGCTTTGCGTTTGCTCAAGTTCGTGCTCCGTGATTCGCCGACCTCGTGTAACTCGGCCCTCCCGCTTCGGGTTATTACGCCTCAACCGGCACCACCAGACGTTCCATGATGTAATCCCGCCGGTCCGGGGTGTTCTTCCCCATATAAAAGGTCAATATGCCCGCCGCCTCCGACTTCGGGGCGTATTCGACCCGGCTAAGCCGCATCTCCTCGCCGATGAATTGTTTGAATTCCTTGGGCGAAATCTCGCCCAACCCCTTGAACCGCGTGATCTCGGGCTTGCCGCCCAATTCCCGCACGGCCACATCCCGCTCGGTCTCGCTGTAACAGTAGATCGAGCGCTCCTTGTTCCGGACCCGGAACAGCGGCGTCTCGAGAATATGGAGATGCCCATCGTGGACAAGCTGATCGAAGAACCGAAAGAAATAAGTGATCATCAGATTCCGGATGTGGAGGCCATCGACATCCGCGTCGGTGGCGAGGATGACCTTTTCGTAGCGCAATCCCTCGAGGTTGTCCTCGATGTTGAGGCACTGCATCAAGTTGAACAATTCGTCATTCTTGTAGACGATGTCGCGTTTCAGATCCCAGACGTTCAGCGGCTTGCCTTTCAGCACGAAAATGGCCTGCGTGGTCACGTCCCGGCAACTGACAATCGAACCCGCCGCCGACTGTCCCTCCGTGATGAAGACCATCGTGCCGCGGCCTTTCTCCTTCTTCTTGTCGTAATGCAGCTTGCAGTCCTTGAGTTGCGGGATGCGCAGGGTGATCGCCTTGGCCCGTTCCCGCGCCAGTTTCTTTACTTCCTGCAGTTCCTTGCGCAACTGCTGGGTGTCCTTGACCTTCTCGACAATCCGCTCGGCAATCTCCTTGGTCCGCTGCAAAAACTGCAGCAGTTCCTCGCGCACCTTGTTCACCAGGTCCGTCCGGATCTCGGTGTTCCCCAGCTTGTTCTTGGTTTGCGACTCGAACACCGGGTCCTTGAGCCGGAGCGCCACGGCGCCCACCATGCTCTCGCGCACGTCGTCGCCGTCAAACCGGGCGTTGGCATACTCGTTGACCGCCTTCAACAAGCCCTCGCGAAACGCGCTGAGATGCGTCCCGCCGTCCGACGTGAACTGGCCGTTCACGAACGAATAAAAGGTCTCGCCGTACCGGCTGTTGCAGTGCGTGAAGCAGAACTCGAGGGTC
>JAHDYP010000149.1 GCA_023383055.1 Verrucomicrobiota bacterium | reverse complement strand
TCGCCCCATACCCACTGAACCCCACCGTCTGATCCGAATACACCGCAATCCGACCTCCGCCTCCGTCGTTGTCCCCACCTCCCGCGCCGCCGTCGGCCGTGACCTTGCCCGCTCCCGATAACGCCCCGGCTGTCACCCAGATCGACCCACCCGCGCCACCGGGGTATGACGGATTGCTCTGCCCGTCGGCACTGACTTCACCCTCCAACGTAAACAGATTCGTCACCATCAACCGAATCGCCCCTCCCCCAGACCCGCTCCAACTCGAATACGAACCCCCAGACCCCAACTCGACCGGCTCCCGCGCCGACCCGTACCGGCCCGTGCCGTTAAACCCTTCCCCCCCATGACTGCCCCCGCCACCGCCGTCCGGGTCCGCTCCCGGCCCTTGACTGGAGACATATCCCTGGCCGTCGGCTGTGATCAATCCGCCCGCTTGCACCGTCAGGTTGTTCGCCAGAATCGTCCCGCCCTTGCCCTGCCACAACCCTTCCACGCGAGCCGTCCGGTTCGAGCTCAACACCCAGAACACCGTGTTGGTCTCCAACCGCAGCGTCCCCGCCACCGCCAACGTCCCCATCCCGTTGAGCAACACCGTCGCCCCACGCTTGACCTCCATCTGCGCGTACGTCGTCGTGGTGTTCCCCTCCACAATGAAATGATCATATACCGTCAGCCGATCCCCCGCCCGGTTGTAGAAAGCCACCGTCCCCCGTTGCCCACGCGTGTCCCCAGCCGCCGTCGTCGCCCCATACCCACTGAACCCCACCGTCTGATCCGAATACACCGCAATCCGACCCCCGCCCCCGTCGTTGTCCCCACCTCCCGCGCCGCCGTCGGCCGTGAACTTGCCCGCACCCGATAACGCCCCGGCCGTCACCCAGATCGACCCACCCGCACCACCAGGATATGCCGCATTGTTCTGCCCGTCGGCGCTGACTTCACCCTCCAACGTAAACAGATTCGTTACCATCAACCGAATCGCCCCTCCCCCAGACCCGCTCCACACCGAATACGATCCCCCAGACCCCAGCTCGACCGGCTCCCGCGCCGACCCATACCGGCCCGTGCCGTTGGATCCTTCCCCTCCGTGACTGCCTCCGCCACTGCCGTCCGGGTCCGCTCCCGGCCCTTGGCTGGACATGTATCCCTGACCGTCGGCTGTGATCAGAGCTCCGGCGTCCACCGTCAGGTTGTTCGCCAGAATCGTCCCGCCCTTGCCCTGCCACAACCCTTCCACGCGAGCCGTCCGGTTCGAGCTCAACACCCAGAACACCGTGTTGGTCTCCAACCGCAGCGTCCCCGCCACCGCCAACGTCCCCATCCCGTTGAGCAACACCGTCGCCCCACGCTTGACCTCCATCTGCGCGTACGTCGTCGTGGTGTTCCCCTCCACAATGAAATGATCATATACCGTCAGCCGATCCCCCGCCCGGTTGTAGAAAGCCACCGTCCCCCGTTGCCCACGCGTGTCCCCAGCCGCCGTCGTCGCCCCATACCCACTGAACCCCACCGTCTGATCCGAATACACCGCAATCCGACCTCCGCCTCCGTCGTTGTCCCCACCTCCCGCGCCGCCGTCGGCCGTGACCTTGCCCGCTCCCGATAACGCCCCGGCTGTCACCCAGATCGACCCACCCGCGCCACCGGGGTATGACGGATTGCTCTGCCCGTCGGCACTGACTTCACCCTCCAACGTAAACAGATTCGTCACCATCAACCGAATCGCCCCTCCCCCAGACCCGCTCCAACTCGAATACGAACCCCCAGACCCCAACTCGACCGGCTCCCGCGCCGACCCGTACCGGCCCGTGCCGTTAAACCCTTCCCCCCCATGACTGCCCCCGCCACCGCCGTCCGGGTCCGCTCCCGGCCCTTGACTGGAGACATATCCCTGGCCGTCGGCTGTGATCAATCCGCCCGCTTGCACCGTCAGGTTGTTCGCCAGAATCGTCCCGCCCTTGCCCTGCCACAACCCTTCGACCTTGCCGGTGGTATTCATCCCCAGCACTCGCAGGGTGTCCGTGCCCCGCACCTCGATCAGGCCGGATACCTCGAGGACACCACCGCCAGCCAACTGCAGAATCGAACCGTTGCGCAGAAGGACCGAAGCGTAAGCGTGCGACCCTTCCACGGTCACGGTGCATCCGTCCACAATGATGTCCGAGCCGTCATGCGTCGGATCGGATGCGGCAATCGTGGTATCGCTGGTGAAAACCACAGTGGCAGCCAACACCGGCATCGTACCGGCCAGCAAGCCCGACAGAACCAAACCATGGAAAAGCGTGGAGGATGACTTCATGAGAACACTCCTTGAAGGGGGAACGCCAAACCAACCACCGAACGCAAGCTCCCCTGGGGGCGCCCGGGCCAAACCCGTGCCAGCAAAGCGGCCTGGCAGATCATATGACGCTACCGTTAGATCTCTGGCGCACGCGACGACGTCCGTAAAAGGAATCGATTCCAAACGAAATCGCATGATCCGTCACGTGGCAGTGAGCGGATCTTATCGTGCGAATTCGGGAACTCCAAGCAAAAACCAAATTCCGCGTTGGCATTCACGCTGGCGCGGGAATGAGCAACGAGAACTCAGCATCCATCGAACCGGCGCGGTCGTTCTTTTGAGGGGGAGCCTGGTTTCTGATCCGACCCCGTTGAACCTGGCGATCGATCCACGCCTTCAGCGCATCGTCGCCGTCCACACCTCGACGGCCGTGCGGACGTTGGCAGGCACATCGACCGTGACGCTGCCGCGGACGGGGTTCTCGGTTCGGTTATCCAGTTCCAAGCTGTACTCGACCGCGGCGCCGGCCTCGGGCACCAAACGCACGCGGATAGGCACCAGGGCGCGAAAATCACGGGCTTGCACCTCGACTTCCTGCGCTGCCGGACTGCCGAACGGCAGTTCGAGATAGACCGGGCCGGCATCGGGGGCAATGTCCACACCCGCGGCCCGCACGAGGTCGAGTCGGGGCAGCGGACTGGGCTGCAGGGTCATGAACGAGCCGATGCTGGCGGCGGCAGCCGGCTGGAACCAGAAGTCCAACGCGGTCCGGTCGATCGAGTCGATTCGGATGCGTCCGTGGTAGGCGTTGTTGCTATCGGCGCTGCGCACAGAGAGCACGGCTTCGACGCTCCCCAGCGGCCGTAGTCCCATGACTTTGGGGGCCACCAGGCGGATGGCGCCGCCGCTGCCGATGGAGCGGATGGCGCTCCCGCCGTTGTATCCGCCCTCGGCGAGGATGCGGCCGGTTCCCTCGACGCGAATGAGAGTGGAGGAGGCAATCAGGATGGCGCCACCGCCACCGCCTCCACCGCCGTCGCCAGGGCTGCCACCTCCCCCGGACCCCCCAATCATCGGGATGAGCAGGGCGTTGCCGTAGGGCTCAGCGAGGTCGGCGGGCGCATTGTCCGGACGGGCCGCAAACACCGCGTGTCGCACGGAAGTATTCACATTGGTCGGGCCGCCGCCCGGTCCCGAGCCCGCGCTGGGAGGCAGATCGGCCCGGCTCGGATTCCCGCCCGCGAAACCGCCGGGGCCGCCGAAACCTCCCTGCAGTGGGGTGCCGTTGCTTCCGCTGATATTGATGGTACCGCCGATGACGACGTCCCCGGTGGCCAGGAGCGTCACCGGGGTGTTGCGTGCGTTCGGGGTGAAGCGGAGGGTCGTGCCGCTGGCGACCGTGATGGTCGTGCAGTGAAAGACCCCATCGGACGGCATTTCGAGCGTCGTGTTGGCGGTGATCTCGAGCGCGCCATACGAACCGTTGCTGCCGGAGTCGAACGCTTGGGCGTGGACGCCCAGCGCCAGAGCCGCAGCAAACAGCCATCCGCCAAAACGTGCGGATGGGAGGCCGACGACCGCTAGCGGACGAACGGGGCAAGACGGCGCCAGCAGGCCGATCCCGTGGGGGGGTGTCAGGGTGTGTTTCATGGTTCGGTGCGTTGAAGGGTAAGCGGAGGATTGCCGCGGAACGTCCCACGGCTCGCTGCTGCCGCAGGTTCGAATGCGAGGCGGGCGATCCCGACCGGTTGCGGGGCTGAAAACTGGCCGGTGCCCGGACCCCAGGCAGGACGCGCGAACGCCACCGGGTTCGGGGCGCTGGCGAAGATCCAGGGAACAGTGCGCGGATCGTTGGGGTTGCTGCCCAGCGTGATCTCGGCCTCGTCGTTCCAGCCGTCGCTGTCGGTGTCCGCCAGGGTGGGATCGGTGCCGAGCGCCATCTCCTGGCGGAGGTTCAACGCATCCCCATCGAGATCGAGCTCGGCGTCGCCGCGGCCGGTTTGAAAGGTATCCGCCGCGCGCGGATCGGTGCCGGCGATCAGCTCGAACAGGTTCGTCAGACCATCACCATCCGAATCCTCATCGCCATCCGGAACTCCATTCCCATCGGTATCCGCACGGAGCGGGTCGGTCAGCGAAACGTCGATCTCCCAGACATCAGGCAGCCCGTCCCGATCGGTGTCGGTCATGTCGGGGACTCCCGCAACGCGAAAGACCGACGCGAACAGGTTGGTAACCGGATGCCCCGCAAGGTCGGCGAGGTTGGGGTCGATTTCGAGGCGATATCGGCCGACGGATAGCGGCGCGGGGAGAGAAAGCCGAAGAATCTCGTCGATCTGCTGAAGGATTGCGCCGTCCGGCACCGGCCAGTAGTCATCGGCGGTGTCGAAGAGTTCATCCGGCCCCGCACCGCGAACCACGATGCTATTCGTCGATACCGTGGCCGGATCCAGTCGCTCGCTGAACAGGGCCACGATCTCGTGAAGGGCCCCCACCGCGCCGCCATAGGCGGGCGCCGTCTGCAGGAGACGCGGCGCCGTGGTGTCCGGCAGCACCGTGATCTCGAGCGGATCCGAAACCGCCGTGTTGCCGCCGATATCCACCGCCCGGGAGGTCACCACGAACGGTGCTCCGGTCTGAGGGGCCCGCAACCTATGTCGGAAGGGCATGCTGGTATCGGTATAGACGCGAGCGCCATTCACGAGGAACTCGACTTCGCGCACCGCCACGTCGTCCGCCGCCTCGGCCACCAACTCCACCCACGCGTCCGGCCCAACCGCCACGGCCGCGCCCTCAGCCAGGCGCACCGTGACCGTCGGGGGAACGGCAGCGCGGTCCGGCGGATGCAGATTCAGCACCTGCAGGCCGGATTGATCATCGGCTAGGTGGATCGTGCCCTGCCGGCTGAGCAAGGCGCGCGTCGCGCCGGGTGTGGGGTAAGTGGCCAGATAACCATCGGAGCCCTCGGGTGCCGACAGATCATAGAGGTTGACGTTGTCGTTCAGCGGGTTGAGTGCGCGGTTGATGCCCACCGCGGCAACGCCCCGGATCCCGTCCGGCGTGATGATCTGTTTCCAACTGATCTGGCTGGTGGTGACGCCCCTTACGAGGGTCGGGTAGGGCCCGTCGATCCGGAACTGGTTATACCCTCGGTCATGCGAAGCAAGCACCTGGCTGCCGTCGAAGAACAAGCGGTTGCGCCCGATGGCCTGCACCGTAAGGCCCGGGCTGGGGACAGCGCCAAGGCGATGCAGGCGCGCGCCATCCCAATCGAAGAGGTGCAGGTTCGCGCCCGCCAGGACTGCTACCCGGCGCCCCGCGACCACTACATCCTCCACCTTGGAGCCGGCCACCGGCAGCCGATCCAGCACGATGCCCGCTTCCAGGTGCATAGCTATCAACTGGCCGTTGTCCATCCCCACAAAAGCGACCGGGTCCGCCACCGCCACGCCCCAAATCGGCGCGCCCATCAGCATCCGCCAGCGTGGCGCGGCCAGTGTGGCCGGCGACCGGGCGAGATCGAGCACAGTCAACATGCCGCGGCTGTCGCCGCCCACGGCCCAGTGACCATCCACGGCCGCGGCCCGGGCGGTGCCCGGCGTGGGCACCACAGCCACGCGCGTGAGGTCCAAACCGTCCACCGCCACGACAACCAGGCCGCCGAGCGAGTCCGCGACCACGGTGTAACTTTCGTGCGCCGCGAGGTCCGCGGCTTGGCCGTCGGTGTCCACGGCGGCGATGATCCCCGTGACCGGCAGTCCGGCGGCTCCGGAAAGCAGCGCCTCGAGCACGTCCTCCCGATCGGTTCGCCCGTTGCCATCCGTGTCCGGGTCCGAGGGATCGAGCGAGCCGATGATCAACTCGCCGAGGTTCGGCAGCCCATCGCCGTCGCTATCCGGGTAGGCATCGAGCGAGATGAGCTCGACCGTTGGCAGCCGGGTGATTTGCGCGACGGGGCTAGTCCCAAACCCGACCTTGCCGTACAGGTTGCGAAGGGGATCGTAGAATTCGGCCTGGTAGGCGGCTTTCGGCATGAGCATGGGGAATGGCAGACCGCCGTCGATCCTCAACCGGCCATAAAGGGGGAATTTCACGACCGGCACCGGCAGCAGCTCGAGGTCCGTGTAAAGGAGTTCGAGGCGAAAGAAGAAAAAATCGAGCTGGTCCACCGGCGCGGCCGCGTCTCGGCGCATGACCTCTTCCATGAAGGCTTCGTGGGCCTTGCCGATGGAGAACTCCTGCTCTCCCAGTTGCTGGAGTTCGACGAACAAGTCGCGCAATCGAACGATCACGTCGCGCAATTGCTCGCGGTCCATGAAATCGGTCCGGCCAGCCGCGGCGTGGGTGACTAGGCCCTGCTGATGCAGGGTGATGGTCCGGTTGTGATACTCCGCCATCAGGTCGAAGGCGCTGGGCGGAAAACCGGGCGGCCTGGGCGCCGCCTTCCAGGCTGCCACCTCGGCAGCCGACAACAGGAAGCCGCCGTCCGAGGCCGGAGAGGCCAGCGCCAGGAATTGCCGCATCAACTCCTGGACCATGCGCTGTTGTTCGGGCAGGTCGTCGGCTTCCAAGTCCACTGCCTCGACCCAGACGCTGGAGCCGGTCACCAGACGAATCAGTTCAGCATAGTGCTGGATGACTTCCAGGTGCGCTTCGTAGACGCGCCAAATCCGCTCCGAGGGATCCTCGTTGTCCATCTTCCCGAGGGATTGCCGAGAGAGACCGGCGGAGTCGCCCGCGGGAGCCGAAGCAGGTCCGACGGCAAAGCAAGCGCGGGCGATGCCCACGGCTCCCAAACCGCAACTGACCACCTGGCCCACGATTGGGATGTCGTGTTGCAGAATGCACAAGGCGATGCCGAACGAGGATCCCAGAACGCCAAGACCGCAATCGAGCGCGTCGCTGGTGAGGCAGGTCAATGCCGTGGCTTGCAGCCCAATCGCCCCATTCATCGCCAGGCACCCCGCCGTCCCTCCTCCGGGAATGAAGGAAAGCCCACAGCCGAAGGTGCCGCTCGCGATGGCCCCCGCGCAGGCGCCATTGCCAGTCCATCGCAGCCGGACATGACCAACCGGACTGCCCGGGCTGGTGCCATGCCAGCCGGGTTGGCGCACCCCCACGCCGGGATCGGACACGGCGAAGCGGCCGTCGTCGCTAATGGTCATGGTTCCCTGCACCTCCCACCGGCCCGTGTCATGATCGAAACTCCAGAGCAACGTCTTCTCGCCCGGCGCCAGGGCCACGCCGGTCACCGGGTTCGGCAGATTCGGAAACCGCACTGGCACCGGCCGGTCGAAGTTTGTGGGACCATCCGTCTGGATGGTGATGACGAGGGGAAGCTGAAGCCCGGCCGGCAACGGTTCCGGCAGGCGATCGGGAGGCACGGGTGCGATACCGACGCGGCCGCCGCGGGTGCCGTTGTCCGCAAATAGCGCGTTTGCCGGCACGGTAATCCGCACGCCCTCGAGCTCCGGATGCCGCGCCAATACCTGCGGCGGGAAGGTGATCTCGGTATCCGAAATGGCGCTGACAGGCTGCAGCGTACCGGCGATCACCCGCGGCAAGTAAATCACTCCCGTGCCGCCGGCCAGATTGTTCGTGCGGCCCGGCAACGTCTCCCAGGCCTTGCCGATAAACGGGTAGTAGTCTCCGCCAGGCCAGGAACTCCCCACCGCGTTGCGCCCGTCCACATGCGCGAAGAACCGACCCGAGGGCGCCGGCTCCAGCCGGAAGAAACCGGTCGCATCCGTGGTCGCGCGCAAGGTTTGCTCCGCACCATCCACCGTGATGATCACGCCCGCCAACGGGCGGTTGGTGAAACCACCGGCCCCGTCCGGCTGCGGCTCGCTATCGAACACCCGCCCGACCACCGCCGTGCCCATCACCGGCGTCGCACCGAAGGTCGTATAGCCGAATTCAAGCCGTCCCCCCGGACGATCGTCACCATCGGCATCCACCTCGCGCCCGAGTTCGTCGCGGATCCCCGCCGCTTCGAAGACCACCTGGATGCGTGCCCCGGGTGGCATCGGTTCGAGCGGGAACAGCCACGCCTGGAGCCGGTCCGACGAGAGCTCCCGGCGGGTCAGAATCCGGCGCCCGCCGAACTCGGCGAAAAACTGGTCGGCGCTCAACGGGGTGTCCGCGGCCACGGGTCTTTCAAAGCGCAGAGCCACCTCGCGTTGGACGCTGACCCCGCTCTCGTCGGCGGCTGGGGAACTGACCACCCGCACCAGCGGCCGATCCCACGGATTCGTCGGGTCCGACCCACGGTCGTACTCGGCGAAATTGTCGAATCCGTCGTCGTCGAAATCGCCCTCGGCATCCGCGGGATCGAGCGGGTTGAAAGCCAGGGGATAGCTCAACTCGAAGACATCATCGAGGCCGTCCCGGTCCAGATCGCGCGGCGCACCCTGCGGCACCGACTCGACCCGGTAGAACCCCTGCGCTGCCGAGCCCAACCAACCGTCGGTCAGCACCGTGCGCCCCTCCGGCAAACGGGCAGCTACCGGATTCACGATCGCGGTTGGCGTATCGCCGCGCCAAAGGACCAGGTAGTCCAACTCGGAAGGCGCCTCAACCACCACTTGGAAGGCACCGCTGGCGAGGCGTTGAGGTTCGCGCACGACCAGCGATTGGGCTGCCACACCGACCACGCCAAACACGCCGGCAACCGCCCACCAGAACCCTCGAGCGCGGTATCGACCGCAACTCGCCGAAGCGAGGTTCCCAAGACCGCGCCTCGGCCGATCGTCCGCCACTCCAGCAGGCTCGAGGGGAGCGCCGGCCAGCCCCAGGCCATCGGACCGGGGCGCAGACGTTGCGGCCAGCTCAGGAATCGGCATTCTGCCGCCGAGCTCACCACAGACCATCCTTAAGCTCAAGTGTTATATATCATTTCCTTTCATTATGAATCGGTCACGGCGGCCCGCGTGGGAGCGGCTCGATCGAACACCTCACGCCTCCTGCGGTCGTTGGGCTCTCCACGGATTTCAGCATTCATCGGCGCTGAGTTGGACTGGCGTCCAAGTCAAAATGCGGCCATGCTCATCGCCAGACCCATCGATCCAATATGAGAACCACAGAACCGCACTTCTCCATTCCCCTGAACCGCCGCGGGTTTCTGCGCCAGAGTGCCGTTGCCCTCGCCGCCGCGCCGCTCCTCGCCCGGGCGGCCGTCACCCCCTCCGCATCCCGCAAGATCCGGGTGGGCGTCATCGGCTGCGGCAGCGTCTCGCGCATGTACTTCCCCAACCTCACCGCCTGCCCGTTCGTCGAGTTGGTGGCCGCCTGTGACATTCGTCCGGAGCGGGCCAAGGCCGCCGCGGAGAAGTTCCGCATCCCGAACCACTATCCCGGCATCGAGCGGATGCTGGCTGGCGCTCCCTTCGACCTGCTCGTGAACCTTACCGACATGCAGGAGCACGAGCACCTGAACCGCCAGGCCATCGAAGCCGGCAAACATGTCTGGAGCGAGAAACCGATCGCCAACTCGCACGCCGCCGGGCAGGAGTTGCTCGCGCTTTCACGCACCAAAGGCCTGCGCCTCTGGGGCGCGCCGACCGTGGTGCAGAGTCCGCAGTTCGCCTTCATGGCGAAGACGCTCGCCGCGGGCACGCTCGGCCAGGTGGCCTCCGCGCATGCCAGCTATGGGCATCTCGGTCCCGATTGGGCCGCGTTTTTCTATACCAAGGGGGGCGGCAGCCTGCCCGACCTGGGAGTGTACAACCTCACGTTCCTCACCGGCCTGCTCGGACCGGCGCGTTCCGTGACGGCGATGACCAGCATCGTGACGCCGAAACGGAGCATCCAGGGCAAAGGCGAAATGACCGTAACCGAGGAGGACAACGCCATGGTGTTGCTCGATCACGGCCACGGCGTGTTGTCGCACATCGAGTGCGGGTTCAATTACTTCAACCCCAATGACCACGCCTACGCCGGCCAGGACCATCACACCCTCAGCGTTACCGGACGCCAAGGGTTGATGAAGCTTGCCGGCTACGACTGGGGCCCGCACGCGGTCGATCTCAGCACGGCGCGGGAACCGGCCTTCAAGCGCCATGCCGATGCCAAGCATGACTACGTCTGGGAAAACGGCGCGTCGCTGTGCGCCGAGTGCCTGGCCACCGGCAAGGAACCGTGGTTCACACCCGAGCACGCGCTCCACGTCGTCGAGATCATCGTCGCCGCCCGCGAATCGCAGGCCGCCGGCAAGCATGTGAAACTGAGTTCCACGTTCAAGTGGCCGGTGGCGATCTGAGGCCGTCGACGCGGGTCGCCCCTCGAATTCACGCGCGACACCAGTTGCGTCCGCGCGCTTGGCGCGATATCGGTAAGTCGTGAATGGCGATCCCCCGCACCCGACAAAGCACCCCGAAATCCCGAACGGAGCAACCGGCCGGGAACGGATGAAGCGGTTCGAAACGGCGATCAACTCTTGGGCTGATGCCACGTTGGCCGACAAGACCGAGGAAGCCAACGCCGCTGTGATGGAAGCTTTCTTCATGGCCGCAGAGGAAGCCATCAAGAATCCAACCCCTTCAATTCTGCTCCACCAGGAAGCCGAGGATCTGGAATGCAAGGCGTGCTGGGCTGAAGCGGAAGTCGTTCGCCGAAAAATCCTGAATCTCAAAGAGACCTCGGAGAATTTCGGGATTCTCGCCAAAGCCCAGATGGACCTTTGCGGATTGCTGCGCCTGTTGGGGAGGTTGGAAGAGGCATCGCAATTCGCCTCTGCCGCAACCACCTCCGCCCGTCGCGCGGAGTTATTTCCAGTTCTCGTCATGGCCTTGGAGTGCGAGAGTTGGTGTGCCTTGGACCAGGGAGATTTTCAAAGAGCCTTGGCGCTGGCTTCCGAAGCAGTGCAGGTCATTGAACCGGGCAAATTATTTGACTCGATGCGTGCAAAGGCAGTGACGCACCGCGCGCGATGTTGGGTGGCTTGCGGTGAGCTCTCGAATGCCGAGTCTGACCTCACCACAAGCTGGGAGTTGCTCCACGGACACTCTGCGACCCAGGCGCTGCCAGGACCGATTGTGACACTGGCCAACTGGTGGGATACTAAAGGCCAGCTCGAGCTGCGGCATGGCAGGCGTGAGAGCGCACAAGCGGCAGTGGCCCGGGCGGTGGAATACCGCCGTGAGTTGGACAGCCCCTACGGGCTTTTCGCTCTTGCTCGGATCCTGAACCAACTCGGTGAAATTTCGCGCGCGGCGGGTGATTTGGAAGCTGCAGACAAAGCCCTGGAAGAGGCGAAATCCATCCGCCTGAACCTCAATCTGCCTTCTGATTCCCCGTCCACCAGCAACGCCTGGTAACGGCCACTGCGTCTAGTCATGTGGCTCGTGGCGAGAAGCGTCTCCTTGCGGCAAGGACGGCTCCGCCAACAAGTGCTTTCAACTCTGGTTTGTCTGTGAAGGGGTCAGTCCCACATATTGACACAACGCTCGGGTTTGGGCATGGTTCGGGGCGTGGCGAGAAAGGTCCGTATCGAATATCCAGGAGCGGTTTACCATCTGATGAATCGTGGCGACCGGAGGGAGGCCATTTTTCGGAATGACGCGGACCGGGAACTGTTTTTGTTGACGCTGGGGGAGGCGTGCCAGAAGACGGACTGGCAAGTGCATGCATACTGTCTCATGGGCAACCACTTTCATCTGGTGGTGGAAACGCCTCGGGGAAACCTGGTGGCCGGGATGCGGTGGTTTCTGGGGATCTACACCGGGCGCTTCAACCGGCGGCACCGGCTCTCGGGTCATCTGTTCGGCGGGCGGTATAAGGCATTGGTCGTGGACGCGGAGAGTCCCGGCTATCTGCGGACGGCGTGCGAGTACGTGCATCTGAATCCGGTGCGGGCGAAGTTGCTGCGGCCGGAGGAGCCGCTGCGAGCGTATCGATGGAGCAGTTACCCGGCATATCTGGAGCGACCGGGACGGCGACCGGCCTGGCTGCGGGTGGACCGGTTATTGGGAGAGTTGGGCATCCCCAAGGACAGCGCGGCTGGGCGCCAACGGTTGGAACGGTTGATGGAGGAGCGGCGGCGCCAGGCGGACCCGAAATCGTATGCGAGGATGCGGCGAGGCTGGTGCTGGGGTGAGGAGGCGTTCCGGAAGGAATTGCTGGCGCGGGTGGAGGAACGGTGCGGGGCGTCGCATTACGGCGAAGAGTTGCGGGAGAGCGCGACGGAAAAGGCAGAACGGTTGGCGCGGGAGGGACTGCGGAAGCTGGGATGGACGGAGGCGGAACTGGCGGAGCGGCCGAAAGGCGACGGGGCGAAGCTGGAACTGGCGGTCCAGTTGCGGAGGGAGACCACGATGCCGTTGAAATGGATTGCGGAGCGGCTCCGCATGGGGACCGGAGCCAGCCTGTCCAACCTGTTGTCGGAACGGCGGCGGAAAGGAAAGTAGTGTCAATCTGTGGGACTGATAACCCCTTTTCCCCGATCAATTACTCATCGGCCGAGGAAACTGCCTTCGGTGTGGCTTCCCGATAGGCGCTGGGGGTTACCCCCATGGCCGAGTGAAAGGCTCGGCTGAAGGCGCTGTGATCGTAGAAGCCACATTCATGGGCGATTTCGGAGACGCCCAGGCCGGTCTCGCGCAGGAGCCGCGCGGCAGCGGCCAGGCGGGTCTGCGTGAGAAACTGGCTGGGGGTGAGATCGAAGAAACGGCGGATGAGTCGGGCAAGTCTGGGTGGCGTTAATCCCGCCCGCCGCGCCAGGTTGGCGGGGGTGACGGACTCCGCCAGGTTTTTCTCAAAACTCTCCAGCGCCGCCGCCAGTTCCACCGGGATGTTCCGAGGATCCACCGGCGCCCGCACGTCGCGCGAGATGCCGATCAGCCCAATGACCTTGCCGGCCGCGTCCCGGAGCGGCAGCTTCGTGGTCAGACACCACACCGGCTTCCGCGGCAGATACCATTGCTGTTCGAGATGGTCGATGAGCGGTTTTCCCGTGCGCAAGACGTGAGCATCCTGCTCGGCGGGCAGACGGCCGAAATCGCCCGGGCAGATGTCGCAGGGGCGGCGGCCGAGCACCTGCGACTTGTGGTGGTAACCGTGGCGTTTGACCAGGGATTCATTCACCGCCAGATAACGTCCCGCGCTGTCCTTCACGAAAAAGGCCAGATCGGGAGCGTGATCGAAAAGCTCGGCCAGCACCTGCGGGTCGATGGGCCGGACGTTCGCCGACAAACCGGCGGCAAGAGCCTTGATTGTGCTCAATTTCACGCTGGGAGATGAAACTAGACCAAGACACCCGGAGCGGCAATCGCCTAAAATGCCCCCAACTGTGAGAGCAAACGCACGGATCACCGGGAGCATGATGAGCGTCGTGGCTGCCGGCCTGGGGTTGGCGGCCACCGGCCAGGCGGACCCCAGGCCGCTCAAGGTGTTTATCCTCGCCGGCCAATCCAACATGGAGGGGCACGCCAGGATTGAAATCTCCGACTACCATTACCTTGGTTGTGCGAAGACCTTCGCCTTGATGGGCCGCGCCTTCGCCGAAGCCACGCTCCGGATGATGAAAGAGCAGCCGGGCCGGTGATTTGAACCCTGATCCCAAGACAGCTATGAAACCTCGATCACTGCGCCTGCTCGTCTTCACGTTCACGGTGGCAACGCCTGGTTCCTCAGCGGAACTCGAGCGTGGCGAAATGTTCGGTTACCTGTTGTTCGACGGCCTTAACCTCAAGCAGGGCACCCAGGGCGAGCTCTTCGGCTACGGCTATCTCCCTTTGCCGCTCACCGACCCCAAGTCCACCACCGCGGGTAGGAATGTCCCCACGGGCAACCAGTGCTGGACGCTGTTTCTGAACACGGCGAACTTCAAAGGCCCCGCCGCCTTCTTCACGCCCTACTTCTGGTCCCGTGCGCTGCTCGAGAACCCGCAGTGGGCGGGCAAGCTGCTCGACTCGGCTCCATCCGACCCCAACAAGGCCATTCAGATGGAGACCCAGCACATCCCCGCCGTTTTCAGCACGGCGAAGGATGGAACACCGATGGCCCGGATGGCGTCGACTTCATTTCCGGTCACGCCGGCTGGGCATTCCGCTCTGCTGCATCGCCACACCGCCTATACCCGAGCGGCGCTGTGGGACGACGTGGAGCGCTGGTTCGCCGGGGGTCCGCCCGCCGACGGGCTCATCAAGACCGCCGCCTCGACCACGCAGCGGTTCAAGGCTTCCGGCGGCTCGAGTTGGAGCTTCTTCCCGCCGGACGTTCCCCGCGAGCAGGCCGCCTCGTTGGCATGGAATTCCTTCGCCACGTCCATAACGCCCGACCCGCTGACGCTCGGCTTTCGCTGGAACGAGGCGCTCGTGCGCAAGCGCGGCTCACTCGTGACGTTGCCTGAGTTCTTCCGACTGGGCAAAGAAGGCGACGAACCGCGCTGGCTGGTCGCCGCGGCCAGGGACGTGCCCGAGGAACTCGGCCTCACCCGATACCGCTTTAAAACCCCGGAGGAAGAGCCGCAGGAACCCCGGGTTACACCGGACGATCCCGCGGGTTGCTGGAAGAAACCGGGGCCCGCCGCCGGCCCCTTCCAGGCGCACCTCGGCGATGGCAGCGTGCTGACCTACTTTTGGTATCGGTTCGCCGATCAACCCGCCATGCTCAACGCCGACCTCACCCCGGACGAGCGCGAGATCGTTCAAAAGCGCGTCGAGAAGCTGCATCGCGCGTGGACCAAGGACCGCAATTACCTCGCCCCGCCCGACGCCGGCGCACTCGCGAGTCTGGACCCGGCTCTCATCCTGACTCCGCCGCGCGGCCTGGAAGTGGGCTATGTTCCCATCGCCACGCGCCAGGCCAAGCCGTGATGGGCGGATGCAACCCTGCCGCGCGCCCACATGACCATGGAAAGGGCCGGCCATGAAACCCAGCACCACCGAAATGCCAGCCTGCGCCTGCCGGTGGAGGGAGGTCGGGACTGGTTTGATGAAGCTGTGGGGGATGGATCATGAGTGGATCTAGTTCCCGGGGCCAGGGTGTTCTCAAGTACGAGCTGTTGCTGCTGCTGGCCGCGCGATCATCGGCTGCTTTCTGATCCTGGCGGGAGTGCTGATGGTGCAGTTGGTGCCGCTGATGCGCAGAAGCGCGGGGCGAACGACCGCCAAAGCAGCATGAAACCAGAATCAGAGCTCGCTAAAAGAGTCCTTTCCCTTCGAGGAAAGGCGCAGGTTTAACGAGCAGCAAATGCTCATTCTCGTTGACCACGCCAGGATCAGCAGTTCAAACTCCGACCACATTCTGACCCAATCGTGCTGATATCCATTTAGGCAGCCCCCATGAACCTGAACTGCATACCTGCTTTCGTCGCTGGAGCGCTGGGTCTCGTGCTGATCCAGCCTGGACTTGCCCAACCGTTGGAGCGCGGGCCAATTGGCGACGTTTCGTTCCGATACGAAGTGGAGCACGCGATCACAACCGGTCTGAACTGGTTGATGGCCCATCAGGACGAGGAAGGATGGTGGTCCAGTCCGGATGTCCCCGCTTTGACGGCTCTGGTTCTGACAGCCATCCAGAGTGAGCCGACGAAAAAGTATCGGACAAGACATTCAGAGGCCATTCAAAAGGCCTATGACTACTTGCTCAAGTGCCGACAAGAGGACGGGAGCATCCATCGGGGTTCGTTGGTCAATTACAACACCGCTCTAAGCGTCGTCGCCTTGAGCCTGGCGCTTGACCCTGCCTATGACGATGTGGTGCGCGCTGCCCGTCGTTTCCTGATTCGGTCTCAGATCGACATGGGAGAGCCGGGCAAGCTGGACAGTCCTTTTGATGGCGGAGTCGGTTACGGGAGCAGCGGGGAGCATTCGGACATGAGCAACACACTGGTCGCCTTGGAGGCGTTGAGGGCCTCGGAGTATCTGCCCAGCGATCGTGGCGGCAATCCCGAACCGTCGCTCAATTGGGATGCGGCAATACAATTCCTCCAAAATTGCCAGAACCTGCCCTCCGTGAACAAACAAACCTGGGTCTCCGATCGGGCGGAGGATCGGGGTGGATTCGTTTACCAGCCGGGAGAGAGCAAGGCCGGCAGTGTAACCAACGCGGTGACCGGCCGTGTGTCGTTGCGGTCCTACGGCAGCATCAGCTATGTGGGCTTGATGAGCTATTTGTATGCTCGCCTTGAGCGCGAGGATGCCAGGGTTCTGGCGGTGCTGGAATGGCTCCGGGAGAATTACACACTCGAGGAGAATCCGGGAATGGGCCAGGAAGGGCTTTACTACTATTTCCACATCATGGCCAAGGCCCTGACCGCAGCGCAGGTGGACCGCATTGCGTTGAAGACCGGGTCAGAAGTGAACTGGCAACGTGAGCTGGCGATGCGATTGATCAACCTGCAGTCGGCGGATGGTTCCTGGTCCAATCCCAACAACCGTTGGTGGGAAAAGAACCCTCATCTGAGTACCGCCTACGCGGTGCTGACCTTGGGCCTGCTGTGGTCGCAGCTCTGAAGCATGTGAATTCCCTGCGTGCCATGGCTGGGTTGGCCATGGCGGTAACGCGTCACGTTTGCAGGCGGCAACGGGCATGAGGTAGCGTCAGATTGTTTTGCGGGAGATGGTGGAGGTCTGTTGCGCCCGGTGGGATCGGGGTTCAACTTATCGGGACGGTCGTGCGCAAGTTCCTCGAGTGCGCTGATCCGCCTTCGCCCTGGGCGGGCTACGACGCGCCACTCGGCTTCTTCCCGTCACGTGATTCAGCGGCGGGTTGACGGCGTGCGCCCTTTGTGGGAATTTCCCACCATGCCTACGCTGATCGTCGATGCCAAGAAGCGCATTCGGCTGCCGGATGCAGAACCGAACCAAGTGTTCGCCTGCGAGCGCCAGGGCGAGGGGCGTTTTGTGCTCACCCGCTTGGTGAAAGCGGAGCCTGACGAACCCTTCCCCCGCGGAAGCCTGAGCAAGTACCTGACCCGCGCCAAGGCACAGGAAGAACTGGCCCTGCTGAAGGGCTGCAGTCTCGAGGTGCCCGAGTGAAGGACCAGTTCGACGTCTGGCGCTTCGACTTTCCGGGGAAGGGCGAGCATCCGGTGGTGTTGATCTCGCATCCCGACCGATGCGCGCGCGGCGCCCTGGTGAACGTGCTTTATTGCACCAGCCAGCGGCAAAGCCGCCAACCGTACCCTTACGAAGTGCTGCTCAATGGCGCCGATGCCATGGACTGGGAGACGTTCTGCGACTGCTCGATCCTTTACACGGTCCCCGGCGCGAAGCTTTTCGGTCGCCGCGGCCGGGTGTCGCTCGAACGACGGCGGCAGATCCGTGCCCGGGTCCGCGACCTCCTCCGCTTGAACGCCATGGATTGACGGCCCTTCTTGAGCGTCGGCCCGGTGTCGGGGAGGGCGAACGTTTCCTCGAGCACGCCACGCGTGGTGAGTTAACCCCGGCCCGCCCGCGCGCACGCGTTCCCATGCATGAATCCCCAGACTGATGGATCATGATCAGACGACTCGGCGTTATCGGCGTGCTGCTGGCTGCCACCGGTCTCGCGTTGGGATGGTGGTGGCTTACGCGACCGTGTCCCTCGCTGACGAACCTATACTCTCTCAGAGGCGCACCGGATGGATTTAGACCCTGGCGGAAAGTCATCCAGCACATTCCCGATAAAAAGCAAATTCCTATGAGTTTTATTCGAGGCGGCTGAGTTCCGGGGTGTCCGTCGAGGCCTCGATCGCAACCATCGTTTCGCGGACGCACTTGGCCTTCATGAGCATGAGCTCCTTGGGAAAGTCCTTTTCGTCCTTTTCAAAGTAGTTGGCGATCTGGGTCAGCTCCGGAATGACCGACCTGGCGTGGGTCCAGTAGCCGCCGAGGCGGCCGTCGGGTCTCGCGAATCCGTGACCCCACGAGCCCACCGCGCTCTGGCCATTCGCCGCCTCGAGCGCGAGCCGCCGCA
>JAHDYP010000148.1 GCA_023383055.1 Verrucomicrobiota bacterium | reverse complement strand
GTCGGTCTTCAGTTGATTGGCGGTTTTCGATTCCGGCTCCTGGATGGCAGCCAGCGGTTTTCGGTTGATATCGATTATCACTGGGCAGGGGATCTGGACGCCAAACAGCAAGAACTTCTGAGGCTCTGCCGAAGGGTAATCTTGCGCCAGGTCGAGCTCCAGACGGGTTATCAAGGTTCGGCATCGGCGAGGACTGGACCCGATGCCGGTGCGGCTAACGCACGGTTCATTGCTGCGCGGTTCTGGAAAAGGGACCATCGAATCGAGATCCCGATCGAGATCACCCGGATCGCCTGCCTGGATGCGCCGACGATTCGAACGGCGGACGGAACGGTCCATGTCACGCCATCCGACGCCGACCTGATCGAGAGCAAGGTCATCGCAGTCTTGAACCGCTTGTTCCTTCAGCACCGCGATTTGTTGGATCTGTTTCTTTACGGAGATCGGCTGCACCAGGAGGTCGCGGCTCGGATGAAGACGAAACTGGCGGGATTGCCGCTCGGACCGGAAGCGGTCGCGGGGAGGTTGCGGGATCTCGGGGTAAACCGGGAATACCACGCCGGGGCGATTCAGAAGGTGATTGATGAGCAGATGGACCCGGTGGTGGCACAGCAAATCAACGGCGGCGGGGGAGGAAGGGCAGTGCTCGAATCGGCACTCAACCTCATCCTGAGAGTATGTCCGCCATGAAGACGCTCGAGTGGCAGAACTTTTTTGCGGTACAAAGGGAGCAGCACGGTAAGGTGATGTTCTCGACCGCCGAACTGGCGAACGCGGCGCGGACGACGTTGCATGCGGTGAATACCGAGCTTGGCCGGTTGATCAAGCGCGGCATCGTTCGTCGCTACGCGCAGGGATGGTATGGTCCGGTCCAGGGCGTGGAGGTCGAGAGTATCCTGACGGCGCTTGATCCGGGCGCCTACGCAACCGGCTTTTATGCGCTGTTTCGGCTTAGCCTGGTCACCCAGGCGCCGACCGAGACCACCTGTTTCACCAATCGTCGGCATAATCGGAAGATTAACGGTAACGCGTGGATGGGCCGGTTACGGTTCATTCATGCGCCTGAGGGTATTTATGCGCGGCCGGCGGGTCGGGCGCTGGCACCGATGGAACAGGCGCTCTGCGATTTTGTTTGGTTGAGCCTTCGTGAAAGAACCGATCCCCTGTCTCTGGTCACGTTTCGGAACCTGGATGCCTTGAACCGGCCGCGACTGGAGAAAGTCAGGCGGCGGTATCCGCAGCCGGTCCAGTTTGCGATCGGCAGGATCGTGGATCCGAGTCCGGGAGGGTGATCAAGGCGTTGGAGCCACATCGCATCCGCAAAGCCCCGCCATGTGCTTCAGCTCACGCCGGCGTCAGCAGTTCCCTGCAAACCAGTTCGATCAGGGCAAGCACCTGCTCCCGGTCGCTCTCGCAGGCAGCGCAGCACCACGGATTTCACGGTGAGTCCCTGCACGAGGATCGAGAACACCACGATGACGTAGGTGACGGCCAGGGCAGGAGTTCCATCGGCTCAAGATCCGGATGGTCGGTGCCTGAAGGATCCCCAGCCAGGCTGGTGAGCCACGCCAGCCCGCTATTGACCGCGTGTCCGGCCACACACGGCCAGACCGAGCGGGTGCGGGCGTAGACCCAGCCCAGCCAGGCCCCGAGATAAAAGGCGTAAAAGCACTGCCAGGGATTGAGATGCATCAGGCCGAAGATGAGCACCGTGAGCGCGATCGCGCGGGACGGGCGCCAGCGGTCGAGCAAGGCGGGCATGAGCCGACCGCGGCAGACAAATCCCTCCGTGAGCGGGGCGATCACGGTGAGCAGCAACAACGCCGACAGCGCCTAGCCCTAGGTCCCGAGCAATTCCTCGAACACCTGGGTGAGAAAGTCCGGCATCGGCAGCAGCAGTTCCGTGACCCTGGCGATCTGTCCAGGGGTCGGATCTGACCCCATCATTTGCGCCGCAATGCCTCTGGCGCGGATCAAGTCACTCGCGACCCGAGGGGCAAAACTGGATCAACGCCTTTCAGAAAAGTTGGAACTCCCAGAAGGTCGGGCCATCCGTGGCTTCGGTGATGTTCAGGCGCGCGCGCGAGGCGGTGACGGGATCGAAGCTGGTAGCGAAAATGCCCCCGGGATTCTCACCGCGGTGGGCCGCCTTCCATTGCCCATTCTCCCAATACTCGATGGCGAATTTGCGGACGCGCTGCAGCTCCGGGTAGGCCTGCCGCATCACGGCGCGACGGAACGTCGTCGGCCGGCCGAAATCGACCTCCAACCAGGCCGACGTCGTTCCGGCGTCGGTCGCCCAGCGCGTGTCACGGTCGCCATCCACGGCTTGGCCAGCCCCGTATTGGGCGTCGCCCCGGTAGACGTTCGAGGCGGTGGCTTTCGCCTTGGTCGTCAGCGACGCCGGCAACGGCACATCCACCGCCACGAGCTCGAGCGCGCTCCGGTCCAGTTCGAGGGCCACGATGGTGTCCAACGGCTGGCGGTCCCCTTTGGGAACGGACACTTCCAGGCCCGCCGTCGTCTGCCGGACCTGGACGTTGCCGCCGCCCAGCACCCGACTCCGGGTGACTTTGGCGGGGATGGCCGGCAGGACCACGGTGTCGTCGATCCATTCCATCACGTGAAGGTAGATCGTGTGGCCCTTGCGGGTGGAGGCGCCGTAGTCGCCCGGCTTGAACGGGCCACCGCGCGTGCTGTAGATGCTTTCGCCGTATTTCGCGAGCCAGACACCCATTTCCTTCAACAGGTTCGCCTGTTCCGGCGCGATCTCGCCGGTGGGCGTCGGCCCGACATTGAGCAACACATTGCCATCGCCGCCGGCGCAGCGGATCAACATCCCCAGGCAGGTATCGAGCGATTTCACGCCGTCCTCAGCCCCGCCCCAAGCCCACTGGTTCTTACGCGACGTCGTCATGCAGGATTCCCACGGACGCTGATCGTCATACGCGCCGACGTGCTGTTCCGGTGTGTAGTATTCCGCGTGCGGCGAGAGGATTTGTCGGTCGCTGTTGGTGGGACCCAGGTCGAGCCGGTTATTGATGATGGCTTTCGGTTGTAGCGATTTGACGAGGGCGTAAGTGCCCGCCTGATCGTAGAGCGGCTCACGGCCGTCCCAATCGAACCACAACAGGTCAATCGGGCCGTAGTTGCTCAAGAGCTCGCGCAATTCCGCCTGCATCCGGCCCAGAAACACCGCGTTGCGTTCGGTGCGGAAATCGGGATCGCGCCAGTCCATCGGGGAGAAATACCAGCCAATCCTGATGCCCTGCGCGCGCGCGGCGTTGGCCAGTTCGGCGCAGATGTCGCGTTTGAAAGGCGTGGCCGCGATGTTGTAGTCGCTCGCCTCCGAATGCCAGAGCAGGAAGCCGTCGCAGTGTTTGGCGGTGAGCACGATGTACTTGGCGCCGGCGGCCCTGGCAATGCCCACCCACTGTGCCGCGTCAAACTCCGTCGGGTTGAACTCCCGGTACAGGTTGTCATACACCTCCGCGGGAATGTCGCCGCGGTTCGGGCAGTTTGGATTGGTATTGGCGCGCGACCAACTGATCTCCGTCCCCTTGAGGCTCACCGGCCCCCAGTGGACGAACATGCCAAACCGTCCCTCGGCCCACCACTGCAGGCGCTCGGGATACGGGCGCGGGACCAACGCCGTGGTGGAGGAATCGGCCGGCGCCGCTGACGGCAGGAGCGGCACGAGGAAAACACCGAACAGAATTCGGAACAGGACTTTCATAATCGAATGGGTCCGCGGCGGCGATAGCCACTGTTTCCCATGACCACCGCCAGCCAGCGAGCTAATAGTCAAACGCCGCAAACTTACGGATGACCGGTTTCCCAACCGCCGACGGGATGCGCAGGCGCAGTTCCGTGATCTCCACCGGCGCGAATACATCGATCTTCTTGTGACCCACGGCCGTCCCCGAAGCCAGGGGTTTCCAGGCGCCCCGCACCTTGCCTTCGACCACGTACTCGCGGATGCGCTCGCCCCGGGTGATGTCCTCCATGATCGTCGTCGCCCGGATGGACCGGGGGGCGGAGAGCATCATGAGCACGTTCGTCCCCGACCCGGCGGTGTCAATGACCGGCGTGCCGAAGCGGCGCTGGATCTCCCGGCCGAATTCCGCGGACCGCACCGCGTCGGGCGCCGGAATCAGGCCGGTCGGGTCCGGCGTGTTATTGAGGAGCAGCACCGCGCCGTGGCCGACCGAGCGGAGGTACATTTCCATGAGTTGCTCGACACTCTTGAGTGTCCCCAAATTGTCCGTTCGCCAGAACCAGGTGTTTCGGATGCGGGCGTCGCACTCATTGGGCAACCAACGATCCCCGTCTGGGTCTCCGTCGGCGGCCGTATACGTCCCCCACGGTCGCTTGCCCCCTGCCACCGCATTCCAGGCCGGGTAAGGCGCCACGCCATCTTCGTTTCCGACCCAGCGGATGCTGGCCTGGGGGCCCTGGAACACCACGGCGCGTGGCGCGTGCTGTTCCAGGATGTCGCCCACGTCGAACACCAGGCTGCCATCGAACCACACCTCTTTCATCTCGCCGTAGCGGGAGAGCAGTTCGGTAAGTTGCTGGCGAAAGATCCGTTCGTAGGCGGGCTGATTGGCCGGGTCTTCCGCCTTGCCACCTACCCCCACGCCAAGGTGGCGATCAGCCGGTGAGAGATAGACGCCCAGGTTCATGCCGCGCTTGCGGCACGAGGCCGCCAGTTCGGCCATCAGATCCCCCTTGCCGTCCCGCCACGGCGTCTGTTTCACCCCATAGTCCGAGGAGTCGGTCTGCCACCAGCAAAACCCGCCCACATGTTTGGCGACGAAGACGAGGTATTTCGCCCCCATGGACTCGGCGACCCGCACCCACTGGTCGGTGTCAAGACCGACGGGGTTGATCTCGGACGGGGTTTTCGAAAGGTCGTCGTACTCCTGGTCAAACCACGTGTTCGGCGCAAAGTGAATGAACATCCCGATTTCATAGTCGTGCCACGCCGCCTGCACCCGCGTCGGCAGCGCCAACGGCTGCGTTCCCGCCCGCAAATGCTTCGCCAGGAACTCGCGCGTCAACTCTGGAACCTTGGGATCGTTGAACCGACCGTGTCCGGCCCCCTTGACGGTGTAGAATGTCACCGGCACGCCCGCTTGTTTCAGCGCGGCTTCCAGCAGTTCGCTCTGGTGATGCGGCACCAGCGGGTCCTGGTCACCATGGCAGATGAGGAACGGCGGATCGCCCGCGGTGACATAGGTGATCGGATTGGCTCGAGCGGCTTTCTCCTGGTTCTCCTGGATGGCGCCACCGATCAACTCCGACTCCGGCGAGTCCGCGGGGTCATGCAACTGACCGTTGGGCAGACGATGCGCGTCCATTTGCAGGAAATCGGTCGGGCCGAAGTAATCCACCACCGCCTGCACGCCGCTCGGCTGATCGAGGTTCGCGCCCACATCGAACTCCTTCGTGTCACCGGTGGTGCCGAGCATGGCCGCGAGGTGGCCGCCCGCGGACGCGCCCCAAGCGGCGAAGCGATCGGGGTCGAACCGATATTCCCGGGCATGGGCGCGCAGCCAGCGGACGGCGGCTTTGCAGTCCTCGATCTGGGCGGGAAAGACCGCGTGCTGGCTGAGGCGATAGTTGATCGATGCCACCGCGTATCCCTGGGCGAGATACTCGAGCGGAACGCCATCCTCCTTGCTGCCCATCTTGAACGCGCCGCCGTGGATGTTGATGATCAATGGCAGACTCGCCCCTTCCTTGGGCAGATAGAGGTCGAGTTTCTGCCGCGCATGGCCGTCGGGCACATAGGCGAGGTCGCGGTGCGCGATGGCACCCTCGGGCAACGTCGTCGGCCGACCGCGACCGGCGGGCTGGGCCAGGATCGGCGGCAGCGAAGCCAGCAGCCATAGCAGGGCGAATGTCTTTAACGCGGCAGGGTTCATAGTCGTTCGATTCCTTTCGACACGCGTGCGCCTCAATCGTAATGAAAGACTTCCTCCATATTCGACCACCACTCGTCCGCGGCGCCGTTAGCCAGCGGTTTCTGGCAGGGCTTGCATTCGGCCCACCACCGCTGCGTGGTCGGATCGGCGGCCATCTTCGCCATGTCAGCGGCGAAATCCGCCCCCACATACTCGAAATAGCTGAAGAGGTAGTGCTGGCCGTCATCGAGCCGGCGCAGGTAGATCGAGTAGTTCCGGATGTGACACTCCTTGATCATCCGCAACACGTCCGGCCAGGCGGCCGCGTGCAGCTTCCGGTAGGCGTCGATCATGTCGGCGCGCAAGCCGATCACCATTCCATAACGTTTCATGAATTGCCTTTCATTTCGCGGCGAGATCGCCGAGGTAGTTCCCATAAGTCAACAGTAACACCGCGCCCACCAGCACCAGCAGCGCGAGACCAATCGTCGTGCGCGTCAACCGTCGGCAAGCGCGCCACTCACGCAAGGCCATCCCGACCAGGTTGCTGAACAGCACGAGCATGATCATGTGAATCGCCCAACTCGTGAACTTGTAATGCCCCATCCGCACGTGGCCGAGGTTGTAAAAGAAAAATTGCCCATACCAGAACAGGCCCGTGACGATGGCCAGCACCCAGTTCAGCGGCAGGCTCGCTTTCTCCGGTCCCGCGGGCAATTCGACCAGCTCCCCCAGAGTCTGGTGCCGCGCGTGCAACCAGAGACAATAGATCGCCGTGGTCAGGAACGCGCCGGTGTTCGAGAAGATGTAAACCACGTTGCCGCGCCACATCCCCGCGCCGTGGGCGGTGGCCACGTCCGCGATCGGTTCGCCCGCCTCCAACGCGAAGCCATACACCGCCGACAGCACGCCCGCCAGCAAGGAAAGCGCGAGCCCCTTGCTCAGCGAAAACTCGCCCTTCGTCTGGTTTGCTGTCAGGTCGAGTTCCTTGAGTCGCCCGGCCAGACCCGCGCCCGCGATGCCGACGGCGCCGACCGCGATCCCGGCGATGATCCACGTTGCCCCCGGTTTGCTGAGCGTCGCCCCGAGCGTCCCTTTCACCATCGGTGGAATCAGGGTGCCGAGCACGCTCGAAAGCCCCACCGCAATGGCGTAGGTCAGCGAGAAACCGATGTAACGGATGGCAATGCCGAAGGCGGTGCCGCCGACGCCATAGGCCGCCCCCAGCACAAAGGCATTGAGCATCGCGTTCCGGGGCGCCTCGCGCAGGACTTCCGCCAGCTCGGGAATCGTCAGGATCGCCCCGAGGATCGGCAGCAGGAACCAGCAGAAGGCAGCCTGCGTCAGCCAGTAGGTCTGCCACGACCACCGCCGAACCCGCTTCTGCGGCGTGTAACAGGTCGCGGCGAAGAACGCGCCGACCGCGTGCAAGCCGACACCGAGCAGCGGATGGGAGGCAACCGGGTTCATTCCGAGACGAGCGTTACGTCCGCGCGCCGCGCCTCGGGCGTCACCCGGAGCGATTGCATACTGCCATCCCGATAAACGCCTTCAACGATCGTCTGTTGTGGCGCATGGAGCTTGAATTCCACATCCCATTCCTTCGGCCAGGCCGGCAGCAGAAAGATCTTCCGCCCGTCGGTCTGGAGCAGCATGGACTGAAACGCCTTCATCAACACGCCCCCGTGGTCCTGGTCCGGCGTCCAGTCGTAGTTGGGACCCCAGAAGGCGGGGAACCGCTCATTCCGATCATAGCTGCGGGCGCGGCTGACGACGGCCTGGCGCGCCGCGTCGGTGAGACCCAGATACGCCATGAAGAGGTCGTCCTGTCGCCAACCTGAGTGGCCGCGGTCCCAGCGATGCTCGAGCGCGGCCAGCGCCCACACGGCGTTGGGGCGGTTGAAGGCGAAGAGCCGGAACGGAAACACGGGATACAACTCCGGGTTCTCGATGTTGCGCTTGTCGGCGAAGAACTCGGCGGGCGCGAGGGTTTGCTTGCCTTCGACCTCGCGCAGCGGGATCGGCGGGAGCTTGGCGTGGAACCGTTGGCAGAATTCGCGCTCGGGTGCGGGCAGCAGCTGCGCCGGCAAGGCGAGCAGACGTTCGGTGACGGCGATGCACCCGGCGAGTTCGGGCATGGCGTTGGTGCAGTGCCACCAGGTTTCGAGCGCCTGCGACGGGTGCATGACGAGCCGGCCCTGTGCGTTAACCGGATAGTGCTCGTCAAAGAAAGTCAGGACTTCGCGCGCGAGCGGGAGCGTGTGCTGTTGCAGGAACTCGCGATCCAGGGTGTGGTCGTAATAGTCGAGCATCATCCAGGCAAGCTCGAGGCCGCTTACCCATTCCCACTTGTGCCACCCGCTCTCCTGGAGCTTGTCTTCCCGCTCCTCAAAGGGCGTCCAGCCGTAGGACTCGCTGAAGACCGGGCCCCAGAACATGATGCACTCCGGGTAATAGGCACCCGCATGACCGAAGTACCGTTGCGTGCGGTATCGGCAGAGCGGCAGCAACTCCCCGGCATACATGCGAAAGAGCGGTTGCTGCAGATCGAAGTCACCCGAGGTGCAGAGGCTGATGTACGGCAACCGCGTGTTCTGCCACCAATAACCCGGCCCCCAGCGGCGGTAATCGGGGTCCTGCTCCGTCGGGCCCGGTGGCACGGTGAAGAGTGAACCGTTGAACTTGATCGGATAGGCGCCGCGCCCGGCACACGCCGTAATGAAGCGCTGCAAATGATACATCTGGCTGACATAGGCGGCTTCGTCCCGCACAGGCGCGCCCGAGTCGTCCGCCACCAGCGCGCCGTTCACGTAGAGCCGGCAACCCCCGGCCTCGGTATCGGCCACCGCCACCACGTGGGTCCATTGGCCCGCCGGCAGCGCGGCTTCCCGCTGCAGGATCCTCTGCCCGCAGATGAAACGGAGGCTGTTGCCGGGGTGCGTGTCGAGCAGGAAACCGTCGCTGCCTCCGGGCGTGATCTTGTCCACGAGCCGCGCGCCGCCGCTGGTTAGCCTCTCCGGTTTGACCCAGGCCTCGAGCGTCAGCCCCGGAGCGAAGCTCCATCCCGCCGATTGCGGCACCGGGCCCGGGCTCTTGCCGGAGAAGATCATCTCCGGCCGCGTCGCCAACGGTTTGCGGTCGGAGTTCGACAGCAGTCGAATCTCGGATTCGGAGAGCGCGTGGCGGAAAATGCTGACCCGACCCAGTTCTCCGACGAACTGGTTCCCGCCGTCCTGGTCCAGGCCGATGCGCACGAGATGATGGTTGACGGGAACGATGGACGCCGTCGACGGACCGGCATTCGTGCCGGCCGACGCGCGGATCCAACTGCGATTCCAAAATGCCCGCCACCAGTCCCCGTGCGCCGCGCGCCGAACGTCGAATGGTTGCGTCTCCACCCGACGGATCGTTTCGTCCATCGCCGCCAGCCAGCTCTCGGGCGTGGCGGAATGGCGAGTGAGCACATAAATGCTGAACCGATGCGACGTGCCCGCAGGCGAGCGAAGCCGCCGATCGTCCAGGCGCTCGCCTCGTTCGGCGGTGACCACCGCGCCGAAGGTGCGATGCAGCAACGGATCGGTCTGCTGTAAACCGGTCAAACCCTGGATCTCCGCCATCATCCGCGGGCCGATCGACTTGACGTTGTGGTGAAACCAGCCGACCCGGTCCCGCTGGCCGGTGAGCAACGTGTCGGGTTCGACGATCATCGGAGCCTGCTTTTGATCGGCCTGCTTGCGGTTCAACAAGACATCGCTCACTTGGATTTCGGCCTCGTATTGGTTTGTGCGCCACAGTTCCACGAACGCCACGGCTTCCAGCGGCGTGGCGCTCTCGGCGGTGACGTGGATGACCGGGTGGTTGGCGTCCACCCAAATGCGGAGGGTAGCCCGCGGATTCTGGATTGCGGACCGACCGGAGGCATCCGCGCCGCCGGTGGTGATTTCGAGGCAACTCTCGTTTAGCTTCAGTTCCTGCCGAAATCCCTTTCCGACTGCCACCGGATTGGGCGCGAAGCGAATGCGGACCTTGCCGACTTTGAGCAGGCGCGCGTTGTCGTCCCAGGCGTCGGTCTTGCCGATATAGAACTGCAGATCGCCGTCGCCCGTCATCCAGGCGTTCAAGGCGATGTCACCGTTGCCCAGCGGCATCGAACCGTGGTGGTCCCGGCTCGGGGAGTCCCAGACCACGTTGAAGGCGTCGAGCGGCGCGCCGCTCAACGTCAACGTCAACCAGGCCAGGCCGAGAAAACCCACCAGGGCCCGTCCCTCGGAACGGCGGCCACCACCGAGCGGTCCAGCGCTTCCGTGAGGCGAGCGCCTCGTCGTCCGGGAGCGCCGGCCTCCGGCACGGCGTTCGATCCAAGACGGATCAAATTCTGCCATCGGAGCGCCGAGCTCCGCCCTGGCGGAGTTGTTAGTCTTCATACCGCTTCCTCGAATTCACCGAGTTGAATGGGATAATTGCCGTGTTCCCGCACCAGTTGCACGATGTAATCATAGGTGTGACCGGAGACCGCGCTGCTCACCGAATGATCGGATTGGAAGATGTATCCCCCACCCTTGGCCGCGTTCAGCTTGCGCAGCACTTCGCGGCGGATGGCGGCGCGGTCGCCGGTTTCCCAGACCTGGATGTCGCTGTTGCCGCAGAAGCCAATGCGCTGGCCGTATTGGCGACGCAGTTCCAGGACATCCATGCCGGCCTTGGCCTCCAGCGGGTTGTAAGCATCCACGCCCATCTCGATGTAATCGGCGAAGATGGCTTTCACGTTGCCGCATCCGTGGTAAATCACCGGCAAACCGGCCGCATGCGCCGCTTCGGTCATACGGGCGACCCAGGGCTTGAAGTACCGGCGCCAGTAAGCTGGCGACATGAAGGTGCATTTCTTGTAGGCCACGTCGCCCCAGATCACAAAACCGTCAAGCAGTCCCGCGCCGGCTTCGATCTCCGCCCTGGCCATCTCGAGGTAAAACGCGCCAATCCGATCGATGACCGCCCCCATGCGCTCAGGGCACTCGGCCATCCAGATCATCGCGTGTTCCTGACCGATCAAGCGGGTCAGACACTCGCTCACCTCGATCATGCTGCCGTAGACGGGAAAATCCGGCCGCAGCGATTGGACGGTCTCCCGCCAAGGCGGGGAGTTGCGTTGGAAACCATCCCCCACCCCGGCGATCTGGTTGTCGCCGGCGGAGAAGAAACGGCGCCGGTCCCGCGGATCGTCGAACCGCGCCCCCTCGAGCTTCTCGAAGGTGTCGGTTTCCCAGGCGCGCATTTCGGGCATGGGAAATTCGAAGTGCTTGTGCATGATCGCGCCGAAGCCGGTTTTCACCACGACTTCGTTCGCATCCTCCCGGAGCGTTTCAAACGGACGGATCCACGGGTCCATGTTCGGCACCGTGACAATCCAATCGAGGTCGTAGTGGTAATAGGGATTGGCGTCAGCCGGCAGACCCAATTCGCGCCGCCAACGTTCGATGAAACCGCCCCAGAAGAAATCGCTGATCGGCACCCGGTCCGGCTCCTGGTGGCGCAGCGCCCGGTTCATCCGCTCGAGTTTCCGCAAGGCGTTCGCCTTGCGGCCAACGGTCTCGGCGGTCCTGCCGATCGTGTCGAACATGCTCATGGCGCGGTCGGCCACCGTCCTGGAAGGGCGGAGGCCGTCACTCTCCGGATGGTGATGATTTCTTGCCGGGAAAGTCCATGTCCCCTACGCTCAATTCCATGTCCGATTCGCTCGTTGCCCGGATCAACGTGGGCGCCTACGACCGGCCGTTCTCCGGTGTGGGGATCGAGTTTGACCCGCTGGGCATTCAACCCGGGCGGACCGGCATTACCCTGCATGAAACCGGATTTCAGCCGGCCAACGCCGGCTGGAATTTCCCCGGCGTGTTCAGCCCGTTCTGGCGATTCTATTTCAACACGGATCGGGGCCATTGCGTGTTGATCGGCGAGCAGATGGCCGAACTGACCTCGAACCGGATCATGCTGGTCCCACCCCATTGCCTGTTTCACTGCCTGGGACAAAACCCGGTCGCGCATTTCTGGATCACCTTCAGCTTCACCCGGCACCTTCATCCGGAGACTCCGTTGCCGGTGGTCTTGCCCCCGCGCGACACCGAGCTGTGTCTGATCCGTGACTTGAAGGCACTGGTTGGAGCGCAAGCCGATGGCCAGGCCACCGACGCGGTTTATCGGAACAGCCTGGCGCTGCTGCAGGTGGTGCTGGCGCGTCCCGAACTCCAATGGCAGGCGCCGCTGCCGGAGAACCTCGCCCGCGTGCGCCGTCATGTCGAGAACCGCTTTGCGAACAAGCTGCGCAGTCCCGTGCTGGCCCGGTTGGCCGGTCTCAGCGTCGCGGGGTTCAACCGGGCCTTTCGCCGCCATTTCGGCACCAGCCCGGCCCGTCACGTGACGGAAACGCGCGTGCGCGAGGCGGCGCGAATGCTCCTCCAGAGCGACGACACCATTGAGGCGATCGCGGATCGAACCGGTTTTCCCAATCGCGCCTATTTCAGCCGCGTCTTCAACCAGGTCACCGGCGAAGCTCCCGCCGGCTTTCGCCGCAAGCACCGGCCACGGGAGCGCTGAGTTCGCGAATCGACCCCGGCCAGTAGCCGATGCGCGTTTCGCGCCACCGGGAAATCGGTTCGCAAAGCGCTTTAAACCGTAAACCATCCGGCCTAGGATACGCCGCATGTCAGTCACTGATTCCGAGAATGTCATTCCACTCTCCGAGGCCGGTTCCTTGCCCGCCGTGGGGCTCGGCACCTGGAAGATCCCCAACGAGCGCGCGGCCGACCTGGTCGTCGAGGCCGTACGGGCGGGCTACCGCCACCTGGACTGTGCGTGCGACTATGGGAACGAACGTGAAGTTGGCGCGGGCCTGGCCAAGGCGCTCGCGGAGGGGCTCTGCCAACGTGAGGAGACCTGGGTCACCTCCAAACTGTGGAATACCTACCACGATCCCCGGCACGTCCGGCTGGCCTGTGAACGGTCCTTGCGCGATCTCCAACTGGACGTGCTTGACCTGTATCTCGTCCATTTTCCCATCGCCCTCGAGTTTGTTGCTTTCGATCGGCGCTATCCCCCGGGCTGGTTCCATGAACCCGAGGCCGAGCTGCCGGTGATGAAACCGGTCCGCATCCCGATGGCGGACACCTGGGGCGCCATGGAGGAGTTGGTTCGTTCCGGCCTGGTGCGGCGGATCGGCGTCAGCAACTTCGGCGTCTCTTTACTCCGCGATTTGCTGGCGTACGCCCGGATCCGCCCGGCGGTCCTCCAGATCGAACTGCACCCGTTCCTGACCCAGGAAAAGCTCCTGCGCTTCTGTCGCCAGGAATCGATCGGTGTGACGGCCTTTTCACCGTTGGGAGCCCCTTCCTATTTTGCCTTGGGCATGGCCCGACCGGACGAATCGGCGCTGGAACTCCCCGCCGTGCGCGAAGTGGCGGCGCGGCATGGACGCACCCCCGCCCAGGTTCTGCTGCGCTGGGGCGTCCAACGCGGCACCGCCGTCATTCCCAAAGCCTCGAGCCGCGCGCGACTGGTGGAGAACCTTGCGATCTTCGACTTCCGGTTGAGCGACGCGGAAATGGAGTCGATCGGCGCCCTGAATCAGAACCGGCGTTTCAACGATCCCGGCGATTTCTGCGAAACGGCCTTCCACACCTTCTTCCCAATCTATGAATAGGACGTTCCTGAAGAAATGGGTTTCAGAACGACATGCACGGAAGAACCCGTTGCACCCAACGGGCGGCGTGAACACCGGCGCGAAACGGTGAGACTCTGACCTCTTATACTACGGCCTATGCCTGCCAATCGACTCGCCCACGAACCCTCGCCCTACCTCCGCCAACACCAGCACAACCCGGTCAATTGGTACCCCTGGGGTGAGGAGGCCTTCGCGGCGGCCCGCGGCGAGTCGAAACCCATTTTCCTGAGCATCGGCTACTCGACCTGCCATTGGTGCCATGTCATGGAACGGGAATCGTTCGAGGACCCCGCCACCGCCGAGATCCTCAACGCCGGCTTCGTCAGCATCAAAGTCGATCGCGAAGAACGACCCGACGTCGATAAGATCTACATGTCATTCGTCCAGGCCACCTCCGGCCAGGGCGGCTGGCCCCTGAACGTGTTCCTCACCCCGGAACTCAAACCGTTCTACGGCGGCACTTATTTCCCCCCGGACCAACGCCACGGACGTCCCGCATTCCGCCAGATCCTCCAGCAGATTGCCTCGCTTTGGCAGACCCGGAAATCCGAGCTCGAACAATCCGCCCACAACCTGCACGCGCAGCTGGAACGTTTCGCGGATCGCGGGACCACGAGCGGTTCGATCCAGTTTGCCCCATCGCTGCATCAGGCCGCCCAGAAATTTAAGGCGGAATTCGACCCCCGGCACGGCGGCTTTGGCGGCGCCCCGAAGTTCCCTCGTCCCAGTCAACCGCTGTTCCTGCTCACCTATCACGCCCGCTTTGGCGATCCCGAAGCCCTCCGCATGGTGATCGATACCTGCCACGCCATGGACGCCGGAGGCATTCACGATCATCTCGGCGGCGGCTTCGCCCGCTATTCGGTCGATGCCGGCTGGCGGGTGCCGCATTTCGAAAAAATGCTGTACGACAATGCGCAACTCGCCCAGCTCTATCTCGAGGCTTACCTCGCCGACGGCGATGCTCGACTCGCCCATACCGTTCACGACATCCTCGGATACGTCCTGCGCGACATGACCCACGCCGAAGGCGGTTTCTTCTCGGCTGAAGACGCCGACAGTGAGGGCCATGAAGGAAAATTCTACTGCTGGACCCGGTCGGAACTCGCCGCGCTCCTGTCACCGGAGGAACTGGCCCTCGCCACCCGCGCCTTTGGCATCACCGAGGCCGGCAACTTTGTCGATCACAGCCATCCGCAACCGCTCCTCCATCAGAACGTCCTGAGCATGGCGGACCCCCACCTCTCCGAAGGCGACCGGGCCCTGCTGGCCTCGATCAAGGCCAGGCTGCTGAGAACTCGCCACCAGCGCGTTCGCCCCCAGCGCGACGACAAAATCCTCACCTCCTGGAACGGCCTGATGCTCGGTGCCTTCGCCCGCGCTTACGCGGTGCTGGGCGACTCCCGCTACCGCGTCGCCGCCGAACGCAATGCCCGCTTCCTCCACACCCACCTTTGGGATCCCCAAACCCGGACGCTTTACCATCGCTGGCACGACGGAGAGCGCGATTCGGTGCAATTGCTCAACGCCTACGCCTTTCTCCTCTCCGGACTCCTCGATCTCTACGAAGCAACCCTCGATGCCAGTCACCTCGAGTGGGCCCAATCGATCGCCGACGCCATGATCCAGCGCTTCCATGACCCCGCCAGCGGCGGTTTCTGGCAAAGCCCAGATTCACCCGACCTGATCCTCCGCTGCAAGGAAGACTATGATGGCGCCGAACCGTCGGGCAACTCGGTCGCCGCCCTGGCGCTGCTCAAACTCAGCGCCATCACCGGCCGCGCTGAACTCCGCCGCGTTGCTGAGCAGACCCTGCTTTGGTCCGCCCCGCGCCTCGAACAATTGCCCCAGGCGGTTCCCTGCATGCTCATGGCCCTGGCGTTCGCCATGGAAGAACCTTACCGAGCAGTCGTGGTGGGCGACCCCTCGCAGCCTGAAACCCGGGACCTCCTGGCGGCCTGCCAGCGCGTTCACCAACCCCACAAAGTCACACTCGGCCAGTCCGGCCCGGTCGAGCCATTCGCCCGATCGCTCCCGGCCGGACCTTCCCCACGCGTTTACCTCTGTTCCGGCAACGCCTGCCAACCGCCCGTCACCCGACCCGAGGAAGTCCGGCAAGCGATCACATCGGGTAAATCAATGGCTTAGACCGGAACGTATCGCTCAACTCCACAAACGGCACCTGAGCGCTCAACCAGAGCGGATCCTGCGTAATCGCGGCCATGCTCTGCTGGGTGTTGTTGCAGATCAGGAACAGCCCTTCGCCCACCACCAGGAACGCGTCAAACCGCGTGCCCACCCCGTGGCGGCTGAAATCGAAGTCGCCCAGATTATGCGTCGGCCGCCGCAACTCCGCCGCAAACGCCTGCGCATCCCGGTTGAATTCACGGTGAAACTCCTCCCGCCGCGGGCCCTCGTAAAACAGCGCCTTGCCCTTTCTATCCAACATGGCCACCACGGCCCACTCGTCAAATACCGGCTTTTGGTAAATCTCCTTCATGCGGTCAATCTGAGCCCGCACGGTTTTGATGGCCTCGTCCAGCGTCATAGTCAGTCTCAAAATGTGCTCGCGAGGTAAGCAGCTTCCGACCGCCTAAACAAGGCATTTCCCCTATGCACCACCACCCGGAGACGCCGCTCCCCATTTCGGCCCGCGCCACCCCGGATTCTCCCGCTCCCACTCCCACTCCCACTCGTAATCGTAATCGTAATCGACCCCCCTCCGCCGCCCGCATCAGGCCCCCTTGCTGATCACCGTGTCCCGCTGCGCCCACGCCGCGTCGGATTGCGGATGATCCAGATTGTAATGTAATCCCCGGCTCTCCGGCCGTTCCAGCGCGCTGCGGATGATCAACTCCGCCACCGTCGCAATATTCCGCAGTTCGAGCAGATCGCTCGTCACCTTGAAATCCCAGTAATACTCGTGGATCTCCTCCTGCAGGTTCGCAATCCGCTTCTGCGCCCGCTGCAACCGCTTGTTGGTCCGCACAATCCCCACGTAATCCCACATCAATCGCCGGATCTCGTCCCAGTTGTGCGCCACCACCACCATCTCGTCCGGGTCCGTCGCCCGCGCGGACTCCCACACCGGCACCTCCACGTCCACCCGCCCCGGATGATTCGACACCGACTGCAGCGATGCCCGGTGCGCACCCACCAGCGCTTCGAGCAGCGAGTTGCTCGCCAGGCGGTTCGCCCCGTGCAATCCCGTGCACGCCACCTCCCCAATCGCCAGCAACCCGTCGATCCCCGTCCCCCCATCCACATCGGTCATCACCCCGCCGCACTGATAATGCGCCGCCGGCACCACCGGAATGGGCGCCTTGGTCATGTCGATCCCCGCTTCCAGACAGGTGCGGTAAATGTTCGGAAACCGGTCCATGGTGAATGGCGCCGGCTTGTGGGTGATATCCAGCAGCACATGATCCGCCCCGCTCCGCTTCATCTCACTGTCGATCGCCCGCGCCACCACATCCCGCGGCGCCAGCGATTTCAACGGATGATACGCATCCATGAACTCCTCACCGTCCACGGTCCGCAACACCCCGCCCTCGCCACGCACCGCTTCACTGATCAAAAAGGATTTGACCTGCGGATGATACAGGCACGTCGGATGAAACTGGATGAACTCCATGTTTCCAATCCTGGCTCCCGCCCGATACGCCATCGCCACCCCGTCCCCCGTCGCAATGTCCGGGTTCGTCGTGTAAACATATACCTTCCCGCACCCGCCCGTCGCCAGCAGCGTGATCGGAGCGACAAACGTCTCCACCTCGCCCGTCCGCCGATCCAACACATACGCCCCGTAACATCGGTTGCCGCCGCTCCTCCCCAGCTTCCGGCTCGTGATCAGATCGATCGCAAAATGATCCTCGAAAACCTCGATCCCCGGATTCCCCTCCACCGCCACCAGCAACGCTCGCTCCGCCTCCCGCCCCGTCATGTCCTTCGCATGCACAATCCGACGCTTCGAATGCCCCCCTTCCCGACCCAAATCCAGCTCCGACCGCTCCCCCGATACCGCGCGCTCCGAAAACCGCATGCCGATCTGGATCAATTCCGCAATCCGCGCCGGCCCCTCCTCAACCACAATCCTGACCACTTCCTCCCGGCACAACCCCGCGCCGGCTTTCAACGTGTCCTGCACGTGCAGTTCGAACGAGTCCTCCTTCGACATCACCGCGGCAATGCCGCCCTGGGCGTAGTTCGTGTTCGATTCGGCACTCTGCTTCTTGGTGACGATCGCCACGCGGCCGTGCGCCGCCGCTTTCAACGCGAAACTTAATCCGGCAATCCCACTCCCCAACACCAGAAAATCAAAGCTCTTCATGACTATAGCCTTCCGTTGTCGATCAACCGCGTCCTTCCCACCACCACCGCCAATACCATCCGCACCCCGGCCCGCACCTGGATCACCGGCGCCAGCGTCTCGGGATCGATGAACGCAATGTGATCAACGCGCGCCGCCGGCCGTCGCTCGATCCACGCCGTCAACTCCCGCACCAACCGCTCCGCCGGCACCCCCCCTCGCTTCAATCGCACCACCCGCCTCGCCTCCCGGATCGCCTGCGACAATACCACCGCCTGCTCCCGCTCCGCCGCGCTCAAATACGCGTTCCGCGAGCTCATGGCCAGGCCATCCTCTTCCCGTCGAGTCGGCGCCACCAACAGTCGTACCGGAAAATTCAAATCGCGCACCATCCGCCGAATCACTTGCGCCTGCTGATAGTCCTTCGCGCCAAATACCGCGACCGCCGGCAACACCAGGTTGAACAGCTTCGCCACCACGGTCGTCACCCCCTGAAAATGCGTGGGCCGGGCTTTCCCCTCCAGCCCT
>JAHDYP010000147.1 GCA_023383055.1 Verrucomicrobiota bacterium | reverse complement strand
GCCGGCTTCGAGGTCGGCTACGTTCCCATCGTCACACGCCAGGCCAGGCAGTGATATCGGATGAAACCATGAATCTCGAGTTGGTTCAGCATGAGTTGCAGACCGCCGGCCTCGATGGCTGGTTGCTTTTCGATCATCACGAGCGGGATGGCGCAATACATTCGGCACCGGACCGGCCATTCCATCGGGCGCGAAGTGCATGGCGTGGGGGCGAACATGGACAACATGGAGACGCACGACGAACGGCCGGTCATCCCGTGGACGTGTTTCTCGGTGGAGCCGGCGCTCTACCTGCCGGACTTCGGCGTGCGGACGGAGGTTAACGTGTTCGTCGAGGAACGCGGCGCGCGCGTGACCGGCGAGATACAAACCGAGTTTGTCCGCCTGTGCTGATGGCTGACCCGCATGTATCCAACAAGATTCTATGGCAAGAAACAACGCCACAAAACTGCTGGTTAGTGCGGATCTAATGCTCTGGCTGCTGCAAACGGCCTACGCTGAGACCTCGGCCAACCTGCGCCAGGCCCTGGATCAGGCCCTAAAGTGTATGATGTGGACATCCAGAGCAGCTAGCTGCCCCCTTCTATGAAGCAAATCCCTGATCGAATTCAATCACTGGCTGGGCGGTTGGCACTGGCCGCGATAGCCCTGGCCCCGCTGGACCGGCTGGCGGCCGCAGAGGAAAAGCCCACCTCGCCCGCTCTGACCGCCGCGGCAATGCCAGGGGCGGGACTGACCCGGGAACAGCGCATCCAGTGGTGGCGCGAGGCCCGGTTCGGCATGTTCATTCATTGGGGGCTGTATGCCATCCCCGCGGGAGTGTGGAAGGACAAAGTCCACGCAACGGGGTATTCCGAATGGATCATGTTCGGTGAGAAGATTCCCGCCAAAGAGTATGAGAAGTTGGCCGGGAAGTTCAACCCCGTCAAATTCGATGCCCGGGCCTGGGCCGCGATCGCAAAGAAGGCCGGCATGAAATACATGGTGCTGACCACCAAACACCACGATGGCTTCAGCATGTTCCAATCCCGGTTGACGCCTTACAACGTCGCCGACGCCACCCCGTTCAAGCGGGATGTCACCCGGGAGCTATCCGAGGCCTGCCGTAACTCCGGGCTCCGGTTTGGATGCTATTATTCCATCGACCGGGACTGGTATCGACCCCAGGGCCCGGGAAACAATTATCGGCAAAACAATGTCTGGGATTACCCCGATTCCACGAAGGCGGATTTCGACCGCTACGTCGCTACCTTCGCGAAGCCCCAGGTCGAGGAACTTCTCACCAATTACCGCCCGGATCTTCTCTGGTTCGATGAGATCGACATGAAGAGCGACGCGCAGGTTGAGGAGCTATACCAGGCCATCCGGAAGTTGCGGCCGGAGTGCGTGGTGAACAGCCGGATCCAGGGCTGCCGCTTTCCGGCGCGAATCCCGCCGCCGCATTGCGATTACATCACCTCCGGGGACAACGAGATTCTGGACCAGGCTCCGGGATTCGAATGGGAAAATCCCGGTTCGATGAATACCAGCTTCGGCTACAATCAGAACGATCACAACTGGGTGGATGCCAAGGAGATTGTATTCCGCCTGGTGGACATCGTCAGCAAGGGCGGCAATTACCTGCTGAATGTAGGCCCCACCTCCGAGGGGCTCATTCCGCAGCCAAGCATTGACCGGCTGATGGAAGTCGGAGCGTGGATGGAAACGAACGGGGAAGCCATCTACGGCACGTCGCCCTGGAGGGTCTTTCGCGATGGGCCCCTGGAGGATGAAGCAGCCCAGGGCCCCAACCAGAGCCTGGGACCCCCCGTCGATATCCGATTCACGGCGAAAGGGAACTCACTGTACGCCATTTGCCTGTCTTGGCCGGAAAAGGATGTGCTGGTCAAGGCGCTGGGCCATAAGAGAACCCCGGACAAGACCATCACGGCCGTGCGCATGTTGGGCTCAAAAGACCAGATTCAATGGCGTCAGACCGATGACGGGCTCGTGCTCTCGGTACCGCGGGGGAAACCGTGTCGGCACGCCTTCGTGTATCGGATCGGACTAAGCGAGAAATAAATACCCAATGAAAAACGACACCGCTCGCCGCTTAACCGCCTGCCTGCTTGCCGCCGTCGCCCTGACGCCGGGATTTCGACTCCTCGCCGTCCCTCCGGATCCAGCGCCGTTGCGTGGCCTGGAAGAAGTGAGCCATGCGCAGGTGGAGTTGCACGGTGGCTTCTGGGGGCCGCGCCTGAAAGGGCAGCACGACGTGACCGTCCCCCACGCGCTGAAGTCTTTGGAAAAGGACGGGCACGTCACCAACTTCGACAAGGCGGCCGGCAAATTCGACGGCCCGCTCAAAGGTCATCACGCCTTCGACTCGGACCTGCGCGCGGAGCATCGTGCAGGAATGCTCGGCGGCGTGACCGTGCTTGCGGGCCGCGGCACGGACGACAAACAAAACCAGATCGCCCTGACTGCCGTGCCTTACTACGCCTGGCAGAACCGGGAAAAGGGCGCGATGAACGTCTGGATCCCGGAGGCCCCCATACGGTGAAAACTAGGCAAAACCAATCCATGTCTCAGGTAAACCAATTACCATGAAACACACACTCCCAGTCCTCACCGCCCTGCTGCTCGCCCCACTGGCGGCGCTTCAGGCCGCCGATGCGTCCAAACCGGTCAAGGTCTTCATTCTTGCCGGGCAGTCGAACATGGAAGGGCATGCCGGTGTACAAACGCTGGACCGGCTGGGTGAGCACCCGACTCATGGATATCTGCTGAGGTTGACGACTTAGCCCACAAAATGAACACCACCAGCGAATCGAATTTCCGGGGCCAGGGAGCCCTCAAATACGAGTTGTTGCTCCTGCTGGTCTCCATGATCTGGGGCTCGGCGTTTGTGGCCCAGCAGATCGGCATGGAAAAGGGCCTTGGCCCGATGACGTTCAACGGGCTTCGCTTCGCGCTGGGCTGTCTTTCCCTGATCCCCTTCATCCTCTGGCGGAAGAGGTATCTGGCGCCGGCCGAGGGAGAGGCCAAGCTGCCCTATTTGGGGAGTTTGGGCGCCGGGCTGGTCCTGTTTGCCGCCGCGGCCTTTCAGCAGATCGGGCTGCAATATACCTCCAGCGCCAATTCCGGGTTCATTACCGCGTTCTACATTCTCTTTGTCCCGCTGCTCGGTCTGTTTTTCGGACACAAGGTGCCGAAGATCCTGTGGGCTGCCATCCTGATCTGCCTCATTGGCTTCTATCTGCTGAGCGTTACCGGAAATTTCGTGGTCTCCAAGGGCGACTGGCTGACCTTGATTTGCGCCGTGCTGTGGGCGGGTCACATTCTGGTCATCAACTACGTCGCTGGCAAAGGGGACTCCGTCCAAATTGCCTGCCTGCAATTTGCGGTCTGTGCGATCCTGAGTGCGCTGTGCGGCCTGCTCTTCGAGCAGGGCTCCTGGAGTCAGATCAAGGCGGCCTCGGGCGCAATCGCCTATGCCGGGTTCCTGTCGGTTGGGATTGCGTACACGCTCCAGGTGGTCTGCCAGAAGCGGTGCCCTCCCGCACCCGCCTCCATTATCATGAGCCTGGAAGCGGTCTTTGCCGCGCTGGCTGGATACCTCGTGCTCAATCAAATCCTGACGGGCCGCGCGATCATCGGCTGCTTTCTGATCCTGGCCGGCGTGCTGATGGTGCAGCTGGTGCCGCTGATGCGCAGAAGCGCGGGGCAAACGACCGTCAAAGCCGCATGAAACCAGACTATTTCATTCCGGCGCAGGGCGAACCGCGCGGGCTGGTGCATCAAGTGGAACCGAATGTTCTCCATCCCTTGCCTGGTGCCAGGATTCCCTATGCCCGCTGGCAGGAGCAGGAGGCGGGGTTGCGGACGCTGCTGCAAGACGCAAGCAAGGTCGCCATGCAATACTCGCCCCGGTGTGCCGTGCCCTACGTGGCCAACGTGGACGCGGGCACGGTTGAATGGATCCGCGGCCTCGGGGTGGAGGTGGTCAGTTACGACATCACCTGGATGGCGTATTGCGGCGAGGAGGTCCCCGCGCCGATGCGCGAGGCGTTTGCGGCCGTGGTGGGCGCCTGCGATGCCGGTATCCATCTGGTTCAGGAGGCCGCAGCCGCCGGCCGGACCCTGCGCGGCTTCGAGGTGGACGACGCGGTCAGCGGCTACATCGCATCGCGTGGGATGGCGCAATACATTCGGCACCGGACCGGCCATTCCATCGGGCGCGAAGTGCATGGCGTGGGGGCGAACATGGACAACATGGAGACGCACGACGAACGGCCCGTCATTCCGTGGACGTGTTTCTCGGTGGAGCCGGCGCTCTACCTGCCGGACTTCGGTGTGCGGACGGAGGTCAATGTGTTCGTCGAGGAACGCAGCGCGCGGGTGACTGGAGAAATGCAGACCGAGTTCGTCAGGCTGTGAAAGGCTCATGAGGAGCAATCCATGAAACCGCTTGCCACTTATCTTTGCGCGGGCCTGGCGTGCCTGGTTTCGGTTGTTCATCCGCACGAGTTTGCGCACAACTTGCACCTGCGCGGACTGGTCAATGTGGACCCTACGTTCGATGTGCGCCTTAAGCAGACTTACGACAGCGCGATGAAAGCAGGCCTCTGGAAAGGCAAATATGCCGCCGTGAATCACCACGAGTATTTCGCCGAGGGCGTGCAATCGTGGTTCGACGACGACCGCGAGAACGACCATGACCACAACCACGTCAACACGCGCGCCGAATTGCTCGAATACGATTCTGGCCTCGCCGCTTTGTGCCGCGAGGTGTTTGGCGACACCGTGCTGAAATACACCAAACCCACCACGCGACTCACCGGCCACATGGCGGGATACGATCCGGCAAAGGCGCCGCAGTTCGTGTGGCCGGAGGGGCTGACGCAGGTCAGAACGCTGATCAAGGAGAAGGCCGTGGCGCGCGACGCGGCGGCGAATGGGAGCTCCGGCCGTGAAACTCGCGAGAAGCTTGGCTGGAAGGTTCACATCAACCAGGCGTTGCTCGGCGCGGATCGCGCGAAAACCGAGCGCGCGCTCGAACTCCTCGAAAAGCAACTGCAGGAAATCGTCCGCGTGGTGTCGACCAATGCGGTTGTCGAGTTGAAAAAAGTGCCGCTCTACTTCTCTCCCGAATATCCCGGAGTGAAACCGCGCGCGGAGTTTCATCCCGGCGCTGGCTGGCTGCGGGAAAACGGACGCGACCCGGCGATGGCAAAAGGAGTCGAGTTCACCGACATCCGCAACTTCGAACGGGAGATGAACCGAATGCCGAACTTCGTGCTGCATGAACTGGCTCACGCGTATCACGACCGGGTCTTGCCGCAAGGATTTGCCAATCCCGAGATCAAGGCCGCCTATGAGAAAGCCAGGGCCAGCGGCAAATACGACCGGGTCGAGCAATGGCATGGTAACGGCAAGCCCAACACCTTTGGGCGGGCCTATGCGATCACGAATCCTCAGGAGTACTTCGCTGAGACCAGCGAGGCATTATTCAGCCGCAACGATTTCTTCCCATTCACCCGGGACGAATTGAAGCAGCACGACCCGGAGATGTTCGCCCTCCTCGAGAAACTCTGGGGTGTCCATTCCAAAACGGAGAGCCTGACCCGATGAAATCATCACCTTCCATCCTCCTGGCGCTCGCTTTATCAGCGACTGCCGTCGTGGCTGCTGAGGATCTTTCGGCTTCCAACCAGCCCACTCAAAACGTCGAGGTCGATCCCACGTTGCTCACGCTGGACCGGATCTTTGACTCCAGTGATTTCAGGGAGCGCGGCCTGGGCCAATACAAGTGGAGCAAACGCACGACGTCCTACTTCACCCTCGAGGCGCCGCAAACCAGCGGCAAAGGACGCGACCTGGTGCGGAACGATGCTGCGACCGGCCACGAGGAAATCATCGTGCCGGCCAGCGCCTTCGTTCCGGAGGGGCAGAGCGAGCCGTTGGAAGTCGAGTCGTTCGAGTTTTCCGCGGACGAGTCAAAGCTGCTGCTCTACACCAACAGCAAGCGCGTCTGGCGCCGGAACACACGGGGCGACTATTGGGTGCTCCACTTGCCTTCGCACCAATTGCGCAAGCTTGGCGGCAACGCCGCGCCCGCCACGCTGATGTTCGCCAAGTTCTCCCCCGACGGCACACGCGTGGCCTATGTGCGCGAGAACAACATCTATGTTCAGGAATTGCGGAGGATGAAGATCACCGCACTTACCAGGGACGGCTCGCCCACGCTCATCAACGGCACCTCGGACTGGGTCAACGAGGAGGAGTTGAGCATTCGCGATGCGTTTCGCTGGAGTCCGGATGGGCGGTCCATCGCCTTTTGGCAGTTTGACACGAGCGGCGTGCGCCAGTTCCACCTCATCAACAACACGGAGGACAAATATCCCCGGATCATGTCATTTCCCTATCCCAAGGTGGGCGAAACCAACTCCGCCACCCGGCTGGGGGTGATCAGCGCCACCGGCGGCAGAGTGCGCTGGCTCAAGCTCCCGGGCGACCCGCGAAATCACTATATCCCCCACGCCGAGTGGTCGCCGGATGGCACGCGGCTGCTCGTGCAGCAGTTCAATCGCCTCCAGAACACCAATCGCGTGATGCTCGCCGACGCGAAGAGTGGCGCGATTCGGACCGTCCTTACGGAATCCGACGCAGCCTGGCTGGAGAACGAGAATCCGGTTCGCTGGGTGGATGGCGGGTCGAGATTTCTCTGGTTGAGTGAGCGTGACGGCTGGCGACACGCGTATTCCACGGGCACAGATGGGCAGCACTTTGCCCGGATTACCGGCGGCGACTTCGATGTCATTCAAGTCGAGGCGGTGGATGAGAAGAACGGCTGGCTGTACTTTTCGGCGTCGCCGGAGAACCCGACGCAGCATTACCTCTACCGGACGCGCCTTGGTGGCGGGACACCGGAGCGCCTGTCGCCGGCAGCGCAGCCCGGCTGGCACACGTACGACGTTTCGCCGGACGCCCAATGGGCGATGCACACGTATTCCACCATTACCCATCCGCCGGTGGTGGAACTCGTCCAGTTTCCCGGACACAAGGTCGTGCGGGTGTTAGCGGACAATCAGACGCTCCGGGAAGAGCTGGCCACGCTGAAACTGCCCACGGCCGAGTTATTGAAGGTGGACATCGGCGACGGGGTTTCGCTCGATGCGGTGTGTCTCAAACCTCCGGGGTTGAATCCCTCCGCAAAGTATCCGCTGTTGATCCACGTGTATGGTGAGCCAGCGAGCCAGTCCGTGAGCGACAGGTGGCCAGGGGGCAGCGGGCTGTGGCATTGGATGTTGGCGCAGCAAGGCTACATTGTCGCGAGCATTGAAAACCGCGGCACGCCGGTCCCACGCGGGCGCACCTGGCGCAAGCTGGCCTTCCGGCAAGTGGGCATCCTGGCGGCGCAAGATCAGGCGGCGGGCGTGCGGGCCTTGCTCAAACTCTGGCCCTACGCGGACGCGGGACGGGTCGGCGTCTGGGGCTGGAGCGGCGGCGGCAGCATGAGTCTGAACGCCATCTTTCGCTACCCGGACCTGTATTCCACGGCGATGGCCGTCGCTCCGAACGCGAGCCAACTGCTCTACGATACGATTTACCAGGAGCGCTACATGGGCCTGCCTCAGGACAACGCCGAGAATTATCGCCTTGGCTCGCCCATCACTCATGCCAGCCAGCTCAAGGGGAATCTGCTCCTCGTCCACGGCACGGGCGACGACAACGGCCATTACCAGGGCACGGAGCGGCTGATGAACGAACTCATCGCTCACCACAAGCATTTCACCGTGATGCCTTATCCTAACCGCACCCACGCCATTTCCGAAGGACCCAACACCACCCGGCACTTGTACGGCCTGCTCACGCGCTATCTGAACGAGCACTTGCCCGTCAATCCTGTCCGCGTCGTTTTCGAAAACCGCAAGCTTGATAATTCGAAATGAAACCAAGAGATCGTGTTTTGACGGCCCTGAGCCGCGAGCAGCCAGACCGCTGCCCGATGCAGGTCAGTTTCACCCCCGAGTTCGCCGCCCGGTTGCGAGCGGACATGGGGCTGACCGGTCGGGCCGGTCACAATCCGCATGGGGGCGGCAACACCTACGAACTTGAGCGCGCGCTGGACGAGGATCTCTTGCTGACGAGCGTCGGCTGGGCCAATTGCTATTACCAATCGAAAGAACCTTACACGGACGAATGGGGCGTCGGCTGGAAGTCCTGCGAATACACCACGCCCTTCGGCAACGGCTTCTATACCGAGATCACCGGCCACCCGCTCGCGGATGACAACGCCATCGCCTCCTACCGGCCTCCCGACCCGACCCGGCCGGAGTTGTATGCGGATGCCGCCCACCTGATCCAGAATTACAAACGGGACTACTTTATCGTCGGCGTGACGGTGACGACCATCTTCGAGACGGCCTGGGCGTTGCGGGGGCTGGAAAGGATGCTGATGGACCTGGTGGCCGACCCCGATCTGGCCAAAGCCATCCTCGACATTCCCTACCGGTATCACCTGACCGCGGCCAAGAAGTTGGTGGAGATGGGTGTGGACGCGATCTGGGTTGGCGACGACATCGGCGCGCAGCACGCGATGGCCATCTCGCCGAAATTATGGCGCAGGATTTTCAAACCGATGTGGGCCGAGTTCTTCAGTGAGCTAAAACGGCTGAACCCGGGCCTGAAGATCGTCTATCACTCCGACGGCGTGATTGACCCGATCATTCCAGACCTGATCGAAATCGGCCTCGATGTCCTCAACCCCATTCAGCCGGCGTGCATGGACCCGGCGGCGTTGAAAAAGCAGTGGGGTGACAAGCTGTGCTTTTGGGGTTCGATTGACCAGCAGCACACCTTGCCGTTCGGCAAGCCCGACGACGTGCGCCGAGAGGTGCGCACGCGCCTTGACACCATCGGCAAAGGCGGCGGTCTGATCATTGGCCCCACCCACCATGTCCAACTCGATACCCCGATGGAAAACTTCTGGGCGATGGTGGACACCATCAAAGCGTAGCATGGCACGCCACGAGGAACTCGCACCCGCCCCGGGAGGGGTATTATGATGAACTTTATGAAACTGAGAAAACACTCCGCCTATCCGTTGACCTTTGCCCTGCTGGCCATGGCGACATCCTGGTCGCTGGGCTTGGCGGCCCCAGCTCCGGCCCCCACCGATTTCTGGGTCCGCGATAAGCCAGGTCGCATCACTCACGCCTGCACGGGGACAGAGCCGCTGGTGATGTGCCTGCAAGGGCGTAAGGTGGTCATGCAAGTTCAATACGATCAGACCAACGGTTTCTCCTATACCGCCCGGTTCTTCAACCTGCTAACTGATGTCGAAAAGAAGAAGGTCCTGTTCGAGGGCGGGCGTGAATCAAGTCCGGAGGTGCGCGTCAATGATCAGCCCTGGAAGAGCGAGTCCCCGTCCTCGGTCACGTTCGACGGATTGCTGACCCTGACCTATCCCGCATCTTCGGGCGTGGTCGTCACTCGCACCGTCTATCCTTCGATGACCAAAGCCTTGGTGATTGAAGAGTGGCAGGTGCGAAATACCACGGGCAAACGAGTTGCCGTGACGGTTGCGCCCGCCCGCACAGTAACGCCCGTGGGGGAGGACATTGCCATCGTCTGGAACTGCCCGGGGGTGGAAGCCGCTACGGTGAAAGCCGGAGGCGCGTTGTCATTCGCCACCTGGGTGCAAGCCAGGTTGGCGGTCGAGCCTGACCTGGCCGTGAACGTGGCGGCCGAGCGTGGCGCGCGCCGGGCCCTGGCGGAGGCGGCCTGGAACGGACCGGGGCGTCTGGAAACTCCCGAGCCATCCCTGGATGTGGCATTCGCGTTGCAGAAACTCCATGTGTTGGAAACCCCGATCGAGACGATCAAGGGAGTCATCACCCACAACGGCAGCCTGACCTACTCCCCCGGCATCTGGGCTAACGATCCGGTGGAATACTCCAGCCCGGTCTTTCCCTTCTTTGGCGATGCCGAACTGAACCGCGCCAGCATGAACATGTATCGCGTCTGGCAGGAGTATTGCCTGAAAAACGGCATCGAACCTTTCCCGGGATCGTTTGAACACGCCGATCTGAGACTGGTCCAGCGGGACCGTGGCGACGACGCGATGGGGCTCTACGGCTTGTCGAAATTCCTGCTGTTTCAAGGCGACCGCACTGCGGCCGAGGAACTGTGGCCCTTGATGGAATTCAGCGCCGCCTCGGTCCTGCGGCACACGACGACCGAGGGCATCATCGCCTCGGAGACCGACGAGATGGAAGGTCGCTACCCGACCGGAAAAGCCAACCTGAGCACCTCGGCCCTCGCCTACGGCGGCTACCGCCTGGCGGCCCGGCTGGCGCAGGCCTTGGGGAAGCCGGTGGCAACGGAATTCGACCAACGCGCCGACGCCCTGCGGCAGGGCATTGAATCCTACTTCGGCGCGGAGGTGGAGGGCTTCAAGACCTATCGGTATTACCAGGGCAACACCACCTTGCGCGGGTGGATTCTGTTGCCTTTGGCGATGGGCATTACCGAACGGCAGGAGGCCACTGTGGCCGCGCTGATGTCGGACAAGCTCTGGCCCCACCGGCTTGCGGGGGCCGACATCCTGGCGGAGTCCACCCGTCCCACCGAATGGGGCCGCGAGACCTACTATGCCCTGCGAGTCTTGTTCAAAGCCGGGCATACCGAGGACGCACTGGAGCTGACCCGGCGCGTGGTGCAGGCGCAGGTCTTCGGCAGCAAGGGGCCCTATCCCGACGAAGACGCGATAGACATGCTCTGCCCCGGATCGCTTTATCCCCGCGTTTTCACCGAAGGCATGTTCGGCATCGTGCCCACCGGTCTCGACTCGTTTGAATGCACGCCGTGGCTGCCCAAGGCCTGGCCGCGGATGGCGTTGCGTGACGTGCGGGCTTTCGGCCGGGCCTGGGATTTGGTGGTAGAGCGCGCCGGCGATCAGCAGAAGGTCACGGTGCGCAGTGGTGGCAAGACGCTAATGACCGGTTCAGGGCCGGCCGGGAAGACCTACTCGCTGACTTTTCCCGTTGGGAGCAAGTCTCCCTCAATCCGGTGAGGGATCGGACAAGTTCCACCCCGGCGCCGGTCAATATGCCATTGGGAATTTAGCGGGACAGCCACCGACGAAACAGGATCCGAAGCAATTGGGAACTTACGAAAATAATGAAATGTGAACTTCTCTTGCTGGATGGCGCAACCGGCACGGAGTTGAACCGGCGCGGAGTGGACACCGGCTTGCCCATGTGGTCGGCGAATGCGCTCACCACGGATACCGGGTTGAATGTGTTGCGCCAGATTCATCTGGACTACTTGAACGCGGGCGCGGACGTCCTCACCGCCAACACCTTTCGCACCCATCGCCGCGCGCTGGCGGGCAAAGGGCACGCCGCGCGCGAATTGACCAGGCGCGCGGTGGCGACCGCCCAAGAAGCTGTCGCTCAATTTGGTCAACCGGCGCAAGTGGCCGGCTCGGTGGCCCCACTGGAAGATTGTTATCGCCCCGACCTGGTGCCGCCCGATGACGAATGCCGCGCCGAGCACTCCGAGCGCATCCAGCATCTCGTGGAAGCGGGCGTAGACCTGCTGTTGATCGAGACGATGAATTCAATTCGGGAAGCCGTCATTGCGGCCCAACTGGCGACCATCACCGGCCGGACCACATGGGTCAGTTTCGTGTGCGACCGCGAAGGCCGGATCCTGTCTGGCGAGTCGGTGGCGGTTGCCGCCGGAGCTTTGTTGCCGTTGGGGGTGAAGGCCCTGGGCGTGAACTGCGGTCCGGCTCACACTCTGGCCAAGCCACTGGCCGAATTGCGGGCGATCTGCGGCCCCGATTTTCCGCTCATTGCCTATGGTAACATTGGATATGCCGACGAGGCGCAAGGCTGGATCAACACGGACGCCGTAAACCCGGATAGTTACCTGCAATATGCTCAAACGTGGCCGGCGCAAATTGTGGGCGGCTGTTGTGGCACCACGCCGGAGCATATTCGCAGGCTGAGACAAGGTGGATAACGCCATGAATGGAACAACATCAGTTGGAGCTGTCAGCGAACCGGTCAGGAAAGAGCTCTTTGATCCAGAACAGGCCGTCGCCGAGGCGCGGAGGGAATTTGGCGAACATGGCGGCGTGTCGCCGTCGATCGAGCGTTCCTCGACGTTCACCGTCATGGAACCGGGTGCCATGCCCGAGATATTCTCTGGCAAGCGCGGTCCGGATCGTGGGGGCTGTTATCTTTACAGCCGGCACTTCAATCCCACCGTGGACGTGCTCGACCGCTATTCGATGACCAAATTCATCAATGGCGCCAGCGACCTGATCGGCGGTTGCATCTGTTGTTCGCGCGAGTTCGGCCATGCGCTCTATGACTTGCATACCGGACGGGTCATGCTCCTGGGGCCTACGCTAGACCCCCGCGTGGCCTTCGATGTGATTCAGCGCCTGCCGCATTTGGGCATTCGCATGCGGGAACACAGCCGCCGCGCGCTGGCCATCGCACAACATCTCGAGAGCCTTGGCCTCAAGGTGATCTATCCCGGCCTGCCTTCGCATCCCGGACACGAACGGATCAAGGCCATGGCCAATGCGGGCTATGGTTTCGGCGGTATGCTGGCGGTTGATTGCCAAACTTCTGCCCGAGCGGAACAGTTGCTGTCGGTCCTGCAAAACAAAGAACGTTTCGGATTGATCGCCGTATCGCTGGGATATTTCGACACGCTCATGAGCTGTTCCAGTTCTTCAACCTCCTCGGAAATACCGCCGGATGAACAGGACCGGATTGGCCTCTCGCCCGGCCTCTTACGCCTCGCCATTGGGTATACCGGTTCGCTCGAATCACGGCTCACGCAGATTGAACACGCCGTGCGGGAGGTAAGCTTGGTGTAGGGGATCTCATCTCGGGTTCATCCCGGCCCGCGCTTCGCTGAGCGTTGGGCTGGAAGAGATGAAGATTCCGCCGCTGGAGTAGAAACATGAACAAAGTCAGCCCTGTCCCGGTTGTCCTTGGTCTGCTCGCCGTAGTTCAATCCGCAGTGGCGGGTGATCCCGGAACAACTCAAGGAATCATTGATATCGGCAAACCCCTGACTGGCATCCCGCCACCGAGGACGATCGCCGCTGTTTCAGGGAAGCCAAAGAAGTCTGTGAGCAGCGCGGCGTGCCCATCAGCAAGCTGGCACTCCAGTTCTCCAGCCAAAACCCGGACTTTCCCACAACGCTCTTCAGTTCCTCGCGTGCCGAGTCCGTCCGTCGCAACGTGCAATGGCACGAGGATCAGCTCGACCCTGATCTCCTGGCCGCGGTTAGACGCGCCCTCACGCCGGTGATGAACAAACAGTGGGATTACGATGCCGCCGTGGACCGGCTGAAGATGAATGCGCTCGAAGGCGTGCCCAAATAGAACTGCCAAAAGCAAACTTCTTTAGGAAACCAAACACCTTGACTCTATGAGAACAAAACACCTCCTCAACGTCATCAACCAAAGCGTCTGCGCCATGAGTATCCTCCTCGCGACAAGTCATCCGGCTGCTTGCGCGCCGTTGCCGGTTCCGGAACGCGGTTTCATCAGCGCTCAGCCCGCGACGATCTGGGAGGAAGGATTGATCTGCGGCAATGGCACGATCGGCGCCAACGCCCTGAGCCGTCCATTGAACGAGCGCATCATCTTCACGCACGAGCTTCTCTTCATGCCGATGGGCGCGCCGGTGATGCCGGCCGACCAGTCGGCGAGGTTGTTCGAGATCCGCCGGTTGATCGAGCGCGGGCTGTATCGGCAGGCCACCGAACTCCAGTTCAACCTGTCCGGGCAGAGCAACTTCCTGTATCCGGACTTTTTCGTGCCGGCCTTTGACCTCACCATCGGCAGCACCAGTCATGGCGAGGTGCGCGACTACAGCCGGACGGTCGACTTCCAAACCGGCGAGACGGCCGTCCGTTGGTCGGACGACCGGGGCACCTTCGAGCGCCGGATGTTTGTCTCACGCGCGGACGGTGTGGCGGTGCTGGCCATCACGGGTCCGACGCCCGGGAGTCTCGACTGCCGGCTCGCCCTCGAGCCGCGGGAACCGAGCGATCAATTCAATGACGACAGTGACATCGCGAAGCGCTCCGACCAGATGTTCAAGGAGCACGTGGGTGACATCAAGAGCACGGCCAGCCGCTCCTCGCTGACCTACTCGAACCGCTATCTCAAGGCCTACCCGGGAAGCATCCATGCGCTGGAAGGTTTCGCGCGCGTGATCGCCACGGGCGGAACCACTGAAGCGGTGAGCAACGACGCGCTGACGATCAAAGGCGCCGATCGCGTCCTGATCTTCGTGGACCTGCGCCCGGTCTATGACCCGGACAAACCGGAGATGAAGGACATGGAGGCATCGCTCGCGAAGTTGCCTGACGACTACAGCCAACTGCTCCAACGGCACGCCAAACTCCACGGCGAGTTGTTCAACCGGATGCGCCTCGATCTCGGCGGCGGTGCCGATCACCGGCGGACCACGGAGGAGTTGCTGGCGGAATCCACTTACGAAAAGCCGAACCGCGCCCTGATCGAAAAGGAGTTTGATGCCGCGCGTTACAACATCATCTCCTGCACAGGCAAGCTGCCGCCGAACCTGCAGGGCGTCTGGGGTGGCACTTACGTCCCCGGCTGGGCGAGTGATTACACGCACAACGGCAACGTCCCTTCTGCCATCGCCGCCAACCTCATGGGGAACCTGCCCGAACTCATGCTGGCCTACACGACTTACCTCGAGTCCATCGTCCCTTGGCTCGAGATCAACGCGAAGCACCTGTTCGGCGCGCGCGGCATCGTGCTGCCTTCCCGCAGTTCGACGCATGGCTTCAACAATGCCCTGGCGCCGGACTTCGCCGGGGGCTTTTGGGTTGGGGGCGCCGGCTGGGCGGCGCATTTCTTCTACGACAATTATCTCTACACCGGCGACCGCAAGTTCCTCGCCGAACACGCCCTGCCGTTCATGGAGAAGGCCACGCTGTTCTTTGAGGATTACCTCTACGAAGGGCCCGACGGTAAGTGGGTCTTCTCGCCAACGCAATCGCCAGAAAACACGCCGGGCAATACCAAATCCCAGGGAACCTACAACGCCACCATGGATGTGGCGGTGGCCAAGGAACTCCTGAGCAACACCATCGCCGCCTCGCGCGAACTCGGTCGGAACCAGGACAAGATCGCGCGCTGGCAGCAGATGTTGGACAAGATGCCGGACTACCTGGTGGACGAGCGCGGCATCATTAAAGAGTGGCTCACGCCGCGGCTCGCGAACAACGACAGCCACCGGCACTCCTCGCAACTCTATCCGCTCTACGACGGCATGCCCGATGAAATCGCGCGCAACCCGGAGCTTCGCGCCGCGTTCCGGAAGAGCATCGAATTCAAGCTCGACAACCACTGGCAGAACAACCAGAAGGGCTTTATGTCGTTCGGCCTTGTGCAACTCGGACAGGCCGCTGCCAGTCTCGGCGAGGAAGAGCTTGCCTATCGTTGCCTCACGCAACTCGTGAACCGCTTTTGGCTGAACAACCTCGCCTCGATGCACAATCACCGCTCGTTGTTCAACATGGACATCAGCGGCGGGATGCCGTCGGTGATCATCAAGATGCTGGTGGCCTCGGACCCCGGGAAACTCCAGCTTCTTCCCGCCCTGCCCAAAGCCTGGCCGACAGGAACGATTGAAGGCGCTCTCTGTCGTGGCCAGATCGAAGTCAAACGACTGCATTGGTCGCCGGAGGGCGTCGAATGCACCCTGCGTTCGATCAAAGCCCAGACGGTTCTGCTGGAACTCCCCGCTGAGATTTCTGCAATCACCGTGGAAGGCAAGGGCGCGAAGGTTGCGAAGGCCGATTCAACCAGCCAGCGCAAATTAACGCTCCCGGCCAAAGGAGACGTGACCGTCAAGATTTCCCTCAAACGCTAACCAAGCCCCTCTTTTGAGGACCACCAGCGCCAAGCCTCCACTTCAATTGAAAACGAAAGACCCATGAACCACAGAAGATCCAGGCGTTTCGGATGCCTTCTGGCGATCGTCGCCGCCGCCGTTGCCCCCCCGGATGTCCGCAGTCAGCCTGCCGGTGAGGCGCTGCTCAAACAAGCGGAGTCGCGATTGCGCGCCATCTACGAAAGGGACGAATTTCGCGCCAAGCGGTTTGATTACATGGCCTATCCCAATCGCGACCATGGGCTCCGCGAGGGCCCGGGCACGGTCGTCCATGTGCGCATGCTCATGGCGCGATATCTCATCGAACATCTGCCACCTGGTCCGCGTTGAACCTCCGCATGTCACCATGTGCGACCATGTCTTCGAGCAGGGACGACCACATGGGCAAAGAGCCCAATCCGCCGTGCCGGTTCCGGCAAATGATCCGGCCAGCAGCCGCCTGGCGGTCCTGTGGCGTTCAAGTACAGACAAAGAGCAATAGTCGGTTAGAATCCCGCCATGCCAAACCAAACGTTCACCACACTGTTCGCTTCCAGCTTGGCCCTCGTGCTCGTCGCACCCGTGTTACCCGCGGTAGCCGCCTCCAACCCGGTTCAGAAAGGAGACATGGCCGGCTACCTCCTCGTTCCCAACGAGAAAGTCCCCGAAACCTACGATGCCGGGTTCTCCATGTATGTCGCCGCCTGGCCGTTGCTCGACCAATACCCGGGGCAACGGTTTCAGACCGGCCTGTTCGGCACGTGGATGTTCGCCCGAAAAGATCCTCCGCCTCCGATCAGACTGTATTCCGACATCGAGGGCGGCCTGGGCTGGTGGCGCGACACGGAGTATGCCACGGAGACGCCCAAATTCATCATGGGCGGCGTGGCGCCGAATTTCAGCGAGTGGGCCAACGGACCCGGGGCGGGCAAGGGAAGAGACTGGGCGCAACCCAAAGGCAAATACGGCGTGGCCCAACTCAGCCCCTGGCTGCTGTGGCCGCCCGATGGCTTGAACCTCAAGCAGGGCACCTGCGGCGAGTTGTTCGGCTACGGCTACCTGCCTCTGCCGCTCACCCCGGCCAAGACCACCACCGCCGGCAAGGACATCCCGACCGGGGATCAATCCTGGACGCTCTTCCTCAACACGGGGAATTTCAAAGGCCCGGTGGCGTTCTTCACCCCCTACTTCTGGTCCGCCGGAGCGGTCGCGGAACCGCAGTTCAGCGGCATGCTCCTGGATAGCCGTCCCTCCGATCCCAACCGGGCCTTGCAGATGGAGACGCAGCACGTCCCCAGCATTCAGGCCAATGACGCCAAGGGTGAGACGTATGCCCGCATCGCGCCCACCTTCTTTCCCTGTGAGACCAACGGCGAATCACGGCTCGTGCATCACATTACTTCCTACAACAAGCAGGCGCTCTGGGATGCGGTGAAGGCCTGGTTCGACGGCGGGGCCGAGGCCAGCGGCGCAATTCGTTCTGAAGCGGCCATCCTGCATCGGTTCACTGGCAAGGGCGGGGCTACCTGGAGAATTTATCCGGACGGCACTGCCAGGGAAGAGAAGGCGCCTGTGGCCTGGAATTCCTTTGCGACCCCGATGGCGGCGGATCCCAATACCTTCGGGTATCGCTGGGATCTCAACGTGGTGAAGCAGACGGATTCCAAGCAGGGATCGCTGGTGAAGCTTCCTGAGTATTTCCACCTTGTGAAGAGTAATGCGAAACCTCAGTGGGTTCCGGTGTCGGTTGAAGAGGTCCCGGCGGAAACGGGTTTGGTCCAGGCGCGCTTTGAGCGGCCTGAGAGAAGCCTAAAAACCTATGTTACTCCCGAGGATGCGGCGAGTTGCTGGAAGACGCCTGGACCCAAAGCCGGACCGTTTCAGGCACACCCAGGCGACGGCAGCGTGGTCACTTACTACTGGTATCGCTTTGCCGACCAACCCGCCTTGCTGAACGCCGACATGACGGCTCAGGAGCGGGAGGTTTTGCAGGCGCGCGTGGAGAAACTCCATCGGAGTTGGAAGAAAGACCGGGACTACCTGGCCCCACCCGCGTTTGGCAAACTGGCGGAACTCGATCCGGCCCTGGTCGTCACTCCGCCGCCGGGGCTCGAAGTGGGCTATGTGCCCATCGTCACCCGACAGGCACCGAAATAGGGCCCGCGCCACACCCACCGCAGCCTCGGCTTGGAAGTCCTTGTCATCGATCGCTTGCCACAAAATGAAAATCCCCCTCCTTTCGCTTGCCCTTGCCACCTTCATCGCCGCGCCGGTTCCGGCTTTGGCCGCTGGCAAGGCCCAGCCGTTGACCGTGCCTGATTTCACCAAAGGCGATGCCATTCCGACAGGCGCTAAACACGACTGGAATCTCGGCTCCACCGGGCTGCGCGGCTGGATATTCTGTGACAAGATGGTGACCGCCGACGCCCGCCAGATCGCCATTACCAAGGTGGAGAAGGGTTCTCCCGCCGATGGCATTCTGGTGGTTGGCGACGTTCTGCTCGGCGTGGGCGGCAAGCCGTTTTCCTACGATCCGCGCACCAAGTTCGGCAAGGCACTGACCACTGCTGAATCGGAAGCGGGCGGAGGAAACCTAACGGTGACCCGCTGGCGGGCAGGCAAGGTGGAAGAGGTCGTCGTCAAGCTCCCGG
>JAHDYP010000146.1 GCA_023383055.1 Verrucomicrobiota bacterium | reverse complement strand
GCGGCAGTTGGTGTTGGGGCCGGTGACAGGGGCGATTCGTACTGCCGCAAGACATTTTGGACGGACAACCGCTGCTGCGCCTGAATGAAGTTGTTGGCGCGAGAGTTGAACTCGGCGTCATTGCGGAATTGCTGCTGCTCCGTCATCCGGGTCACCGGGACCGCTTCCGGGAACGTTGTCGGTCCACGTTCAGCCTGGCCTGGCAACGGCTCCGATTGCGCCAGGGGCGGAACCAACCCAACGTCCAACGGCCTTTCAGTTTCCCGGATCAGGGTGCCGGCGTTGTCGAATACGGCGATCATTGGGAGTGCGGACGAAGGGTGCTGAGCATTGGATGACGCCGAATCCGTGCTGAAAGCGGAGTCGACGGGGGCGGCGAGGATGCGTTGGAAGGCGGCCAGTCGCTGAGCGGCGCGTTCGAGTTGTTCGCCCGAGAGAGAGCTGGCTTCGGCAAGGTCGCGCTGGTGGCCGGTGGGCACCTGGGGCGATGTCAGGCGGCCATCCGGATGGAGCTGGAAATGGAGGAGGACATGACTCGAGGCCGGGGCAAGCAAGGGCGATCGCACCAGCACGCCGCCTTCCTCGATCTCGGCAAAGCTCCGGTTGTATGCCCGTGGGGTTGCGGCGAAGGCCTCGTAATCGGCATACCCGCGCGCGCTCTCCTCGATGATGAGCGACGCCAGCCAGGAATCGAGACGCCAGAGGGCCAGCCGGGCGCGCTCCTCGAGGTCGGCGGTTCGCGCCGCTTCAGCCTGCAAGCGATCCAGGCGCAGCGTCGTGCGGCTGACCCAGCCCATGACCGACAGCAACACCGCGGCACAAAGGGTGAAGGCGAGCCAGATGTGACTGGGGCGGGTCATGAATGTCCCTTCAATCTTCAGGCTTGCGGACCATGTAGCCCTTGCCACGGACGGTCAGCAGCACTCGCGGATGGTCCGGATCATCCCGGAGTTTCTCGCGCAGGTGAGCCACGTGCATGTCAATAGTCCGGGTCGCCAGCCGTTTGGGGTCGAGGCGCCAGACGCGCAGGAGGATTTCGGCGCGGGAAATGGCGCGGCCGGCGTGGGCGGCGAGATAGCGGAGCAGCTCGACCTCGCGCTCGGAAAGCTCGGCGCGCTGGCCGTTCTTCCAACGCACCTCGCGGCGGGCCAGGTCGACCACGCCGTTCGGCAGCGACACGCATTCGACGCGGTTCGGACGTTCCGGCGAACGCCGCAACACGGCTTCCACGCGCGCCAGGAGCTCGCGCACGCTGAAGGGCTTGACGACGTAATCGTCGGCGCCCAGGCCCAAGCCTTTGACACGATCGGCTTCGTCCCCGCGGGCGGTGAGGATGATCACCGGCAGCGTGGGTCTCGAGGCGCGCACGGCTTCCAGGATTTCGAAGCCACTGACGCCGGGCAGGATCAGGTCGAGCAACAGGAGGTCGAACGTGCCGCGCTCGGCCTGGGCCCGGCCAACGGTGCCAGTGGCCGCCTCGAGCACTTCGTACCCGGCGAACCTCAGCGCGTCGGCCAATCCCCGCCGAATGGCGGAGTCATCCTCGATCACGAGCACGCGTTTCCTGTCCATCGCCGGGATTGTTCGCGCACTTTGCCGCGGGCTTGAAGCACAATCGCCTATGGCCAGAAGTAATGCCAGGCGTAGCCCAGGTCGAGTGCTTGACCGGGGGCGACCTCAAGTTTCCAGGTGATCCGGCCCACGCCATTGACCTGGTGCCACCACCAGGGCCAGTTGAACGCGTCCCCGCCATAGGCGCCACGCCCCTGGTCGCCGGCCGGCAGGTGATCGCGGCTCTCGAACACGTTGCTCATGATCACCTGGCCGCCGTGATCGGCGCTGTTCACCCGACCCAGAACGTGGCGGGTCACTTCCAGCGCCAGGGGTTGGTCGCGATGGTTCGTGAGGCGCACCGAGCCCTGCAAATCCACGCGCAGGTATTGCTGGTCCGCGTGCCGATAGGCGTTGGGCGTGCGCTTGATTTCGCGATCGCTCTTGTTCACCTGGATATCGACGGCGGTGGTCAACGCCAGGTCCGTGCTGGCGCCGCTCGCGGTGTAGGGCATCAGGCCCTGGCCAAGCACCCGGCCCTCGCGCAGGATCAACGCCGGCGCGGTGGTGAACGGCTGGCCGCTCGAGTTCGTCAGCCGCGCCTTGTGCATGACCCTGGGCGAGGCCAGGAGCCGCGCCACTTCGGACGGTTGCGGATTGACCAGGTGTCGCCCCAGTTCGGGCGGGGGGGCATACGGCAGGTCCAGCGTGAAGATGTCCTCGTAAGGCACGACGCATTCCGCGATGGGCAGGACCATTCTCGCGCCTTTCTTGAGGGTCACGTGGGGAACGGAAAACACGAACAGATCTTCGTTCCTGGCGCCTTCCGGCAGTTCGGGATCGCCGACACCCGCGCCTTCGTTCCCGGCGCGGTATTCCCCCATGCGGGGCGTCTGCGTCATGAAGTTATTGCTGAAGTTGGAGAGGAGGGCATCCTCGCGCCGTTGCGTTCCGGCGCTGCTTTGGAAGAAGGCCGAGAGCTGGGCCAGGGTTTCCTGCAGCGCCATCGGATCCAGCGTGTCCTTGAACGTGAACGACGGCACCCCAATCACCAACTGGAGCGTGACGTCCTCGAGGTCGGTCAATTCATTCAGCACCGTCGCCTGAAGCCGGATGTGCGCTCGTCCCTCTCCGTCCAGGTCCACCCGATAGCTCGGAATCCACCGGACTCCCCGCTGCAGATACATCAGTCCCGCACCGGCCGAATCCGAAGCGCCGCCGCCTCGGGAAAAGTTCAGGATCAGGGCATTGCGGAATTCCGCCTGGGTGACCTTGGGTTGGGGCGGCTGTTTGAAGGTGACGTCCTGGATGCGCTCGAGGGCTACGGCCTTGGTGCCTTCCACGGTTTGAAGGAGCACCAGGTTGCCGGATTGGGGCAACCGCCCGATGGCCGGCGGCGGCGTGGTTTCAGCCAGTTCCTCACTGGTGCGCGCAGGAAAGCCAAGGATCGTCGCCGGGTAGGTGAGGTGATTGGTTTCGGTGACGATGATTTCGGCGCCGACATTGGCCTCGAGCAACTCGCGCAAGGTCAGAGCCGTGCGCGCCACTGTCTCCAAGCGCCGCTCGGCAACGACTGAGATCAGCCGGTCCCCCGGGTCTGCCGCGTAGGCCCAGAAGGTGCCGATGACTGGGGTGGGCAGGTAATCCAAGGATCCCCGCCCCTGGGCGTCCACCGGCAGTCGGCCTTCGTGCAGGACAAAGGCATGGCCGTCTTTGAACACCGTGACTTCCTTGATTGGGAGGCGGTTGGGGGTGTCAGCCTCGACCGGCGTGAGTGCGGCGAAATGGATGGTCGCCAACACCAGCCCCAAAGCGAGAGTGGGATGTGATTGCATAGGTGGGAACAGGGTATCCCAATTCCCGCCGGCGTGTGTAAATCGTTGGTAAAGTCTCCGATCGCGGTCTCCGGTCTTGCCCATCGGACTCGTCGGCATCAGGCAGGGACCGCCAGCTTCCCTCATCGAGTTACCCCAGCGCTGTTCCCCACCACGAAGTCGAACCACTCACCGTACCGGCGACCGTCCAGGGTCACGTCCAATCCCACCAGATTCACCCCGGGAACGGCTGCGGCCGTTGCCGAGACGCGCACGGGAAAGGCCTGGCGCGAATCGGACTCGAGGGCGCCCTCGAGCACAGCCGGTTCGATCCGCAGGCCTTCCGGCGCGTGGAACTCGATGCGATGCGCCTGCGAGGTGGAACGGAAGTTACGCACCCAGACCTTCACCTCGGCGCTCTCACCGGGCGCCAGGGCCACGCGATAAGGCTCCACGCGCACCCAGAACGGATCGAACCCATAGCGGTAGTCGTCCGGGCTGAGCGCGCGGAAAGCGTCGCGCATCTCATAGGCCCAGCGGCGGTAGCGTTCGATGAATTGCGCCGGACGATCCATGACAAACGAGTGTCCGCCCACCAGGATGTCGGGCTGAAGCCGCGTCAGGTATTCGGCGCCGTAAATGTAACCTTCCTCGAGAATCGCGCTGTTGTGGGCCACCATCGCTTCGTGGCCGGTCTGCGAAGGATTATCGGGGTCACCGAAAATGTTGTCGCCGGTGAACGCCACCCGGCGGCCATCGATCTCGCCGTGCAGGCAGAGCGCGAATTCGGTCTGGCCGGGCATCCAGTCGACGGTGAACCGGTGGCCCTCCCAGTCGAAGGTCTCGCCCGGCTTGAAGGCGCGGTCGACGCGCAGGCCGGTCATGGGCGAGCCGTCGGGGTTCTTTTTGCCGTAGGCCTGGATCGGCGCGGCGTAATCGAACCATTCCGGGTGTTCCAACTTGTCGACCATGTTCTCGAGCGCCCAGATTGGCGCGCCCCATTTCTCGCGGAGATGCGGGGCCTCGAGAAAATGATCGCCGTGCATGTGAGTGACGATTATGGCATCGATGGCTTTGAGCCCGAAATGGGCGCGCATGCCGTCGAGCGCGTTGTCCAACAACTCTTCCCCCAGCAGACCGCAATCGACGACCAGCGCCCGGCCATTTGGGGCGAGGATCAGCCCGAAGTTGCCGAAGAAATTCGGGCGCTTGAACTTGAACACGCTCGGCGTGACCTGCCAGACATTCGAAACCACGGTCGGCGTCGAGACCTTGTCCTGGTATGCGGCCGCGCCGCCTTCGACGTCGTAACCGCGGAGGTACAACCGTTCGAGCGTGGCCAGCTTCACTTCGTATTGGCGCAATTGTTCCGCCGGGTTCCGCACCACCGGCCCATGCGCCGGCAACAGCAGCGTGGGCTTCAACTCCGTCAGGCGCGCGACCGAGTCGCGCAAGGCGCGGATGCCGGCCCCGAACCCGTAATCCCACTCGGTATCGAACCAGGTGTGCATCTTCGCGCCGTCGAGCATGACATCGCCGCTGAAGGCCAGCCGCCGATCGCCCTGCTCGAGCAGATAGGTCATGCCTCCGGGGCTGTTGCCGGGCGTGGCGACACACCGGAACACGCGTCCGCGCCAGGCAAACGTGTCGTGGGTCCCAAACGTCCGATCCAGCGGAACCGCCTGGACGGGCGGGCGGACATAGCTCGCGCCGTGAATCGTGAACGCGTCGCCGAGGCGGACCTCCATCCTGCGGAAATCCGCCGGGCGCTCGAACAAGGGCCGTTCAACCTCGGGCGCAGCCACCTTGGCGCCCGTTCCAGCCAGGCGCGCCGCACCCTGGCATTGCTCGCGATGATGGTGGGTGAAGAGCACCCACTCGACTCGTCGCACGCCAATGCTTTCGAGATGATCGAGCACGCTGCCGTCCCCCAGGTCGATGAGCAGGGCCGCATCGCCGTCACGGATCACGTGCACGTTGCAGGTGTCGGTCCACACGTACACGTCAGGCGCGAGCCGCCGATCGACCGGTTCGAGCGTGGCGGCCAGCGAAGGGAGGTTCGCCCCAGCCAGGAGTAGAATGGGAAACAGCCGTTTGAGCATATGGACGGATTGATTAGTCTCGTACCCGGTCGGGAATGTCACATCCACAATGAAGGCGGGAAAGCACCGCAGGAAGCTTTGGCGCGACGGGCCGGTGTTACTTGTGCAAACGGTAGAAGGCGGCGGAGCCTTGCGGCTGGACAGTGACGCGGTAATGTCCGTCCGATAGCGTTGGCGTTTCGGGCACTGCTGACCATTGCGCGTTGTGCGCCAACGACGCAGTCGTTTCGAGTGCGAAGCCGTTGGCGGTGGCTGGCCAGGAGAGCACGAGCTCCGCTTCACTCAAGGAGATTTCGAGGACTGGATTCGGGACCGGCACCGGTTGCGCCGTGTCGATGAGTCGGATGTCGCGGGAGTATTGGTCCATGCCGCTGCCGGGGTTCCATTGATCCGGGCCGATGAAGGCCTGGGCCTCGTAATCGTTGCAGATCAGCAATGGTTCGCTACCGAAGGTGAAACCGGACCGGATGGCGGCCACGAGATCCTCGGCGGGCTGTCGGCCCGATTCGACCGTGGCGGCAATATCTTCCCATTTCAGGGCGACTTCGATCCGGCGATCGCGGTTGGCAAAGGAACCGCCGGTGGCGACGAGGGCATTGGCCAATCCGTCGAGATTGAGGGTGTCGGAATTATTGACCCGGGCGTAGATAAGATCGGTCTGCTGGCCGGAGCTGAAGCCGAACCAGGGCTGGAAATCGGCGTTGTTCTCGACGACGATCGACCCGTCCTTGAGAACCCCGGCGTTGTTATCGCAATCGATCCAGAACCCGATCGAGTCGACCGACCATGGATGGTCCTGGTAAGCCGCGGCGTTGGGCGCTTCCTGGGAGAAGAGGTTCGGGAAATTGTTGGTCGTTGCCGTGATGGAATTGGTGTTTTCCTGAACCAGGATGTAAAGGTGGGTCCAGTCCCAGGCATATCGGATATCGACGGCCATGGTGCCATTCTGGCCCCGGCCCTGGGTATCGAGCGACACCGTGCCGCTGGGGAGCGTGGACCAATCGGCGGAGTCGCCGTCGATCGTTACGTTCGGGGCGTAGGCGGCATCAACCACGGGTGCCCCGGAAGCCAGTTGGACGTCACGGGAATATTGATCCATGCCGCTGCCGGGACTCCATGGGTCCGGGCCAATGAACGCTTGGGCATTGAAATCATTGCAGATCAGCAGCGGTTCACTGCCAAAGGCGAACCCGGGGGCGATGACCGTCAGCAGGTCCTCGTTCGGTTGCCGGCTCCAATCGACGGCGTAAGCGATGTCTTCCCAGTTCAGCGCAACTTCAATGACGCGGTCGCGGCTGGCGAAGGCGCCTCCGGTCGCCACCACGGCGGAAAAGAGCCCCTCGAGGTCCATAGTGCCGGAGTCGTTCGCCCGGGCGTACATCAAATCGGTGCGTTGGCTGGAGCTGAAGCCGAACCAGGGCTGGAAGTCGGCGTTGTTCTCGACCACGATCGAGCCATTCTCGAGTGTCCCGGCGTTGTTGCCGAGGTCGAGCCAGAAAGCAATGGAATCCACCGACCAGGGATGATCCTGGTATGCGGCGGCGGCGGGGGCTTCCTGAGCCATCAGGTTGGGGAAATGGTTCGTGGTCGCCGTGATCCGATTGGTATTCTCGACGATCAAAAAGTAGAGATTCGTGTAATCCCACGCGTACTGGATATCCACCGCCATGGTGCCGTTCGTCCCGCGTCCCTGGGTATCCATGGAAACGGTCGCGCTCGGCACCACGCTCCAATCGCCCGGGTCACCATCGATGCTCAAGAGCGGCGCAAAGGCGGCGGCGACGACCGGAGCGCCGGAGATCAGCCGGATATCCCGGGAATACTCGTCGCGCCCGTTTCCGGGGTTCCACTGATCGGGGCCGATGAAGGCCTGGGAATTGTAATCGTTGCAGACCAGGAGCGGTTCGCAGCCCAGGACCAACCCCGGGGCGATCACAGTCAGCAGATCTTCGTTGGGCTGGCGGTCCCATGCGACCGTATAGGCGATGTCCTCCCAATTCAGGGCGATTTCGATGACGCGGTCGCGATCGGCGAAACTGCCGCCCGTGGCGATCGCGGCATTGAGCAAACCACTGAGATCTTTGATGTCCGTGTTGTTGACGCGGGCGAACACCAGGTCGCTCCGTCCGGAGGAACTGAAACCGAACCAAGGTTGGAAGTCCGCATTGTTCTCGACCACGACAGATCCGGCGTCGAGCGTGCCCGCGTTGTTGTCGCAGTCGATCCAGAACGCGATCGAATCAAAGCTCCAGGGCTGGCCCTGGTAGGAGTCGGCATCGGGCGCCTCCCAGGCGAGCAGGCTGGGCTGGTTATTGGTTGTGGCCGTGATCCGGTTCGGGTTTTCCCGGACGAGGATGAAGAGGTTCGTGTAGTTCCAGGCGTACTGGATATCCACCGCCAGGGTGCCGTTGCTGCCGCGGCCCTGGGTGTCCATGGAAAGCGTGCCGCTGATCAGTCCGGCCCAATCGGCGGGATCGCCATCCACGGTGAGATTCGGAGCGAACGCGGCGTCGATCGGTTTGGCGCGGTTCTGTCGGGTTTCCTGGGCGAGGGAATTCGGGTCGCTGATTACGCCAAACCAGATCGCCAGCGGGAGAGCCAGATACCAGGACTGGCGTAACCCGACAGAAGGGGTGGTTTTCATAGGGAGCGACAGTATGCACCTTTCCTCGGCGTCGTCGAAGACTTTTACACGGAGATCGAGCGGTTGAGTGGTTCTCATTTAGTCGCTTGGGAGATGCGGCTCCGCCGGGCCATTCTCCCGCAAAGCGCGCGGAGCCCGCAAAGGGAGGCGGTCTCACCGGAAGCGGCGGACTTTGGCTGAACGACCAGCAGACCGCCAATGGCTGAATCCCCGTCAAGGCCTTGAAGGGCCGGCGCGGTTGGCCTCGATCGGCCGCAGGTCCAACCGGTGGGCGGGTGAACCTTCTCGAAAGCGGTAATCGCCCTGACGCCAGTCCCGGAACAGCGGATCGGCCGCCAGGATGCCTTCCGGCAAAGGCTCCGCGCGGTCCGCGGTGGCATACTGCTTCATCCGCACGCCTTCGATCCGTCCAGTGCCGCTGAAAAACAGGTTCCCCGCCCAGTTCGTCACGGCGTTCATCCCCTCGACGCGAATGCTCCCGGTGGCGTACAGGATGTTCCGGGTCATCGTGAAATCCTCCGAGCGCGGGAAAGTCAGTTTCGCGTCGCCTTCGACCAGGAAGACGTTGTCACGGATCACGTTGTTGGTCGCCATGTGATTGTGCAACGGCCGGGCCACGCGCAGCGCGAGGTTCCGTTCCACCACGCAACCGGTGCTGCGTTCATCCAGGTAATAGGCCGAGGCGCCATAGCCGCCCGTATCCACGATGTCTCGCGCGACATTACCCCGCAGCACGCAGTCCCGGGCGGCGAACAGGTAAATGGCCGCGCCGTCGTGCAACACTTTCATGCAATCGTAGATGAGATTGTACTCCACGACGTTGCCCGTGCCGCCATAGTTGATGGCCGAATACGGAACATCGTGGATTTCGTTGTGGCGGACCACACCGTCGCGTCCGCCCCGATAAATGCCGATGGCGCTCGGATAGGCGCGCCCGATCCCATGGACATGATTGTCACTGATCACCGCGCCGGTACCGCCCACGTAGATGCCGCCGGCCCCGCAATCCGTGATCTCCGAGCGGCTGACCCGCATGCGGACACAACTCCGGCCCGCGTCGATGCCGTGCCCAGCCACACCTTGAACGGTGAGCGTGTCCAGGACGCAATCTTCGGTGTGGCTTAGCGAAATCGCGCCATCGAAAGCCGCGGCGGCAAATCCGCCGGCAATTAACGGCGCGGTCGTGGCCGTCAGCGTCAGCCCACGCAACGTCACCTGGCGGACCGGTTGCCCGGGCAATCCCGCCAGCCGGAGCACCGTCCGACGGGTCGGCACCACCACTTCCGCCTGATTGATCCGCTCGCCCGGCAGCGGCCAGTAAACGATCCGGTTCCGGACACGATCGTGATACCATTGACCCGGTTGCGTGAGCCCTGCGCGGACATTCCAGACCACAAACTTCCTCACGCCGAAGGCACCCGGTGGATGGCCCGTCGCCGGAGCCAGTTCGAGCAAACCGTGATCCGGCTCGTGGCTGGCGATGCCCACGCATGATTCATCCCACATGTGATACACGGTGATTTCGGCGTCGCGCACTTCCAGATCGGCGGGCAGATCGCCCGATCGGTAGCGCAGCGTGGTCAGTTCCTCAATCGTCGGCTTGCGCTGCCACCCGCCGCCAGTGGTGCTCATCCAGGAAACGTCGAAGGAACTCAGATGCGGCAACTCGCCGCTCTCTGGAAAGCGCGCCCGGGGTCGTGACTGGCCGTTGACCAGCAGCAGCCGCACCTCCCATTGCGGCAACGCCAACCCCGCCGCCACCTCGGCTTCCGTGACCGGCAGGTCGGGCAAAGGCGCCGCCACCCACGCGTCGCCCTCCTTAACCCACCCCGTCAACCGCTGGCCTCCGTGAAGCACGGGAGTTTCACCCGCTGCCGCTTCGAGGGTCAGACCGGAATCCTGAGGGCCGAGCACCACCGCGACATTCCAGTAGCTGCCGCCGCGCAATATGATCCGCCGGGGTTGGTCGGCGGGCAACGATCGCGCGCTGATCACCGCCTTCGACAAGGTTGCCAGCGGTTGCTCCCGCGTCCCCGCAGAATCATCGTTGCCACCTGGAGCGACGTAGATCGCGGCAAGAGCTGGGAATGAAAAGCTCAACGTGACCACCGCCACTGCCACGCGTCGGGCGCACTTCAGCATTGAGCGGCCTGATTTCAGGGTAAAGGTGTCGATGGGGTTCAGACTGTCGGCGGCATGTTCCTCCGTCAAGCCCCGCCACCTTCGCCCCTTGGACGCATGGCCCCCTGAGTTCAGCCCACACAATCACTCCCCACAAAGCAGCTGACAATACACCCTGCCAGGATCTACATTCCCGCAGCCCCTCTGGGACCGACTCTGAGTCGGCAACAACACGAAGTATGAAAACATCGTCTGGTCCACGCAGGCTGACTCACCACGTTCAGACTTCGTCTCGGTCGGCGCTTCACTGGTGGACTCGCTTCGCTCGTCTCTCCACGCGAACACTCTTACAGGCTTCGGCGGGGTTGCTGGCGTGCGTCCTGACACTCGTGACTGCCTATGCCGGCAACGAACAATCCGCGGAGGCTGATTATCTTTCGCCTTCCGCCCTGGTTGCGAGCCCGGACGGCAAGTCCCTCTTCGTCGCCTGCGCCTCCGCACGGAAGATCGTAATCCTCGACCTCGAGTCACACCAGGTTCGGCAGAGTATCGACCTCCCCGAATCCCCTTCGGGTCTTGTCATTTCGCAAGCCCGCCTCTATGTGACCTGCTCCGCACCCGAGAGCCGGATTTGCGTGGTCGATCTCAAACAGAACCTCATCCAGAGTCAAATCCCGGCCGGCCATACCGCCATGGCTCCGATCTTAAGCGCGGACGAGCAACGTCTCTACGTCTGCAACCGGTTTAATCATGACGTCTCCGTCATCGACCTGGGGTCGCAAGCGGAGATTCAACGCATTCGCGTCAGTCGCGAACCCGTGGCTGCCGCTCTCGCCCCGGATGGACGGCATCTCCTCGTTGCGAATCACATCTACAATGCGGTCACCGACGGACCGGGCGTGGGAGCCGTCGTCAGTGTCATCGACGTGACGACTCTCGAGGTCATCAAGCAGATCAAACTCGCCCGCGGCAGTGGACTGCTTCGCGGCATTGCGGTCTCCCCCGACGGCAAGTACGCGGCCGTCACGCATCTCCTGGCCCGCTATTATCTCCCCACCACCGAAGTCGATTTTGGCCGGATCAACAGCAATGCTCTCAGCATCATCGACCTCGAACGCATGGAGTATTTCCGTAACGTCTTCCTCGACCAGGCCCGCCGCGGCGCCGCCAATCCATGGGCCGTGGCCTGGACACCCGATGGCAAACAAATCGCCGTCGCCCTGGCTGGCACTCACGAGATCTGCCTGCTTGATGTCCCTCTTCGCCCACAAAAACCGGTGACTGCCGGCGAGCGTATGACTGTCCCCGGCTATGGTCCTCGCGCCCTCGCGCTCGTGGGCAACCGTGCTTACGTGGCCAACTATTTCTCGGACGACCTCGCCATGGTGGATCTCACGGCAAATGTGCGTGAGGCCCAACGAATCTCGCTCGGTTCCACCCCCGAGATGTCGACAGTCCGACGCGGCGAGCTGCTCTTCAACGACGCGAAGATCTGTCACCAGGAATGGCAGAGCTGCGCCAGTTGCCACGATACCGACGCGCGCACGGATGGTCTCAATTGGGATTTGCTCAACGACGGCATGGGCAATCCCAAGAATGCCAAAAGCCTCCTCCTCGCCCACCGAACCCCGCCCGCCATGTCGCTCGGCGTCCGAAAAAGCGCCGAGGTCGCCGTCCGCGCCGGGATCCGCCACATCCTATTCACCACCCAGCCGGAGGATGTCCCCGCCGCGATCGACGATTTTCTCAAATCGCTCCAGCCCATCCCAAGCCCATACCTTGTGAATGCTGGTTTCTCGGAGGCAGCCCAGCGCGGCCGCCAGGTTTTCAACGATCCCAAAGTCGGTTGCGCGGATTGTCATATCCCGCCGCTCTTTACCGATCTCGCCTCGGCGGATGTGGGCACCCGTGGCCGCTATGATCGACCCGAGGATCCGGTTCCATTCGATACCCCCACGCTCGTCGAACTCTGGCGCACCGCTCCCTACCTGCATGATGGCTCCGCCGTAACGCTCCGGGATCTCCTCGTCCGGTTGAATCCCCATGATCGCCACGGCACAACCTCCCATCTCTCGAACCAACAACTCGAGGATCTCGAGGCCTACCTGCTCTCGCTTTAGTCCCGCGCCATAATCCGGCTGACAACCGGACCCTCGACCGACTAGACTCACCCACGACCGACGATCGGACACCGAACGGCAGCACGATCTATGAAAAAATCACTCGGGCCCCGCACTCTCCTCCATCCCACGCCGGTGCTGGCGATCGGCACCTACGCCCAGGACGGGCAACCCAACGTCATGACGGCGTCGTGGGCCGGCCTCTGTTGTTCGATGCCGCCGTGCGTGGCGGTCTCCCTCCGCAAGGCCACCTACTCGTACGGCAATATCGTCCGACGCAAGGCGTTCACCGTCAGCCTTCCCTCGGAACAACACGTCAAACACGCCGATTTCTTCGGGCTCATCACCGGCCGCGGCACCGACAAGTTCGCCGCCTCGGGTCTCACCGCCGTGCCCAGCGACAAGGTCGACGCCCCCTACGTCGACGAATTCCCGCTCGTGCTCGAATGCGAATTGCTCCACACGCTCGAGATCGGGCTGCATACGCTGTTTGTCGGCGAGATCCTCAACGTCCTCGTGGACGAGAAGGTGCTGACGCCCGAAGGGATGACCGACCTCAAGAAACTCCAGCCGCTGGTCTTCCAACCTGATCTCCAGGCATACTACGGCATCGGCGAATGCGTCGGACAGGCGTTTTCCATCGGCGAAAAACTCCAGGAGTGAGGGTCCGATCCCGGACGAGCGGCGCCGCCCTCCCCCGCAACCGCTGCCGGCACGACGTCGTCCCAGCCCTACGGTCCCGCCGTCCCGCGGTCCTGTGGATCCCCCGCGCTGTTGACGGCCGGGATCGCAAGCCTCGCCTTGAGCTCTTCCAACTCCCGCTCGGCCGCGCGCATGCGTTTGATCAGCTCAGGCAGTTGTTGCATGGCGATGAACTGCCGTTTCATCTGCCGGTCCGGCTGCGCGGGTATTCCCAGCACCCTCCCTTGAGGCGGGATGTCGCGCATCACCCCCGACTTGGCGCCCACCGTCGCTTGCGGCCCCAGACTCAGATGCCCGGCCACCCCCGACTGCGAGGCGATCACGCAGTAGTCGCCCAGCTTCGTGCTCCCCGCAAAACCGCACTGGCCCATGATCAGGTTGTGCCGCCCGATGCTCACGTTGTGCGCAATGTGCACCAGGTTGTCGATCTTGGTCCCCTGCCCGATCACGGTCGGCCCGATCGCACCGCGATCGATGGCGGTATTGGCGCCAATCTCGACGTCGTCGTGGATAATCACCTGGCCCACCTGCGGCATCTTCAGATGCCGTCCCTGATCGAACACGTAACCGTAGCCGTCGGACCCGATGACCGTCCCGGCGTGTATGATCACCCGGTTGCCCACCTGGGTGCGGGGATAGAGCACCACGTTCGGATGCAACACCACTTCCTCCCCCAGCACACAACCACGCCGCACCTGACACCCGCCCAGCAGCGCACTCCGCGCCCCCACTTTCACCCCCTCACCAATCACGCAGTACGGCCCCACGTGCGCCGTCGGATCCACCCGCGCCGTCGCCGCCACCACCGCGCTCGGATCGATCCCCGGCACTTCGGCTTCGGCTGGATAGAACAACGACAGCACCCGCGCCACCGCCACGCGCGTGTTCGGCACCTTGATCAACACCTTGGCCGCGGAGACGAAATTGCCGCTCACCAGGATGGCGCTGGCCTGGCTCTGTTCCGCCGTGGCAAAATACGATTCCTTTTCGGCAAAGGTCAGATCCCCCGGCCGGGCGTGGTCGGCCGATGCAAACCCGGTGATGGCGGTCGTGCCGTCGCCCAGGACCTCGCCCTGAAGCTGCGCGGCAATTTGAGAAACGGTCATCGTCATAAGATGGAGTATAGCTAACAACAAACCGCATACACCAGCACCGCCAGCAGCGCCCCCAACAATGGACCCAGCACCGGCACCCAGGCATACCCCCAGTCACTGTCGCGCTTCCCCGGCACCGGCAGCAAAGCATGAACAATCCGCGGCCCCAGATCCCGCGCCGGATTGATCGCGTAACCGGTGGTGCCGCCCAGGGACAAACCGATGCCAAACACCACCAGCGCCACCGGCACCAGCCCAAGCGATCCCAGCCCCACGGGAACTTCGGTCACGCCACCTGCGCCCGACAACTGAAAACTCGGTCCGGTGACCAGGAAAATCGGCAGGATCAGCACGAAGGTTCCCAGCACCTCGCAAAAAAACGCCTGCGCCGGGTTGCGAATGTTCGGCGCGGTGCAGAAACAGGCAAGCTTGCCGTCCGGGTTGTCCGAAACCGCAAAGTGCTCCCGGTAAAACAGGTAAACCAGCGTCCCGCCCATCATGCCGCCCGCCATCTGCGCCAGGAGGTATCCGGCCACTTTGCCCGCCGCCAGTTTGCCGCCCGACGCCATCGCCACGGTCACCGCCGGATTGAGATGCGCCCCGCTTGCCGACGCGGCGCAGAAGGCACCCACAAATACCCCGATCGCCCACCCGGCCGTAATCACAATCCAGCCGCTGTTGTGGCCTTTCGTCCGCGCCAGCACGACGTTGGCGACCACGCCGTTGCCCAACAGCACCAGCAGGGTGGTGCCCAGGAACTCCGCGAAATACGGGTTCATCCTATCGTTCCTCCCAGTCACGCGCCCGATTCAACGCCTCCGCCCAGCGCTGGCGCCGATGCGCCGCCGCCGCCGCCGTGATTCCCGGCTCGAAAGTCCGGTCCACCTGCCAGGCCCGGTGGATTTCCTCGCGGTTCTTCCAGAATCCAGTGGCCAACCCCGCGAGATAGGCCGCCCCCAGCGCGGTGGTTTCGATCACCTTCGGCCGCACCACCGGCACCTGCAGGACATCCGCTTGAAACTGCATCAACATCGAATTCGCCGACGCGCCACCATCCACCCGCAGTTCGTTCATCTCGATCCCCGAGTCCTGTTTCATGACCCCAAGCACATCCGCCACCTGCAGCGCAATCCCTTCCAGCGCGGCCCGGGCGATGTGCCCGGCGGTCGTCCCCCGTGTCAGCCCCAGGATCATCCCCCGCGCGTATTGATCCCAGTGCGGCGCGCCCAATCCCGCAAAGGCCGGCACCAGGTAGACCCCGCCGCAGTCCGGCACCGACGCCGCCAGCGCTTCCACCTCGGCCGCCGATTGGATGATCCCCAGACCGTCCCGCAACCATTGCACCACCGCCCCGCCAATAAACACGCTCCCCTCGAGCGCGAACTCGGTCCGGCCGCCGACTTTCCACGCCACCGTGGTCAGCAGCCGGTGCTTTGAGGGCACGGGCGTCTCACCGATGTTCATCAGCATGAAACAGCCGGTGCCGTAAGTGTTCTTGGCCAGGCCGCGCGTGAAACAGTTCTGGCCAAACAACGCCGCCTGCTGATCGCCCGCGACGCCCCCCAACATCACCGGCGCGTCAAATACTCCCGCCCCGGTCTCGCCCAACAGCTCGCTCGACGACCGAACCTCCGGCAGCACCTCGCGTGGAATCTCAAGGATGCCGAGCAGCTCGTCGTCCCAGGCCCCCGTCCGCAGGTTGAAGAACATGGTGCGCGAAGCGTTGGTGACGTCGGTCACATGCAGTCGCCCGCCCGTGAGCTGCCAGAGCAGCCAGGTGTCGACGGTCCCAAACGCCAGCTCGCCGCGGTTCGCCCGTTCCCGGGCACCCGGCACGTGGTCCAGCAGCCACCGCAGTTTGCTGCCCGCGAAATAAGCGTCAACCACCAGGCCGGTCCGCTGCTGAATCCGCTCCGCGTGCCCCAGCCGCTTGAGCTCCTCGCAAAACCCCGACGTGCGCCGGTCCTGCCAGACAATAGCCCGATGGAGGGGCGCGCCCGTCCGCCGATCCCAGAGCAGCGTGGTCTCGCGCTGGTTGGTGATGCCGATGCCGGCGAGGTCGGACGGACGGAGACCGGCCTGGGCCAGCGCCGCGCGAGCCACGTCGAGCTGAGTCCGCCAGATTTCGAGCGGATCGTGCTCGACCCAGCCGGGCTGGGGGTAAAACTGCTGAAACTCCTGTTGGACCACCGCGCGCATGCCTCCGGCCTGATCGAACACAATCGCCCGAGAGCTCGTCGTGCCCTGGTCCAGGGCTAGTATGGCCGTTTTCACTGGTGTTGGGGGGGAGTGATTTCGCCGGATTGATAAACGGCCAGCCCCAATCCGTCAATTCCAGGCTATTCCCTGCCGTCCCAGCAATAGGTGCAGAGCCGTTCCTTCGGCAGACCGATGGACTCGACCAGATCGTCGAGGCGCTGGTACTGGAGCGTGGTCAAACCCAGCCGATGCCGGATGCGCTCCACCATCGCCCGGCATTGCGGCGAATCCGGCCGCGCATACTCGGCCGGCGGCACCCCGTCCTGCCCTTCCAGCTCTTTGATGGCCCGCCGCCCGGCCAGGTCCAGTTCCGACTTGGACCGGGAGAAATTCAGGTACTTGCAGCCGAAGATCAGCGGCGGACAGGCCGGCCGCATGTGCACCTCGGTCGCCCCATAGTCAAAGATCCTCCGCACGGTCTCCCGGAGCTGGGTGCCGCGCACGATCGAATCCTCGCAGAACAACAGGCGCCGACCTTGGATCAGCTCCCGGATCGGGATGATCTTCATCCGGGCCACCAGGTCGCGGGTCGACTGGTCTTGCGGCATGAAACTGCGCGACCAGGTGGGTGTGTATTTCACAAACGGCCGGCGGAACGGCACGCCTTTCTCCTGGGCGTAACCCATGGCGTGGCCCGTCCCCGAATCCGGTATGCCCGCCACCATGTCCACAGCCGTCGTGTCTTGCCTCGCCAACGCCGCGCCACAGCGGTAACGGGTGTCTTCCGCGTTGACACCCTCATACGTGGACGCGGGGTAACCGTAGTAAACCCACAGGAATGCGCAGGTCTGGCATCGGTGCCCGGGCAGGGCCACCACCTCGACACCCTCGGGCGTCAGCCGGACAATCTCCCCCGGCCCAAGATCGCGCACCGTCTCGTAACCCAGGTTGGGAAACGCACAGGTTTCCAGCGTCGCCGCGTAAGCCCCGTCTTTCCGGCCAAGGATGATCGGGGTGCGCCCCAGCTTGTCGCGGGCCGCATACACCCCCGTGCCCGTCAGCAGCAGCATCGAACAGGAACCGGCGATGGCCTGCTGGGCGATCTGGATGCCTTCGGCAAACGTCCCGCCCTGGTTGATGAAGAGCGATACCAATTCCGTCGGGTTCACCTCGCCGCCACTCATCTCCGAGAAATGCGCCGAACGCAGGCCATACGCTTGCTTCACCAGTTCAGCCTGGTTCGCAATCCGGCCCACGGTGACGATGGCGTAGGTGCCCAGGTGCGAGCCGATGATCAACGGCTGGTCATCGGTATCGCTGATGACCCCAATGCCCATCCGCCCCTGCAGCTTGAGCACGTCCTGCTCGAACTTGGATCGGAACTGCGCGTTGGTGATGTCGTGGATGAAGCGTGCGCAACGATTGCCGTCATGCACCGCCAACCCGCCCCGGCGCGTGCCCAGATGCGAATGATAGTCCGTTCCGTAAAACAGGTCGGCTACGCAGTCGCCTTTTGAAACCACACCAAAATACCCACCCATATCGAGTCCGTGAAAATCGGGAGTTGAACTGGCGCGAGGCTAGCCCGGTTCTTTCGCCGGTGAAAGTGTTTTTGACGCCGTGTTTTTGACGCCGACTCTGGAATCACTTGAAAATACCGTGCCCAGGGCCCGCAGCATCCGTTCCCGGTCCAGCGGTCTCACCTCCCGCACGATCTCATCCCGCATGGCTTTGCCCGGCTCGCTCTGTTGTGGATACGAAAGAAACCGCAACTCAACGCCCAGCGCCCCGGCACATTTCCACGCCAGCAGCGGCCAGATGAATCCGAGATCACCGATCAACGGCAGGCTGCCCTCGTGCCGCGCGAACCCGGACATCTCCATGCGGAATGGGACCTTGAACATTTTCGTCTTGGGCAACCCCTCGGCAATCGCCCGGGTCACCGCCCCGCCGCCGCGCTCGATTTCCCACACCTGTTCCAACGCCGGATCGAGATCGATCCGGATGAGGGTCTTGCCTGCCAGGCTGTAATGGAAATGGCCCTGCCACGCGGACCAGAGACCGTGCCCGGTGTAGGTTTCGAACGGCCCGTCGTGAATCTCCTGGGTCAACGCAACGCCGGATTCGATGATCACATCCGCGCTGGCCAGCAACCGCGCCAGATGGCCCGAACGCTCCGCAAGCGTCAGACTGTCGCCTATGCACAACCCCAGCGCGCCGCCACCCACCAACTGCGGGATCGTCACCAGCA
>JAHDYP010000145.1 GCA_023383055.1 Verrucomicrobiota bacterium | reverse complement strand
GGGCGCCTTTGGTTTTCAGTTTAGCGATAGACAACGCGAGCAGCACTTATGTTCAATTCTATGAGCTGGCGAGATGCCATATTTCGGACTTAAGTTAACTTGCTGTTTCTGAGATAGATACGGCTTGCAACGGGTCTTGGGCGACTTGAAATGGCGAGTCGATCCAGCTCGGTTGGGTGTCAATTCGTCACACCTCGAGCACCTTTTCGAACTTGGTCAGGTTTCGAGTTCGATGGGCGCTCAGATGGGCGACATCTTCCAGTCTGACGCCGCCCAGCTCGGGATAGTAGAGCCCAGGCTCGATGCTGACGACTTGTCCGGCGAGGAGCTGGTCATTGGAGTTGGGGCCGATGCTGGGGGCTTCGTGTAATTCGAGGCCCAGGCCATGGCCAGTGCTGTGGAAGAACCCTTCCATATCGCCGTTGCGTCGGCGGGTGGGGTAGCCTTCGCGGTCGAAGAACTCTCGGATGGCGATGTGTGCTTCGGCGCAACCGACGCCGGCCTTGACCTTTCTAAAGGCGAGGTCCTGCGCTCGAGCGACAGCGTGGAAGAGGCGGCGCACGCCTTCGGAGGCCCGGCCTTTGACCACGGTGCGCGAGATATCGCCGTAATAGCCGGTTTTCTGGGATCGGGGAAAGATGTCGATGATGATGGGTTCGTTGGCGCGGAGTTGGCCGGTGCCGCACTCATGGGGGTCGCATGCCTGGCGGCCGCCGGCGACAATCGTGTGGCGGGGGAGGCCGCCCGCCTGAAGCACGGCGGTGTCGATAATGGCGCGCAGCTTTTCGGAAGTGAGCGGCACATTATGAAACAGGAGTCGGCGGTTCTTTCCAATCCTGGCGTTCTTGAGGGTTTGGATGGCCTCGGACAGGCCGACTTCAGCCATGATCAGCGCGGCGCTGATCTTTTTGACTTCCGCCGCGGATTTGAGCTGGCGGTTGGGAAAGAAGTCGCCCTCCTTGACCCGGAGCTTGATTTTGCGGTTGCGGAGTTTTCGGGCCAGGGCGAAGGGGAAGTGATCGGGAACCACGATTTTCCGGATGCCTTTTTGACGCAGCACGAAACCGATGACGTCGGACCAATCGGGGGCTTCGACGCCGTTGCGTCGAAGCCGCTCTGTGACCTGCCTGAGGGAAACAATGCGGCAATGCTGCGCGCAGCGCCGGGCGCGGCCCATTTCCAGATCGTTCAACACGATATGCGGTTTGCCGCGGACGCTGAGGTAGAGGAATGGATCGGGGGCGAACATGCCCACCGCGTAGAGCATGTCCGCGTCGCGCTCGCTGTCTGCCAGCATCAGTAAGTTCTCGGACTTCATACGCCGCGGCCAGCGAGCTTCACTTTGGCCAAGCGCCCGGGGCACCGGTCGTTGACCAAACGCAACAACAGCCGGGTCATGGCCGGAAAACACACACACTCGTCACTTGGCGGTCAGGCTGGGACGAAAAAACCCGCGCCGGCTCGACCCTGTCCACGAGGCCGGAGGCCGAATCGCGATCGCGGACCTTAGCCCCGGGCGAAGTGGATGGCAAGACGGTTTGCGGGGGCGTTCTGCGCTTCTGCTTGCCACAGTTCAGTCGAAGCCGGAGACTCCGGCCCGCATGAATCGCATTGAAGATCGGTTGACCTCGCTGCGCAGGGCGGGCCGCAAGGGGTTAATCGTTTATCTGGGCGCCGGAGATCCGGATCTGGCGCGGACATGCGAATTGGCGGTCGCGTTGGATCTGGCCGGGGCTGATTGTCTGGAGCTCGGTGTGCCCTTCAGCGACCCGCTGGCGGATGGCGTGGTTAATCAGTTGGCGGCGCAGCGCGGGCTGGCTTCGGGCACCACGCCGCGTGGCGTGATCGACGCGGTGTCGACGATCCGCCGTCAATCGCAGCTGCCCGTTGTGCTCTACATCTACTTTAACCTGATGCATCGTTACGGCCTCGAGCAGTTTATCGCCGATGCCGCCCGGGCGGGGGTGGATGGCATTCTGGCGTTGGACCTTCCGCCGGAGGAAGCCGGCCGTTATGAAACGTTGATGCGGGTTGCGGGGTTGTGCACCATTTATCTGGTGGCGCCAACCACTCCGGACGACCGGGTGGCGGCGATCGCGGAGCGCACGCGGGGTTTCCTGTACTACGTCTCCCGGGAAGGAGTCACCGGCATGCAGCAGGCCGTGGCCGGTGATCTTGCCGCGCAGCTCCGGCGGATCCGCGCGCGCACCGATCTGCCGGTGGCGGTGGGCTTTGGGATATCGAATGCAGACCAGGCGAGGGCCGTGGCGGAGGTGGCCGATGCGGTGGTGGTGGGCAGCGCGGTCGTCGATCGGATTGCGCGGCACGGACAATCGCCCGACCTGGTGCCGCGGGTCGCCGAATTTGTGGCTAAACTCTCAAAAGCGGTGAAAGCATCATGAAAAGACCCAAGATCGATTCCGAGCGGTTCGTGGTGATCATGGCGGGAGGCCGGGGCGAGCGATTCTGGCCGCTGAGCCGTGAGCGAACGCCGAAGCAGTTGCTCACGTTACTGGGCAAGCGATCCTTCCTGCAACAGACGGTTGACCGCGTTCTGCCGCTGGTCCCGCTGGCGAACATCTTCGTGATCACGAATTCCACCCAGGCGCCGGAGGTGCGGAGGCAGTTGCCGAGGCTGCCGCGCGCGAACGTGGTGGCCGAACCGGTGGGACGCGACACCTGCGCGGCGGTGGCGCTGGGCGCGGCGCTGGTGGGAGCGCGCTCGACGAAGGGGGTGATGGCGGTGCTTCCGGCGGATCACGTGATTCCCGGGGAGAAACGGTTTCAGCAGGTATTGAAAGACTGTTTCGACCTGGCGGCGCGGGGGCAGGCGATTGTCACCATTGGGATACAGCCGACTGAGCCTGCCACGGCTTACGGCTATATCCGGGTGGGTGATGCGCTGCCGTCGCCGCAAGGGTGCAAGCCGTATCGGACCGTGTTCCATCGGGCCGAGAAGTTTGTGGAGAAACCGGGTTTGGAGCAGGCGGTCGATTATGTGAACAGCGGTCGGTTCCGCTGGAATGCGGGGATGTTCATCTGGGCGTTTGTGACGATCACGGAGGGGCTGCAACAGCATCAGCCGGAGATGTATGAAGCCTGCCAGCGTTGGTTCAAGGCGGCGGATGTGCCGGGACGACTCGCGCGGGTGCTGGCCCGCGATTACCCCGGGTTGCGGAAGACTTCGATCGATTACGCGCTGATGGAGCACGCTCGGAACGTGGTGGTGGCGGACGGCGATTTCGGGTGGGACGATCTCGGTTCCTGGAATGCGCTGGCCCGGCATCTCAAGGCCGACGCGGAAGGCAACGTCGCGCTCGGTGATATGATTCACGTGGATGCGGCGCGCAACATCGTGGTGGATGCCCGCACGAAACGGCGCACTCCCATTGCCCTGGTCGGGCAGTGCGACGCGATCGTTGTGCTGACGGACGACTCCGTACTCGTGACTCACAAAAGCCAGTCGCATCAACTCAAGGATCTGGTCAGGAAACTGGCTGACCACAAGGCATACCGCGTTTTGACGTAGCCGCGAGGTCGCGGAGAATTCGAGCCAATGCGAATTTGAATGAAAGCACTCAGCCGTCGAGTGGTTGCATTGTTTCACGCTGGCGCTTCAATGGTGGAGTGCTCATGAAACCCTGGGTTTACCTCGGTTGGTTAGGATTGGGTTTGGCGGCCGGGATCTGGGTGGACCGGCAATGGCATGCCCCGAGTTCGGAGGCCGGCACCAAAGACGTGCCGGGGGCGTCGCGGTCTGCTCCGTCGATTGGCGGCGCCGGGTCGATGAGCCCATCGTCACGCCAACCGCGGATTGCCGCCAATGCCGTCCCCGGGTCGGACGCGGCCGGCCTGGAAGTTTTGGAGGCTCGACTGCGAGCGGTGTTGAGCGAGCCCGATCAAGGTCGACGGTGGGAGCGACTGCAGGAGTTGGCCCGGGAGATTCCGGTCTCGGATATTCCGGAGGCGGTGATCCTGGCTGACCGGGTTTTGCCGAGGCAGATGCGTTGGGCAATGGGTCACCAACTCCTGGGACGCTGGGGCGAGGCCGACCCGCTGGGGGCGTTCGCTTATGTCGAATCGATGAAGAATCGGGATGAGCGTCAGAACGCGATGATGCTCGTGATGAGCGGATGGGCGCGGGTGGATCCGGAAGGGGCGCTGCTGAAAGTGGAGGCGATGCCGGTTGGGCAGGCAAAGCAGCAAGCGCTGCAGGCCGTGCTGGGTCCGCTGGCGGCACACGATCCCGAGCGCGCATTGCAGTTGGCCAATCAGACTGAACCGGGGCAGTACCGTGCGAGCCTTTATCAGACGATATTTGCGGCCTGGGCCGGAAGCGATCCGGCGGCGGCGGCGGCCCGGGCCGAGAGCCTGCCGGAGAGCGGTCGGCGCCATGGGGTGTTGCAGAGCATTGCCAACCGATGGGCGGAGACCGATCCGACCGCGGCGCTGGCATGGCTCAATGGGTTGCCGGACGGCCGCGCGAAGCGGGAAGCCCTGCACATGATCACCTGGCAGTTGGCGAGTGAGGATCCCCGGCGCGCGATAGACCACGCCCTGTCGCTGCCGATGGGATACATGCGGACGCACGCGGTAGCGTCGACGATTTCACAATGGGCAACGCTGGACCTGCCGTCGGCCGTCGAGTACCTCCGGCAAATGCCGGAAGGCAAGCTGCGGCAGAATGCGCTCAGCCAGATGGCCGGGCAATGGGTCCAGAACGATCCGCAAGGTGCGGTGGCGTTTGCCGAGTCTCTCTCCGGCCAGGAGCGGAACCAATTCCTGCAGAACCTGGCCGGGTCATGGGGCTACAGCGATCCGGAAGCGGCGCGGGCTTGGGCGAAGACGCTCCCGGCCGGCCCGGCGCGGAACCAGGTGTTGCAGACGCTGACCAGCGCGATGTCAATGACCGATCCCGCTGGCGCGGTCGAGCTGGCGGCAGCCATGCTGACCGGTCAAGCGCAGCGGAACGCGCTGGCGGGAATCGCCGGTCAGTGGGCGCAATCGGATTTGAACGCCGCCCGGGCCTGGGTCGAAAGTCTGCCGGATCCCGTCATGCGCCAGGAGGCGTTGCGGAATGTCTTTCATCAGGTCGTCCAGGAGGATCCAGTTGGGGCCGCGCAACTGGCATTGGCTCAACCCTCGGTCCAGGCTCAGGCTGAAATGTTGGGCACGGTCGCCGGCCAATGGGCCGAGTGGGATCTCGAGGGCGCGCTGGCCTGGGCGCGGGAGCTTCCCGAGGGAGTGGGCAAGGAGCGGGCTATGAGCGGGTTGAGTCACCCATGGGCGCAGGAGGACCCCGAGGGGATGGCGGCTTACGTGGCGGCATTGCCGGCCGGGCAGGGGCAGCTGAGCTTGCTCAGTCAACTTGGTCATTCCTGGGCCAGCGAGGATCCTCAGGCGGCGGGGGCCTTTGCCATGACCCTGCCTTCCGGTCAGGCTCAGCGGCAATTGCTCGAGAACATCTCCAGCCAGTGGGGCATGACCGATCCGGAAGCGGCCATTGCCTGGGCTGGCCGCATCCCGGATGACGAGAGCCGGGCGCGCGCGCTGGCTGGCGTCAGTTCCGCCTGGGCGCAGAGTTCGCCGGCGGAGGCAGCCCGGTTTGTTTCCTCGCTGCCGGCAGGCTCAGCACAGGATCAAGCCGCCGTATCGGTGGTGTCGGTCTGGGCACAGCAGGAACCGTCCGCTGCGGCCGCCTGGGTCAGCGCATTCCCCGAGGGACAGACCCGTGACAACGCGGTGCGCAATGTGGCGGCCGCGTGGGTCGCCAGTGATCCGCAGGGGGTGGGTGCATGGTTGGGAACTTTGCCGGTGGGCAGCACGCGTGATGTCGCGGTGGAATCCATGATCGATCACCTGTCCTGGCAGGCTCCGGAAACGGCCGCGCAATGGGTCGGACAGATTACCGGCGACGAGCAGCGCTTTTCGCGGATTGAGCAGATTGCGCGCAGTTGGAGTCAGCACGACCAGGCCCAGGCCAGTCGGTGGCTCGAGGCGAGCGATCTGCCGTTGGACCGGCGTGAACGCTTGATCGAGGAGATGGTTCGCCGGTTCCAGTGAGCTTCAGGCGGTTCGCAAACGAGGTTGGCCCGTGCGCGCCCGCGACCGTATGGGTGGCTCTCGGATGGCGGCGGACGAGGGTCGCTGCGTCCGCCGCATCCGAGATTTCAAGGCAGTTCTTCAACCCGGAAGAAACGGGTGGAACCATCCGCGGGCAGGGTCACCGCCGTTTCGCCGCCTTCCGTGGGTTCGAGCCGCCGCACTTCCGAGAAGGCACCCGTCAGGTCCGCTCCTCCAAGAATGCGGTAGGCAACCCCCGCTTTAGCCGGGAACACAATGGTGAATTGCCCATCGATCGATTGCGTTCCGGAGGCCCGCATCGCCGGAGTGACACTGCTTTCACCGGTGTTCCGGACGACATTCCAGTCGAAGTCGAGATCCTGCACCGGCATTTCGTCCAACGCGAACTCGGTATATGACCAAGACCACCTTCCGGCGAGAAGTTGGACCAACTCGGACAGGGTGTCGCCATCGGCTGCGCCGGAGGAACTGACGCTGGAAACGAGAACGTCCTCGAGCGTCACCTGGTAGAAGCGGGCCCGCTTGGGGGTGGTGCGAACCAACTCCAGTTTCACCTGGGCGATCTGTTTGCCGGTGGCGCAGGCGCTGGCGAGCAACGGCGACGCCTGGTCGACGCGCTTGCGCAGCGTCAAGGGGGCGAGTTGAGTTGGCGCGAGGTCCGAGACCCCGGTCATGCCGAAGTGAAGGGAATCCACCTGGATCCAGCCGGAGCGAGTGGAATCCGTGGACTCTCCGGGCACGCCCTCGATCTTGAGAAAGGCATCGAAGGCCGCATGGGCGGACAATCCGCTCGCCAGAAGCGCTAGAATTCCGGCGACGCGGATGGGTTGGGCAATGGAGAAGTGCATCGGCGACAAGGGTTGGCATCAATGCCGGTGGCACAGAGTTACCGGACGGGTTCATTCAGGCGCAGATCGAATCCGGCCCGCACGGGATCTCCGGCCCCGCCATCGGCATTCACGGGCACGTACTCCCACTCGATCTTCGCGAAGTTCAGCGAAAGGGTTTCCATGGGCCTATCGTCATCCGAGGAGCCGCCGGTGCTCACGCCGCTAACGATCAGATCCGACAGCGTGATCTTGTAGTAATTAACCGGCTTGCCGTCGCCTCCCGATTTTCGGCAGACCAGCACGGCGCTGGGGATGTGCTGTCCAGTGGCGCAGGCCAACATCAGCAGGGGCGAAGCCTTGTCGAGCCGCCGGGTGAAATGGATGTCCTGCATGCTCACTTTGCCGGCGCCACCGCCGGTGCCGCCGGAAAAAGTGCCCGAGTTGCTCATGCCCCAGCTGAAGGACTGGATTTCGATTTCGGCGCGGTGTTGCTCGTCGGTGGACTCGCCATCGATGCCATCGATTTTGAGGAAGAAATCGCTGGCGGCCTGGCAGGGGAGACAGGCGGCGAGGGCGAGGGCGGCGAGGGCACGGCGTATGGAGAAGTGATGCTTCATTTTTATGGTAATGTTGTTTATGAGTTGAACAGCTTGTTTATGACATTAGCAGCGCTTGTACCATTCGCGACGCGGGTTGCCAGGAAGCGGAAGATCGAGTGGCGGGTTTCACGGGATTGCCGGCGATCGAGCTCATAAGCCATTGCGGATAAGTCGGTTGGATGGAGTGGTCTGCCGCCGGCGCAGACCGGGTCACCACCTGCGGCCATGGGCCGCGGACAAGACTGCCGGCGCGATCGAGTTCGGTGGCTGTCCCAACTGTGGCGCCTGCGGCTTAGAAATTGAGCGGCTTCTTCTTCTTGCCGCTCTGGTTAAACTCCTCCTCGGCGGCCGAGATGCCGGGCAGTTTGGCTTTTTCGGCATCGGCTTGAATGCCGGCGTCGGCCGGGTTCTTGAGGATGGTGACGTGCATGAGGAGGATGAGTTCGGTGCGGCTGTTTTTCTCGGTCTTGCTGCGGAAGAGGGCGCCGAGGCCGGGGATATCTTTGAGGATCGGCACGCCGGTTTTGCCGGAGTTCTTGGTCTCCTCGATATAGCCGCCGAGGATGATGGTTTCGCCGTCGCGGACGGAAAGGGTGGCTTGAGCATTGCGCGAGGTGGTGGTGGGCACCTGGTTTTGGTCGATCTGAACGAACTCGCCGAGCTGGCTGATGTCCTGAAAGATGTCGAGAACGACCAGGCCGTCGGGGGTGATATAGGGGACCACTTCGAGACGAACGCCGACTTCGACTTGCTCGACTTGAGATCGGGTGCTGAGGCCGCCGCCGTAGCCGTAGTCGTAGAAGCCCGTGACGTACGGCACCGTCGAGCCGGAAAAGAAATAGCCGGGCACGGCATGGGAGGTTTGGACCCGGGGGCGCTGGAGAATGCGGACACGGCCATCGGAAGCGAAGGCGCGGACGGCGACTTCGAAATCCTCGCCGATGCTGCCGAAGTAATTGAAGCCCGAAGGCTGGCCGGAAGGGAAGTTGGTGAGGGCGCTGAGGAAGCCCAAGCCGTTGTTGACCACCCCGGCGCCGGAGAAATCGTTGCCGAATTGTTTTGGTTTCTGGAGCCAGCTGACGCCGACTTCCTGGCTATCGCTGATGTTGACGGCGAGGACGATGCCTTCGATGAGGACCTGGGCGAGCAGGACATCCACCTTGGAGACGATGTTGGTGATCATGACCATGTCCTGGCGGTTGGCATAGACGATCAGGGAGTTCGAGCGTTCGTCGGGAACGATGCGGGCATCGCTGAGCAGCTCGATCTGGTCGTCGCCGGCGGCGCGGCTGACGATTTGTTGGAGTCGTTGTTGGAAGGTCGAGCTGCCGCCGGGTTGAACGCCCGGGGTGGTCAGACCGGCCTGCTGGGCTTGGACGCCGCCGGTCATCCCGCGCTGGAGGCCGCTTTGCCCCTGGTTATAGCGACTGGTGCCCGAGCTGGAACCGTAGCGGCTGGAGGAACCGAGGGAACGGCCGCTGGTGCCGAGCGAACGGCTGCCGACGCCGGTGGCGCCGGTGCGGCTGGCGCCGGTGACGGGCATGCCGCCCGCGGCGGAGCTGCCACCGATCAAGGAGTTCATGGTATTGAAGAAATCGGAAACCTTGCCGTATTTGATGGGTACGACCTCGAGGGCGTAGGCGGACTCGGGCTGGACGTCGATTTGTTCAATCAGCTCCATCATTCGCTTGATGTTCGAGGCGTAGTCACGGAGGACGAGAATCATGCTGGCATCGATGGGGATGATGCCGCCGGGGGTTTTCGAGAAACTGGTGAAGACGCTGGCGACTTCCGATGGAGGGACGACTTTAAGCGAAACGACCTGGGTGATGAACTGCTCGGCTTCGGGCAGGTCCTTGACCGATCCCTGGTTGATGGGAGGCGCTTCCTGGATGGATTGAGCGGCTGGAACGGCCTTCATGAAGCGTTCGCCCAGCGGAATGAGAGTGACGCCATTGAGCGAGAGCGCGCCTTCGATCGCGTGAATTGCCTCGAGGGTGGTGAGATTGATCTCGCTGGAACTGACGGTGATGGCCTGGGTTTGGAGCTGGGTGGGATAGAGCACCACCCGGCCGGTCAGTTGGGAATAGAGATCGAAGATCTGTTCCAGGGGTGCGTTCTTGAAGCGCAGGACCACGGGCAGGTCGGCCGGAGGAGCGGCGGGTGTGCCGGGCGGATTGGTCGACAACAGTCCGGCCTCGTCCGCGCCAGGACCGGTGGCTGGAAGGGCAGTCGGTTGGCCGACGGGGGTGGCCCGGACAGCCTGGCCCGGTACGGGCAACGGAGTGGGGGTTGGGAAGGCGGGCGGTGCCGAGAGAGCCGCGGCGTTGCGCGCGGCGCGTATGGCCTCGAGCCGGGCGGCGACGGAATTGGTGGCCGGTGCGGTCTGGGCGGCTGCGGTGGCATTGGTCTCCGCGGTGGGCGGTGGACCCGCCGTTTGGGGCAGGTCTTGAGCCGTCGCGCTCGAGACGAGGAGCAACGCGAGCAGGGTGGCGCCGCGCCACAGGAGCGATGCCGGGGTTGGGCGAATGCTTGAGTTCACGATTTTCGGCCGGGTGATCCGGGTAGTTGGGCGGCACTGCCTGGCTTGGGGGCGTTTTTCTGGAAGCTGGCGACCAGTCGCATGCTCCCGGTCAGTTTGGTCTGGGACGGGTCTGGCTTCAGGTCGAGTTCCTTGACTCGGACGACCAGGTTGCCCGAGGCGAGAGCGAGGAGGAAGTCAAGAATCTCGTCGGGTCCGGTGGGATTCAGGGTGACGCTGATGCTTTGTTCCTCGAAGAACTCCGTCGGTTCGGCGCGGGCGCCGCGGGTCTGGGGGCGAATGGAATTGCAGCTGACGCCGCTGCGGCTGGCCTGGGACTGGATCTGGGCAATGAGCTTGGTGGACTGCTCTTCCTCCGGGAGGATGCCGGCTCCCTGGCCTTCGAGTTCCCGGAGTCGCAACGCGTAATCCTCGGCTCGGTCCAGTTCCGTCTGGAAGGTCCGGAGCTGCGCGCGTCCGGCGCTGAGCTTGGCTCGCGCGTTCCGCAGGTCGGAAGCGTGCGGCCAGACGAGCCAGAAGTTCAACACGACAAACAGCACCGCGGAACCCAGGACCACGAGCCGTTTTTCCTGCGGGCGGAGGTTGAGTTTATCCAGGAACTGGCTCATTCGGTGAATGCGCGGTTGAGGTCGGCAGTGAAGTCCCAGCGGCTCACGGCGCCTTGGGCCACGATGGTCGGCGCTTCGAATTTCTTTTTGTCGAACAGGGGCGTACCGTCGACGGTCGCATTGCGGAGTTCGTCGTTGTACTCGGTGACGCGGCCTTGCTGATCGGGGGCGACTGTTCCGGTCAGTCGCAGGCTGCGACCGCCCTGGAAGGTGAAACTGGTGAGCGTGATTTCCGTCGGAAGCAGCTCGGAAACAACCCGGAGGGAATTGAGGGCGGCGTATTTGAGTTCAGCCTGTTCGGCAAAGACCTGCACGCGTTCCTTCAGTTGGAGGGCATTGGTATAGGAGCCCGAGAGGGAGGCCAGTTCGGACTGCAACCGGCTCACCTGATGTTCGACGACCTGCACGCCGGCGAAGTAGAGCAGGACGATAAACAAGTAGACCAGGATCAGGGCTCCGAGTCCGCGCATCCAGAGGCGATCGACAAACTGTTGACGGAAGCGCGTCACGAATTCCGCCGGCATAAGGTTGGCCGTTGCCTCCCCGCGGACGCTCCGCTGAGCGGCCACTTGGGCCAGTTCACCCAGGGGAGGCGCGCTGGCGGTTTCGAGTTCGCCGCCGAGTTGCTCACGCAGGGACGGGACCCAGGCATCCAGGTCTTCACCGGCGGTGGTCAAGCGCCAGCGCGGGGGGCCGGTGAGCCAGCCTTCGATCTCCCCTGCCCAGGCGACGCGAATCAGCTGGTCGGCGATGCCGGACGGGGCGGCGGGCTGGTGATCGACCTGGAACAGATCCAGATGTTGGAGTGCGGCTCCGTACCACCAGGCCGTCAGACACAGAACGCGTTGATCCCGACTGACCAGATAGACACAAGTCTGGTCCGTATCCGGCCGCCCGGTGAGCACCCAGTGCAGCCAGGGCAGCTCAAGTCGGTCAGCGAGATAACCTTGTTGTTCGAGGCCGCCCAGGTAGGCCTCAACGTGTTGGCGTTCGGCGAGGATTACAATCGCGGACTGCAGCTCGGGCGCCGGGTGGGGCACGGGTTCGAAAGTCCAGACCACCTGGTTGACCGGGGCGGGTGAAAGCTTTTCGAGCTGCAGCTCGAGCATGGGCCGCAGTTCACCCGGTTCGCCCTTCGGGAGGTGAACGACGCGGAGATAAACCTGATCGGCCGGCAACCAGGCGACATTCAAGCGGGGGCGCCAGAGCTCGCTCCAACCGCGTACAATCGACTTGGACGGAATCGCCTGGCCCTGGGCGAACTCGTGTTGGGCGGAGAGGGTCACGCCGCTGTTGTTGACGGAGTATTGCCAGAGGCGAGTGTGCGGCGGAACGCTTTGAAGGACGTTGCAGGCGTGCCACCGCGGAGATGAGGTGCGTTTGCCCATGGTCAGGTCCCGGCGAGGGCTTGAAGGTGTTCCTCGGTTTGGGTGACGCGGAGGACTTCCTCGATGGTGGTCAGGGTGGAGCGGACCTTGTTCCAGCCATCAACGCGCAGCGAGCGCATGCCTTGTTCCATGGCGCGCTGTGCGATGGTCGAGGCCGGGGCGCGGTTCAGAATGAGCGGCCGCAGGATTTCGGACAACACGAGCAATTCATAGATGCCCATGCGCCCCTGATAACCGAGCTGTCGACAGTTCTCGCATCCGACGCCGTGCCAGAAGCGGGCGTGGGCGATTTCGTCTCGCGGGAATCCGATCTTCTCGAGGTAACCGCGCTCGACTTTCTGCTCGGCCTTGCAGTGCGGGCAGATGGTGCGCACCAGTCGTTGGGCGAGGACCGCCTCCACCGATGAGGCCACGAGGAAGGGTTCAATGCCCATGTCGATGAGGCGGGTGAAGGCGCTGGGGGCATCGTTGGTGTGCAGGGTGCTGAAGACCAGGTGGCCGGTGAGGGCGGCCCGGATGGCGATCTCGGCCGTCTCGAGGTCGCGAATCTCCCCGACCATGATGACGTTGGGATCCTGCCGGAGGATATGTCGCAGGCCCATGGCGAACGTGAGCCCGATATCCGGGCGAACCGCGATCTGGTTGATGCCCTTCAATTCGTATTCGACCGGTTCTTCGATTGTGATGATCCGTTTGTGGACGGAGTTGATCGAGCTCAGGAAAGCATAGAGCGAAGTCGATTTCCCGGAACCCGTCGGGCCGGTCACCAAAAGAATCCCGTGCGGCTTGACAATGATATCCCGGATCGCCTGCTCATCGGCGGGCGCGAAACCGAGTTTGTCCAGGCTCAGGAAGATCTTGCCGCGGGTCAGCAGGCGGAGGGAGACGCTCTCGCCGTAGACGGTGGGGACGGTGGAGACCCGGATATCGATTTCTTCGCCTTTGATGCGGACGTTGATGCGACCATCCTGGGGCAGGCGCTTCTCGGCGATGTTCATCCCGGACATCACTTTGATGCGCGAAATAATCGCGGCCTGATAGCGCTTGAGCTGGGGTGGCATCGGGGTCTGATGCAGAATGCCGTCGATGCGATAGCGGATCCGCAACTCGTCCTCCGCAGGTTCGAAGTGAATGTCCGTGGCGCGGTCCTTGAAGGCCTCCCAGATGATCTGGTTGACGAACTTGATGACACTGGCCTCCTGGTCGCTCTCGGTGATCTCCTTGTCCTCTCCGACCAGCAGTTCGAGTGGTTCGTCCTCGGCGAGCTCATCGAGCGTCTCGGCGCCGACGCCGTAGTACTTTTTGAGCGCCTTCTCGATTTCGATCCTGGGGGCGAGGGCGAACTCGACCGGGCCGCGCGCGTCAAAGCGCACGGCATTGATCATGGCCGTGTCGAACGGATTGCTCACGGTCACCTGCAGGACATGGTCCGTGAGGGCGGTGGGAAGCACCAGGTGCTGGAAAGCGACTTTGGTGGAGATTCTCTGGCGGGCCTCGGGCGGCACGCTGAGATGCGGCAGATCGACGAAAGGCCAGCCGAGGATGGTGCTCAACCGCTGAAGGAGGGTCTCCTCAGTCAGCCCGTTTTCCCGGGCCACGAAGGTCAGCAGCCCGTCCTGGGATCCGTTTTCCACCGTGATGCGCCAGGCCTTTTGGAGAGCGACGAACCGTTCGGGACTGGCAAGTCCCGCACTGGCAAACACGGTGCTGATGGAGGCGAAAGGCATTCGTCCTACACGATATACAACGGACGCTAGGAAAAGTTCCGATCCGGGTCAAAGTAATTGGAGGGCTTCAGCCGCGCGCATTTCACGGATTTTCGCTGAAAGCGTGGCCCAATCAGGCCTGCGCGCCGAGTAACCCTGGTGGCTCGGTTTATGCGTCACCCTGTTTAGCCTATGCGATCGACAGAATGGAAACGCGTAAACCGGACGGTGTGGGCCGAAAAGACTCCATGTGGAGAAATGTGGGTGGGCCGCTTCATGGATGAGCAGTCGTCCGATGGGACCGGGCAAACCGAGTCTTGCGGAGACCATGACACCGCCTTATTCCGTGCGAGGATTGAACTCGAGAAGCACCGCTGTGCGGGATATGGATGTCATGGAGAATGACGCCTCGGCCTGGACATCGACAGGCTGACACGGGCGCTGCCACGGATCGGCACCGCCAACGGAGCCTCGGGACTTCCTGGTGAACGGCCCCACTCGAACAAGTGGAGAATCGAGGACACAGCGACCCCGGCACCGTTTAAGATCCGGCCGATGACGCCGATGCTGGGTACGAGTTGCGGGCTGGTCCTCGGGCCGTGCAGGTCATGCTTCCGCCGGAGACGGTTAGGCGGATCGTCGCACCGGGCGGCACGATCGCATTCACTTGCTACCGAGACGACAACAGCGAATCGGGTAGGCGGGGGATTTTAGCCCCCGCCCCCCACACCAACGGACATGCGGGTCCGCGTCCGGCGGTTCCTGACAGTCCCGAAGGATGAAGCAGCACATCTTTCTCTGCCCCGCTGGGTCTGGCGATGGCTCAGCGGATCGGCTTCAACGCCCGCCTGAGTCCAGCCATCGTGTTCGCGCATCACCTGACGTGATTGCGAAGCTGGAGGAGGCGTTCCCGAAGTCAGTCAAGGTGACTGGCGAGGTGGACCCGGTTGGATCGGCAGGCTGCGGTCGATCGCTTCCAGTCGGACGCAGAGTGCAATCCGTTCATCGGCGGCATCCACGCGGCCGGCGTCGGTCTGACGCTCACGGCGGCGAACTCGGTCGTGTTTCATGAGCTGGACTGGGTGCCGGGCAACATGTCCGAGCTAAACACGCGTCACCAGTGGGGTCGCGCAATCGTTGATGCATCGGGCGAGGAACTCCCGTTCCGACGCCAAAGTGGCCAGGGACTGCGCTCTCCGAAAAGCAGCGAGCGCATCGGCCGTCCGTCCCAGTTCCAGGGCGATGCTGCCCTGGACGGCATGGTATAGATGGTAGTCCTCCAGCGCCCCGCGAGGGGAGAGCGCCCGCAGCGCGTCGAGACCGGCCTGCGGTCCTTGTACGCGCGCCACGGCGACGGCGCGGTTCAGGGCGATGACCGGTGATGGATGGAGTTGGATCAATTGGTCGTATAGCGCGAGAATGCGCGACCAGTCGGTCTCGGCTTCGTCGGTCGCAGCACAATGGCAGGCGGCGATGCCGGCTTGAAGGTGATACTCGCTCACGTGATCGCCCTGCGAGGCGAGGCCGAGGTAATGCACGCCACGCGACATCATCGCGTGATTCCAAGCCGTCCGGTCCTGTTCATGCAGACGCAGCAGATTGCCAGCTTCGTCGGTGCGGGCGGGCAGGCGCGCGGCATTGAGAAGCATCAGGGCGAGCAACGCGTGGGTGCGGGGCTGACGCGTGGCCGGATGCGCCGCGAGCTGGAGCATGAGTCGAATGGCTTCGTGACACAGTTCCTCGCGCACCAGTCGGTTGCCGGAGGAAGCTTTGTAACCCTCATTGAACAGGAGGTAAAGCGTGCCGAGCACGCCATCCAACCGCGCCGGCAACTCATCCGGCGCGGGCACCACGAAGGGCAGCGCGAGTTCGCGAATCCGCTGGCGTGCCCGCACCAGGCGTTTGGCGATGGCGGCTTCGGTGGTGAGAAACGCGGCGGCGATCTCGCCCGGGCTGAAACCGCAGAGCGTCCGCAACGCCAGGGCAGTCTGAGTTTCGGTGGACAGCTGCGGGTGAAAGCAGACGAACATCAGCCGCAGCGTGTCATCGGTGAAGGTGTCGGCATGCTCGTCGCGCGGGGCCGGCGTGGACATCCAGCGCGGGTGTTCACGCGCGATGCCGGCCTGTTTATCGCTCCAGCGTTGTTCCCGGCGCAGGTGATCCAGGGCGAGGTTGCGGGCTGTCTGGGTGAGCCACGCGGCGGGTTTGTCCGGCACGCCGCGATAGGGCCACGTTTGCAGGGCGCGCACCAGCGCTGCTTGCACTACTTCCTCGGCGAGTTGCAGCCGATGTGTCCCAAACTGACCGAGGAGCATGGCCACAAGCCGGCCGCTTTCCCGGCGAAACAAGTCGGCGGCGATTTCGCCGGTGAGGCTCGTTGGCTCCGGGGCGGGCTCAAGCATCATGGGCAGACGCGTGCGTTCATGTCGTCGCCGGCGCATCCGACGTAGACGAGCGCGCCGTGGTCGCGCCAGACCAGGCCGGTCCTGCGGGCCAGACGCCGGTAGGCGGCGAGATTCTTACGGGCGATGGTGGGAACAAATCCTTCATGGTAGTTGCTCATGGGACAGAGCTGGAATTGGCTGTTTGAGTCTCGGAACGTCGCGGTCATACAAGAACTGACGGAAAGCCTTCCGTTCCACCCAGACCAGAAAGAGCGCCAGCGCGCAAACGAGGAGCACCTGCGGGGCGAACAATCCGTGACCGCCGGTTAAGAACGCATGGAAAGCGAGAATGTTGACGAGAATCGGCCCCAGCACGAGCAGGCCGATCCGGCGCGTCCAGGGAATCGCAACCAGCATACCGCCGACCACTTCCAATGTCTTGACGAACGTCAGATAGCCGGTCGGGGCGAAGGCGGCCATGAAGTGTGCCGGGGGCGTGCCTTCCGGGAGGGGCGGCACGGGAACAAGCTTAAACAGAACCACGAGGCCGGAGGCGACGAAGAGCAGACCGAGCAAGAACCCGGCGATCAGGGCGGCGATTTTCATGTTAGGCTCCCGGCAGGTTTTGTTCCTTGATCTCGGCCATCGGACGGCAGAGGTCGGCGATGGGTCGGACCTCGATTTGCGCGCCGTAGGTCAGGATCGGGCAAGCCTGCGCGAACCGCACCGCGTCGTCCATGCTGGGCACACTGAGACGGAAGTAGCCGGCGATGGCTTCCTTGGACTCGGCAAACACGCCATCCGTGACGCGGGCGCCGTTCGGGCCGGTGACGAGCTTGCCTTCCTCGACTAGCGGTTGGGCGCCACGATGGACACCGCGTTGCGCCAGGCCGTCCACCCAGGCATAGAAGTCAGTCATTACCCGTTGCATTTCGGCGGGTGACAGGGCTTGATTCCAGTGGGTGCCGCGGATGAGCAGCAGGTATTCGTCGGTGGGAGTTTGCGGATTCATGCAGCAGGCGTTTCGTTGGTGACGTTGTATGCGGAGGCACGGGCCGCTTCGAGCGGACGGATTTCAAACGTCAGCCCGTACGGCAGACAGGGATTCTGAGCAGCGACTTCCGCCGCTTCCCGCAGACTGCGGGCCACGATGATCCAGTAGCCGCCAATGACTTCCTTGGACTCGCCGAACGGGCCGTCCGTAATAATGCCGAATTTTGAAACGGTCGCGCCTTCCGTGCTGAGGCGCGAGCCTGGCCTCATCCGGCCGGCGTCAAGATTTCGCGAGTACCAATCATAGAACTTCCCAATGGCGGCTTCGATGTCCTCCCTCGAGACCTCTTGGGTCCATTGGCCGCGCGACAAGACCAGGTATTCAGATGGGGGTTCAGGTTCACTCATACGGTCGTGGAAGCTGAGGGATTGGAATTACTTCGTGGTTGCCGTGGCGGCCACAGCCACGGCGCCAAGGTCGGCGAGCCCTTTCTCGAATTGCGGGCCGCAGATTTCCTCGCCATCCATAAACAGGCTTACCAGCTTGCCCATGAAGTTGTTCTTGCCATACATCGCCCACGTCACGACGGTTCCCCCTCCTGCAGGTCTGAAAGTGAAGTCCACCATGCTGGTGCCTTCCATCGGCCGTTGCCAGTCCATCCGACAGCGTACCAACTCGCCAGGCTTGCTCTCGATGATGGTGCAGGTTCCGGCGCCCACGTCGCTGTTACCGTCCCAACTGCATACCTCGGAGCAGCTCACTGCTGCTCGTCTGACGCCACCATAATCATCCAACCCACCCCGTAGCGGTCTTCAAGCATCCCAAAGCGTTGCGACCAGAAGGTCTTTTCGAGCGGCATGGTCACCTTGCCCCCGTCGGCCAATGCGGCAAACGCACGGTCGGCCTCGGCCTCACTGCCCACCGTGAGAGCCAGGGAGAATCCCTGAAAACTCGGCTTGTCGGCGGAGCAGCCGTCGGAGGCCATGATGACCGTCGAACCCACGCGGAAACTGGTGTGCATGATCTTGTTATCAAACCCGGGCGGCACTTGCTCGGGTGGAGGCGGTTCCGGACTGTCCTTGAAGCGCATCATCATCTCGACCTTGGCACCGACGGCTTTACGGTAAAACTCGACGGCCTTTTCGCAGCAGCCGTTGAAGAAGAGATAGGGCTGAACGACATGGTGGTTGTTGTTGGTGCTCATAGTGTTGTGTCGGTTTTGATCGTTGTATTCCATTTGATAGGTCCGATGCGCGCGAATTGTGCCCGTCCACAGAAACGACGAACGAGCTGTCTGCAAAAGGACAACTATTTTTAACTATGCACATGTCTGGTCGAAATGGAACATCAAAGGAGGAACAGTACAGCATCGAAGCAGAAAGTGATCGCCGTCGAACTGAAGGCGGCGTTCAAGCCGCCGGACACGCAGCCCGAGGCAGGCAGTCTTGGTTGTGGGGTTGCTGTTGTGGCCCGCATATGTGCTGATCGTAGTGCTTTCACGGGCGCTGGGACTGCTGATATGAACCCGCCCAACCATTCACGCCAGCTAAACGATTT
>JAHDYP010000144.1 GCA_023383055.1 Verrucomicrobiota bacterium | reverse complement strand
AGAATACAGATTTCTTTGACATAACGTTCACTTTGGTTGACCGAGTGATCTGGCTGGTTGTGGCCATCAGTTGCGACTGGTGGTGGCGGCGGGGTGCTTCACCTCGAGCTGGTTGTCCACATTCCCGGAAGTCGCGATTCGATTCGCGATTTCACCGATGAGACGTTTCTCTTCGGCGGTGTTGACCGGCCCGCGCAAGGTGACCCGGCCATTTTGCGTAATGATCTTTACGTTTTGAGCATTCACGGACATGCCATCCGCGGCGGTGATTTCCCTGCGAATCTGCGCGGTGGTGGCCACGTCAGTCTGGCTGTTGCCCTGATCGAAGGGCGTGAGCGTTGCGTCATTCCGGTCGCGCACATTGCGCACCGTGTTATCTGCCTTGGTGGTGACGTTGGTCGTGAAGTAAGGCTCAACCTGAAAGGCGCGATAGACCCCGCCGGCATACTCGGGCTGACCGAAGTCAGGCCATTGGTCCGCCTTGAAATGCGGCGCGTTGCTCAACATCTCCTTGGTGGCGTCAAGCTGCAGGGTGTCCCGATCCGTGTTGAATCGGAGGGCCGTGGGTGGAACGGCACTGAGCTCGTTGCCAATCCCCAGGAACCCGCCCGAGGAAACGATGAGCGCCACGATGCGGCCGGATTCCACATCCAACGCGAGGTCGGCCACCTTGCCGAGGGTTTCGTCCTGGCGGTTCTTGACGGTCATTCCGATGAGTTCACTGGCTTTGGCGACGCCCTGGATGTGCCCGGCCTCTCGGGCTTGGGACATCCGGTCACCGCGGTTATCCGGGCGTTCCGTGTTGTACTCGGCGCCGTCCTGGAGTCGGTCATTGCTGTAAACCGGTCGATCCGAGTTGGGCTTGGGTGCGTCCTGGGCCACAGCCGAGAAGGCCAAGACCGAGACGGCCGAGGCGCTGATGATATTTCGAAGTGTCTTTTTCATTGCGTTGTATTCTTTCGTCTTTCGTATCTGTTTTTGATTTCTTGCGTTCCGTGCGAGCGTTCTCTTCTCACACGGTTCGCACCGTAAGAGGAGATGCATGGGGATTCCATGGGGTGTTACCCTACCAGAATATGCCGAGCGGGCGAACGGCGAGGTAGGGTGGCGACGACGGCTCCACAGAGAACCGCGGCGACGCTCCCCAGCGTCCGGCCGATACGAGCAGCGCTGACGAACTCCATGGAGCTGAATGTCGATGTTTCGATCACCAGATCCACGGTGCTACATTTTGATGTGCGCCGGTGGCCCGTGGGCACAGGGGTCAGTTCTTATTATTGGCTAGTTTGGGTTGACCGCTACCTTTGCCGGCATGCCGCGCAAATTGAGAGTCGAGTATCCCGGCGCGATTTATCACGTGATGAACCGCGGTGACCGGCGTGAACCCGTCTTCAAGGGAGTTGCTGGGCCAGATGAGCGAGCGGTTGGGGGCCGAACATTACGGCGAGGAACGGCAGGAAAGCCAGGTGAAGAAGGCCGAGCGGGTGGTGGCGGAGGAGTTGCGGCACGCCTGCAAATGGGCAGCGTAGCCCATGTGAACACGCGGCGGTATCAATGGCGGCAGGGGAGAAAGTAGCTGATAATACGACCCCTTATTGGTCTGGATGCCGGGCGACCTGTTCGACCAAAGCCGGCTGGGCTCACGCTGGGCTGGAATGACAAAGCCTAGCGTCTCAGCGCTCCCCGGGCGGGGGCCCGTGCCCCGATCAAGGCCTCGAAGGCGCGATCCGAAGCAAAAGTCGTGTGGCCGAAATTGTACTGGAAGATGAGGGCCACGTTGTGTCCGCCACGCCCGTCGCTGCGGATGGCGTCCACCCCGTATCCGTAGGCGGTCAACACCCGCCATCGGCGCTCCTTGGCGGTGTAGCCGAAGCCGCCGTTGAAGCCGGAATGCCAGTTGCCCGGCTGCTCAAGCCCGTCGACATAATCCACCAATGCTGTGGCCGCGCCAATCGTGACATTCCACTGTTTGGAGGCGCCGAACGGGATGGAGTAGCTGCCGTAAACCAGGCCGAAGTTCTCGGTCGAAAGTTCCTGGTAGAAATAGCCGGGAATGTAGAGCGGAAATTCCGAGGTGAACGGCAGCGCGCCCCCCAGCCGATAGGCGCTCAAACGGTCGGCACCGATCACCGAACCGCCCATCAGTCCAATCCAAATGTAGTGCTCCGACTCGGGCAAGGTCCAATTCAACTGGGCTCGACCCAGAAAACGATGCGCGGTGGGTTCGAGCTCGCGATCGTCGGTAAAGCCGTAACGGCCTCCGGCAGTTCGATGCTCAAGTTCGTACCACGCGGAGACCTCCATGGCCAGCCGCGGGCGTAGCACCGGCTCGGACCCTCCCCAACGAAAGCCGGCCCGGAGGTGCAGAAAGGGCTGGTTATCCGGGAGCTCAAAGGTATCGCCGGTGTCGTCGGTGTCTTCGAAGGCGCGATAGTCAGCGCCGACGCGCAGCAGTCCGTTCAGCGGGATTGGGGCGGTGGGGTTGAATAAATGGTAGAGGCTGACGTTGACCCCGCCGCCATGGCCGTCGAAGGATTCGTCGCGCAAGTAATCTCCCTGGCGCACTTCCTCATAGCGATTGGCAAAGGCGCCGCCAAACAGACCTACGCCAAGGTCAGTGTTGTCTCCGAGCAGTGCTTTGAAGGCAAGTTCACTATCCACGTAAACGGGCGCGATCGTCAGGCGCAGCGTCTGGTTGGTCGAGGGCACATTCGGCATGTTCCAATAAAAGAACGCGTAGGCAGCTCCGGGCCCGTCGTCATGAAGAGATTGATTCAGCCCCAGATGCAGGAGCTGCCGGGGTTCGGGATCGATCTGGGCCTGGGCACTCAAAGCGGCCAGCACCACAAAAGCGCTGACGGCGCCCTTCGTGTAGAGGATGCGGTTGGTCATGGTTGCGACGTGTCACCGCCCCGGAGGGTTCTCCGCCATGATCTCCTGGCCCGGCGGAAGGGATTCGGCGGCGCCGCCGCATCGCAGTAACTACCACAAAGATCGGCCTCAGGGCCATGGGGTGTTTACCCCAACACTCCCGGCACTCAACCTGTTGGCCGTGCAAGGGAATGAGAATTGGCATGACACCAACTCCCGGCAAGAATACACCGATGGCGACCACGGCAACCGTCGATGGCTCTCCCAACCCTCGAGCGGAGGAGATGTCCGCCGAGGATGCGCGTTACCCGGATCAAGCGGCGCATGCATCATATGGATATCTCACGTTGGCAGCACTCGCACGAATACGCGGTTGACTCATCGATGGCCGATCGGCTCCGGGTTCTGCGGACTGACCGGATCACCGACGTACCGGGGACCGGATACCATCGCAGACTGACCGTCAGCAGTCCGTACGCGTTCCTCGTTCAGAGCCCAACCAACCATGCGAAAGGCCCTCTCCCGCATGTCCGCGCCTTTATCCGCGTTCACCTCAAGCGTGCCTCACAATTGCCACGGAACCCACCCGTCGCCGTAAGCCCGATGACGCTCAACCGCCGTCAGGTGGCACCGGTTGGGCATCAGGGCCGATCAACTTATCGGTTTCCTGTTCACGCGTCACCGAGCTGAAGCCATCCTCTCCACCGTTGCCTTGGCTAAGTCCAAGAGTGGTTGCTCGCCCAACTCCGCAACACCCTCAACCCATCCGGTGAACAGTCCTTGTCGGAACACGAGGATCCGAGTGTGAACGAACCCGCGCCCTTCGGGCCGGTCGGCTTTGGCTTGAGCTGTTTGAACCCAGGCAACGGATTCTCCTACCGCCGTGATCACGGGCTTCGTGATATCAAAATTGGCACTCAGTTCTCTCCAGCGCTTTTCCAGCGATGGTCGGTCCGGGTAGCGGCTGAGCGTTAGCTCCACGGGGAAACTGTGACCGGAGTGGGAATCGCCAGTCATCAGGACCATCCGTTGGTCCATTTGAACGGCCAAGAGCTGCAGTTTCACATCCTGTTCCCAGTTGGTGACACTGCTACTGGGACTGATCCATACCTTGAAATCGGCCCTGCGAAACCAAACCGTGGAGCCAGGACCTCGAGTGTTTCGGTAAAACACAGCGGCATCTCCAAGCCCCGTCACTGGAGAATGCTGATACTGCTCGGAATCGAGACGCAGCAACTGATCGAACTCGTCAGCCAGGCGCTGCTGATGGTTCGTTGGGGCAGGCCTGATCTTCGATCGTCCCGGTGGCTTCGGCTATCTGCCTCGAGGTGATCACCTCAGTTCACGAAGATCGTGCTGGGTCGCCGTTGGACATTGTTAGGGCTTTCAATCAACGGACTGGCAGTTATGTTAGGCGGCAGTTCGGTTCATTATGAACAGCTTACGAACTGGAGGCCGGTTGGGTTCGGAGACGCCGGCCGTAGAAAACCCAACATCTATGCTGGCTTTATCGATTGAAGTCACCGAATCACCGGCCCCCGTGGCTGTCGGTCTTCGGATGCTTGTAGGAGCCATACTGGGCCTCATGGTATTACGGGCGGACACGCTCGAATCGCTTGCTGATCCGCATCCAGGGGAGTCCAGAACGGGCTTTTATGTGGCGGTTGACGGACAAGCCCGCAATGTCGGCACCGCGGATTCTCCGTGGGATATCGAGTCCGCCCTGGCTGGAGCACACGCGATTCCGCCCGGCTCCACGGTGTATTTGAAAGGGGGCACCTACCGGCACGCTGACCGGCGATGGGAGAGCCCTGGGTTTGCCATTGCGCTGGCGGGCGCGCCAGGCCGGCCGGTTCACATCCGCCCCGTGCCCGGCCACCGAGTTACGCTGGATGGGAAGGTCGAAGTCAAATCCAGCGCGCGGCATCTCCGCGTGTGGGAACTGGAGATCACGGTTTCGGAAACCGCGGCATGGGATCGTCGCGTGACGGCCGGCGGACTGAAGGTGGACGGTCCGGCCGACCTCCCACAGGGCGGGTTGAACGTCCTCGGCGGCGCGGATTCCAAGTTCATCCACCTTGTCATCCACGATATGAACAGCGGGATTGGATTCTGGCGGCCGGCCGTGGACGCGGAGATACATGGCTGTCTTATCCATGGCATCGGCGCGATCGGGCCGGACCGATATCATGGCCCGGGGATTTACACACAGAACGAAACGGGCACGAAGGCACTTACGGACAACGTTCTTTTTGCGAATTACTCGACGACCATTCAGGCGTACGGGAGCAGCCGTGCCCCGGTGAGTGGCTTTCGGATCGAGGGTAACATCGCCTTCGCGCCAGTGAAGGAAGGCGAGCGTCAACGTGTGCTCATCGGCGGCGGTCAACCCAGCCGGCGGATCATTGCCGCCGACAATATCCTCTACGAGGTGCCGCTTGAGCTCGGTTACAACGCGCCGCACAACGAGGACGCCGTGGTCACTGGCAACTGGGTGGTAGATGCGGGACTTTCCATCAACCGGTTCAGGCAGGTAACAGAATTTGGAAATACGGTTATCCCACGCGGCTCACAGCGACCTGGCCGTCCGGCCGATGTCATTCTCCGCCCCAGCCACTACGTGCCCGGTCGTGGGAACCTTGCCATCTTCAACTGGGCGAGGCGGTCCCAAGTCGATGTGGATCTCAGCACGCTTCTCGAGTCCGGACAACCCTACTCCATTGTGAGTGCATTGGACTTCTACGGGAAACCGCTGGTTGCCGGTCGCTTTGACGGCCGTCCGGTCCCCGTGCCCGTGCCGAATGAGCCACGCACTGGCAACGGTGAGTTCTGCGCCTTTGTCGTACTTCCCGGCAACGAGTACTCCGTGCAAGCGACCAAACAACGGATGTCCACTGCCCAATGAGCTCGAGGCTCGATTCTGCACGTCAGAGTTGGAGGCGTAGCGATCAGCATCCTCAGATGCCTCGCCATCGCCGGCACGACCGGCCCGACAACCGGAATCAACGGACGGCCAACAAGCAGATGCACACGAAACGCCGCCCCGCTATTGTGCTCGACGCGCGGCCGCAATCCGGACGTGCGGTTGTTCACGCTCAACCTTACGTTTCCGGCGGCGGCGGCGAAGGTCCGCTGGCGACGGCCGGTCTACTGCACACCCATAGTCCAACCATTGCCAGTGGGAGTGGCGCGACCGTATGGGCTCCACTGAAGTTGCGTGTCGCCTTGGTCATTCTCGACTGGCCACAGCGCGTAACCTCAACCCAAGTGCATCCATGACTTTGAGGATGGTATCGAAGCCGGGACTTCGCTCGCCAGAGAGTGCCTTGTAGAGACTCTCGCGAGACAGCCCCGCATCGCGCGCAACCCGAGCCATACCCTTGGCGCGGGCAATGTCTCCGAGCGCTTTGGCGATGAAGGCGGCGTCACCGTTGGCTTCTTCAAAGCATGCTTCGAGGTACGCCGCCATCTCTTCAGGTGTTCTGAGGTGTTCGGCAACGTCGTAACGAGTGGTCACTGTTTTTTTCATGGCTGTCACTCCGCAAGATTGCGAGCGAGGCGCAAGGCCCTTCCGCGCTCTGGTCCGCAGGTCGCGCAGGCCGTCGAGCTACTGACCGAACAACCCGGTCTTGCGCATGGTAATCACGACCCGGATGTGGCCTGTCGGCTACACCTTGTCAACGGCAGGGGCTGTGTGCCTCAGGCGCCACAGGTGACTGATAACTGGCATTTGCTGTTTCGATCTGGCTGAAATGTGACTGCGCTGCCCATTTGCGGGCGCCGCAATCCACGCCGCCGTCAACAGCGTCTCCCGTCGCAGCCGCACCGCCATCCGCACCTTTTCGGGGTAAGGTGAAGCTCGACCGGATGAGTTACTGAAAGTCGGGTTCTCCGATGGAGGAGTAACTCTTGAACTGCGCCCTCATTTCGGACACTCTTACGTCTGCTTAAAATGCCAAGCCATCCGATCAGGAGAACGCCAACCTATGAATGAAGCCGTGATCGAAATGCCCGCCACCGGGGTGCTCCTGGGACTGGTCATCGCCATGGGTATTTACTGGGTGGTCTACTCCCTGGTGCTATTCACCCTGATGAAGTTCCAGGGCTGGCATGTGGGTCCCGTGGCCTTGCTGGGCTCCACCGCGCTCGCCACGGCCCTTGCTCAGGTCCCCCTCGTCGGCCCCTACCTCGGCACCGCCGTGCTGGCCGTCTGCATATGGAAGGCATCCGGATCGGATTTCATTGATTCCGTCTTTTCGGTCGTCATCGCCGGAGCGATCATGTTCGCTTTCCAGATTTTCGCGCTGACGGCGCTGATGGGCCAACTCGGCCTCGACCGGTTCAACCAGGCGGCAGTCGATCCGGATGACATTGTCGAAGTGGCGGCCACCGAAGTATGGGCGCCGAGCGGGAAGGAACCGATGCTCTACCTGAAGGGCATCACCCTATCGACCAACGGGAACATGGTGCTGGTGGGAAGCGGTTCCGCCCACCAGTCGTTCACCAACGGGGAGATCGCCGCGATTGACTCGCCCGAAGGCCGGTTGATCGTCCGGTGCGAACAAATCATGAGCAACGAGGTCATCATGCACGTCGAGTGGAAGGATCGCCAGTATCGTATCCCCCTCCTCCCATCGGCCGCGCTCAAGTCCTACCCTTAACGCTTGTGGGTGGAGGCCGATGCCTGATCCCAGGAAGCCGGGTGCGGCGATTGTCATGATGGATACCGCGTGGTCCCTGGAGTCGTGGCTGACGGCGGAGCGGGTTGCGGGTTGGATGCCGTGGCTGAAGCTCGCGTTCTGGCTGCTCCTCGCGCTGTTTATCCTGCTCGCGCTGGGGTACGGGCTTCGAGGCGAGCCACGGAAGACCATCAGCAAGTCCTACCGCATTCTCTGTTCGCTGCTGATCCTGTGGTTCGCCGGGATCCTGGCCTATCAGGCCACCTGGCAATTGGCCGGATTCGCGCGACCCGAATTCGTCAAGTTCCAGCGGCACTACAATCGGCGGCCCAACCATCCGGCGGCCCGCATCGTCCGCGGTTCGATCCTGGATGTCCAGGGCGTCCCACTGGCGGTTTCCGATCCGGCCCGGCCCGGCCAGCGGGTCTATCCCGAAGGTCCGGCGTTTTGTCACCTCCTCGGATACGATCATCCGGTTTACGGGCTCGCCGGCATTGAGGCGGCCGAACAGGGAACGCTGAGCGGGATCACTCGCGATGCCGGCCCGGAGTGGGAGAGTTTTCGGCGTCATTTGACGAACCGCGACGAACTTCGCGGCACGAACATCACCTTGACCGTGTCGGCCGCCCTCCAACGCGAGGTGCATGCGCTGATGCAAGGCCGGAAGGGCGCCGTGGTCGCGCTCGATCCCAACCGGGGAGACATTCTCGTCCTCCACAGCGCGCCCGGCTACGATCCGAACCAGATGTCGCCCGGCCAGTTCGAGCGCCAGGAACCGGAGGCCCGCATGCTGAACCGCGCCCTCCAGGGTTTGTACCCCGCGGGTTCGACCTTCAAGGTGCTGGTTGCCGCGGCGGCACTCGAACGCGGGCTCAACCCTTCGCTCGATTGTCCGGGCACCGGTTACCAGGCCGGCACCGGCAGTCAACCGATTCGCGATCATGAGTACTATGAATACCAAAGACGCGGCCAAACCTGGCCCGGCTACGGGACCCTGGACCTGCGCGGCGCGCTGGCGAAGTCCTCGAATGTCTATTTCGCCCGGCTCGGCGTGATGATCGGCGGCGAGACACTGCGCACGTTGGCCGTGCGCAGCGGTCTCACGCAATCGTGGATTCTGCATGAAGGTTCCTCGGGAAATCTCGCCTCGGCCCCGGGGCGCATCCCGTCGTTGTCAAACCGCGACCTGGCCAGGACCGCTCAGATCTCCATCGGACAGGGCGAACTGCTGGTCACCCCGATCTACCTGGCCTTGCTCGCCGGCAGCATCGGACACGACGGCGTGTTGGTCCCCCCTCGGCTCAGTCCAGTGTCACCGTCCCGCGTGCCTCTCACCGTGATGTCACCGGATACGGCCCGCCGCCTGGCCGGCATGATGCGCCACACGGTCACCAGCGGCACCGGCCGCGCCGCTGACCTCGCCGGGTTGAGCGTGGCCGGCAAGACTGGAACCGCGCAGAATCCCCACGGGGCCGACCACGGATGGTTCATTGGGTTTGCCCCGGCGAGCAGGCCGAGACTGGCGTTTGCGGTGATCGTCGAGCAGGGAGGCTACGGTGCGCAATCCGCACTGCCGGTTGCGACCGGGCTGCTGCGCAAGGCGCAGGCGCTCGGTTGGTTCAACGAGCCCGCCCGGAAACCGGAGGGGAACTGAGATGGCCCGATCGCGTGCCAGTTCAGGTCCGGCTTCCGGCCATGACTTCCTGTTGGTCGTGGCATTCCTCGTTTTGCTGGGCGGATGGTCGATGATCATGGCCAGCCGGTTTGCGCAGGCCCCGCTGTTGCGCGCCTCCGACCTGGTTCCGTTGGGCGCGCTGGGTGCCGCCTTGCTCTGCGTCCGGTGGGTGCTTGCCGCGGCCGGTTACCGGGGCGATCGCATCATGGTCCCGCTGACTTTGCTGCTGGCCGGGCTGGGGTTGTTGATTCAGTTTCGCCTCGGCCATCTGGATTTCACCGACGCCACCCGTTCCTCGACCTACGCGTATCCACTGGGACTGCTGATGTGGGTGGTCACCTGGATGGCCTTTCGCCAGGGTCGATACGATAAGCTCGCGCGCCTCGCGATACCCGCCCTCTTGCTGGCGGCGGCCGTGCTGGGTGCCATCCTGCTCCTCGGTCAGCGCTTTCGGGGTGCGGTCTATCTTGCCGGACAAGTCAACCCCGCCGAGTTGGTCAAGCTGCTGTTGGCCGTTTTTCTGGCCGGAATGATGGCCGAGTTCGGAAAACCACTGCGGCAAACCGTGGCCGGGATTCCCGCGCCACCCCTCGGTCCGGCCCTTGGGTTGAGTGCGCTTTGGGCCATCCCGATGATCCTGCTGATTCTGCAGCGCGACCTCGGCATGATTATTCTGTTGAACGTGGTGCTGCTGGTCATGGTGTTCATGGCGACCGGCAAGTGGGGTTACCTGGCCCTCGGGGCATTGGCGGCGGTGGCCGCAAGCTATGCCGGGTTCCAACTGTTCGCCCACGCGCGCGAACGGTTCCTCGCCTGGCAGGATCCGTTCCTCGATCCCACCGGCGGGGGATGGCAGATCCTGCAATCGCTCTCGGCCATGTTCTCGGGCGGGATGTGGGGCAGCGGTCTCGGATCCGGAAACCCAACTGCCGTTCCCATCGCCGCATCCGATTTCGTCTACGCGGCCATCGCCGAGGAACTCGGCTTCGTCGGTTGCGCTCTGTTGATTGCCGTATATTCGATCCTGTTCCACCGCGGATATCGGATTGCCGATCAGATTCGTTCGCCGTTCGGTCAAACCCTGGCCGCCGCGCTCACCACCTTGCTCGCGGTCCAGACCCTGATGAACATTGGCGGCGTCACCAAGGCCATCCCCCTGACCGGCATCCCTTTGCCGCTGATCAGCCACGGCGGAAGCAGCCTGGTCACCACCCTGATGATGCTCGGCCTGCTGACCGCCCTCTCCGAACCCGAACCCGCCCGTCGCCCGCGCGCACCACGCGCCAAGCCCGCCTCCCCCGCAAGACGCCGGGTGCGCGCCACACTTTTCACTTGCGCGTGAGCCCCGGTCACCGCTTTTCAGCCGCCGTCGCGATCGATGAGCCGCAACCAATCGAGCATCAGGATGACTGTGTGACACTCGGTTTGACGTCAACCTGTCCTTGTCCTAGGGTTCGGACATTACAGCCGTGGCCACAGAGATCTCCGCCGGGTCGCGCCGGGATGAGAAGTTGTTTCCTGAAGCCCGGGGGATCGGAGGGAGCTGGATCCTGAGAATTGCGGGTATTCTCTGCGGTGTACTGTGGACCGGGGCCGCTGATTTCAGTGAAACGGGAAGCGCTCTTCCCGTCGGTGCGTTTGGCCTCACCGCGTGGGGTGATTTCGACAATGATTCCGACCCAGACCTCTTGTTTTCGGCGAATCCCGCCGGGCTCGATTTCAGAACGTACCTGTGCCGGAATGACGGGAACGGGGTAATGACCCCGATCCAGGTGGGAATTCCAGGTGTGGGTCAAGGTTCGTTGGCCTGGGGTGACTATGACCGGGACGGTTTCGTGGATGTCGTCGTGACGGGCAGCACTCAGCCGGGGCCGCCCTTCTTGGTGACCAGAGTGTATCGGAGCCGCGGCGATGCTTCGTTTGGTGACGCAGCCCTGCCTTTGCCCGGGGTTTACGAAGGATCGGCTTCCTGGGTCGATTTCGACAACGACGGTGCTCTGGATCTGTTTATCACTGGAATCACCGACACCTTCGCGGCGACGGCGAGGAACATCGCGGCATTGTTCAGAATCAGTCGGGATGGGAGTATCACTGAAGTCCACACCGACTTGCCGGGTGCGGAGTGGGGTTCAGCCGACTGGGCCGACTACGATCGCGATGGCGACCTGGATCTGGTGCTGACGGACGACGACAGCGCGGCGGTTTTTCGAAACGACGGCGCGGGGCGTTTTGTCGACGCCGTCGTTCCGCTGCCCGCGGTGGGCAACCCGGCGGTGTCGTGGGGTGACCTGGATGCGGACGGGCAGCCTGACCTTCTGCTGGCGGGGGACGGAGTATTGGCGGTATTCCGGAACCATGGCGACGGTGTTTTCTCCGGCCAGGATACCGGGTATGCGCTCGCCTACGAACCCTCGATTGCGTTGGGGGATTACGACAACGACGGCGACCTGGACATTCTGTCGCTGGATTGGGGGGAAATTCGAATGGTTTGGTACCGCAAAAACAGCAGTCGCACCAACACTCCTCCGCGGCCGCCGGAGCGGCTCAGCACGACCCTGGAGCTGGAAACGCGCAATCACGTCTCCTTCCACTGGTCGGCAGCTCAGGATGCCGAGACTGTCCAAGCGGCGGGCCTGACCTACAACTTGAGAGTGGGAACGGTGCCGGGAGGCGTAGATATCGTTTCGCCCCCGGCGCGGGCGACCGATGGGAGTCTTCAGGTACCTGGGCCGGGCGTGCACCACGGGCTGCAGGCGAGGCTGCTGGATCTGGCGGGAGGGACGTACTATTGGTCGGTCCAGGCGGTGGATGCGGGTTTGCGTGGATCCACCTTCGCCGGAAACGGGAGTTTTACAGCGCCCAACCGAGCTCCGACCATCAGTCCCATTGCGAACCAGGGTACCCTGATGAATCAGCCGCTGACAAACGTCAGTTTCACCATTGGCGATCGGGAGAGCCCGGCGTCCGCCCTCGAGTTGACCGTTCAACGATGGATATGTGGATGTGCTGATGGCCGGCAACACGGGATTCGAGATCGTTTCGCGGGTTTATCATAACAACCGTGACGGCACGTTCACAGACGTCGGTGCAAGGTTGATTCCAACGTGGCTGGGAGCCGCCGCGTGGGGGGATTACAACAATGATGGTTTTCTGGATATCCTGCTGACGGGGTCGACCATCGAATCTTTACCTCCAGAATCAGCCGTTGCGAGAGTCTACCGCAATGAGCAGGGCACGGGAGTTTTTACCGATTCGGGTTTCCACTTGCCCGGTGTCTTCCTCAGCGCGGTTGCCTGGGCGGATTTCGACAACGACGGCGATCAGGATCTCTTGGTCATTGGGTTGTCGAAGATCTTCCGCAATGAGGGCGATGGAGTCCTTGTGGACTCGGGGGTCGTGTTGCGGCCCGTGGACTCGGCCGCCACGGACGTGGGCGACTGGGACAATGATGGCTGGGTGGACATCCTGGTCTCGGGTGTCACCGGCGACTCCGTGGTTGCCGACCTTTACCGCAACGCGGGCGACTGGACGTTCTCAACCCTCGCGATCCCGAACCTGGCGGGTGCTCACAGCGGGTCCGTTGGCTGGGCCGACTACGATCGGGACGGGGATCTGGACGCGTTGGTCACCGGAACGCCAAGTTTCTTTGCGGAGCCGTTAACTCGATTATACCGGAATGAAACCGCGAGTGCGAACACAGTACCAGCTTCACCGACCGGTCTCTCAGCGATCGTGACGGGCAACGACGTCGAGTGCCGCTGGTTCGCGGCAACTGACTTGGAGACCGGATCGGCCGGGTTGGGCGGCGACGTGATAGGTGGTCTGGCCGCCGAAAGCGAACGAACGCCGGTGAGTGACCTGGTCGAAGAAGCACCTGGCAGCCGGCAGCAGGCGCGGGTCGTCGACCACCTCCGCAGCGGCCACGAAAGAGCGCGCCTGGGGAATGTGGGTGTTGGCGTGGAGGCCGGCGAAGGCAGACCCGCGTTGACCCGGAAGTTGTGCAGCAGGCGGTCCACCTCGTAGCCGAGCAGGACCCGACCATGGACATCCTGGCGTTGCTTAAAGGGGCTCTCGAGCAGGCGGACGCGCGACAGAGGAATCTCTTCGAGCCGTTCCCGATCCAGCCGATTGCCGAGCCAGTTGACGATGTCCTTCTCGCGGGCGGCGGGGGTAACCTTGAGCGAGACGAGCCGGCCGCTTTTCAGGCTGGCCTCCACGATCGTCCGGCCGGGGGCGTGGAGTCTGAAATCCACGTCCCATTCGGCGGGCCAGCCGGGGAAAAGATGAAGTTTACCGTCGGGACGCGGTTCCGGAGCGAGCAGCATCTCCTGGATGCCGGTCATGCCGGCGCCGCCCCAGTTGTGGTCGGGCAGCCAATCGTGGCCTGGGCCAAAGAAGGCGGGGAAGCGGGCCTGCGGCGCGGATATGTTGGCCATCTTATAGATCGCCCGCTGCTGCGCCTGTTCCGGCCAGGCGAGCGCCGCCATGTTGACAACGTTGGCCATCCACGAGTAATCCTGTTTGCAGAGTCGGGCCCGATCTTCCGGAACGGTCTCCCAAGTGTCGCGCGCCAATGGCAACGTGTCCGGCTGAGTGATGCCCAAGAGCCGGTAGGGCCAGCAGGCATACATTTCGATGGGCTCCCACCTGTTGTAGGGGACTGAGTAAGTTTTCGCGGGAAGCACCGCCAAACGGCCCTGCCGGTTCCCGGTGGGCAATGGCGGCAGGGTTTCGCGGATTCTTTCCAATCGCTGGCGGTCAGCGGCGGGTAGCTCGGGATAGCGGAGTAATCCTTCGGTGAGCGCAAGCAACCCGCTCACACCGTCCACCGGGTTGGTGGCGTCGCCGGCGTATTCCAAGCCGTTCCCGGGATAGATCACGAGTTTGCCGTTGTCGCCGAGCTCTTTGCCCGAGCGTTTCCTGGTCTCGGCGCGGTAGAAGGCGTCATAGAAATGGACCGTGCCGATCATCCATTCGAGGTCCTTGGCGATCGGGTAGCCGGTGTTGAAGTAAGCCAGCAGGTTCATCCAGGCGTTTTCCAGGCCCATCGAAAAGTGGTAGGTCAGGTGTTGGGCACCGCAGAGGCCGTCCGGACGAGGTGCCACGGGACAAAGTCCCCACACATCGAGTGGCTCGGTGTAAACGACGCCATCGGCGCCGTGGCGCTTCGCGCGGGCGGCGGCCACCGCGGCGCGGTCGCGATAAAAGCGCGTGGTCGGAGCCAGCAGATCGGCATCGCCACCGGCGACGGCGGGCCAGCCGAGCCAGCGTTGGTTTTGCGACATGAAGTAGCAGCCCATCCAGCGCCGAAAATCGGGCGTGACCGGTTCGCCTTCGAAAGTGGGCAGTTCGTCGTTGTTGTTGCCCTTGATGCGCCCGTTGTTGTCCATGGTGAAGATGCCGCCGTTGAACAACAGGGGGAGCTCTCCGTCGCGGTTGCAGGCGAGCATATAGCGGAAGAGCTGGTAGTTGCGGCCGATGAGAAAGCCCGGGTCGGGCTCGCCCTTGTCGGGGTTGATGACGACGTGACTGCGCGACCAAAACTCCTTCCAGCGTTTCAGCTCGTCGGCCTTCGTAACCTCGCGTTGCTCCGCGGACAACATCGCCCTGGCTTCGGACGACCACGCTTCCGGATCGGCACCGACGGCGGCGGCCAGGCGTATGGTGACGACTTGTTGTTTGCGGGCCGGAGTGATGCCGCTCCAGGCTTTCCCGTCCCAGAACTGCCAACGCACGGAGGCCTCGGTCGGCTGGCCGGTGAAGCCGCCCTCGATGGCGATGGCGGAACCGGAGACACGGCGCGCGGTCATCTCGGGCAGAGACTCGGGCGTGATCCCCTGTCCGCGGGCTTTGTCGGCGAGGTCGATGGCGTTATCGGCATTGCGGTGGAAGACGAGGAAACCACGCGAAGACGCCTGGATGTGATCGCCGAAAAAGGTGGTTTTAGACCCCATCATGTCGTTGCGAATGCCGTCCCTGGTCTGGTCGCGCCAGGTGCCGAAGGCAACTCCGAGGGGTCTGGCCGTCGCGGTTTCCGACTCAAAGACCAGCGTTTCACCGGCGAACCAGAGCGTGGCTCTGAAATCGTCCTGGGTGATCGCGATGGTGCCCGTGGCGGGGTCGAGCGTCTGCAAAAAGCCGGCGCCGCCCAGCTCGAGATCGTTCGGGGTGAGGCGCACGCAACCAAGTTTGAGCAGGCGCCCGTGCGAGTCGTAGGCGCCGCTGTGCGCCAGGTACAGCCAGATCGAGCCATCCTGCACCCAGACATTTGCGCCCGCGCCAAGGCGGCCGGAGAGCGGCATGGAGTCAACCGAGTCGCTGGACGGAGTGGTCCAGGTGATTCGGTAGGAATCGACCGGGGCGGCGCAGGCAATGCCAGCCGCAAGCAGCAAGGCAGCAAGGGGTCTCATGGGGCGGCGGATCAAGGGTCTCGTGTGGCGGGCATATTGAGTTTCCACGGCGAGTTGACCATAAATGTCGTGTCAGTGCCATGAATTCATGATGCTCACTCCCGGAGAGTATCGGGGCGTGAATGGGTTCCGCCTCCGCGCCACCATCGGCGGCCTTTCGGAACCGTTGATCCGCGGTGGCATACTCGAAGCGGTAATCTGGTTTGACGGCCGCCTGCACGTGCGCGGTTGGATCGTCCGGGCGCCGGTGCTGGCGGCAGCGATACGGACGGCGCGCTGGGAGATGCTTCAATTCTCGGACCGACCCCCTTTGACGACCCTATCGCCGCGGCGAAAGTTGCGTGGTTTGCGCTCGACAACCTCCCTCGATTCCGGGCATACGGATGCGGTACCATCCTGATTGAAAACATGAAAACGCTGCTCCGCCTCTCGGTGCTTGGCGCGATCCTGGTCGCCGCCATCGCCGCCGCCCCTCAACCCCAACAACCGATGCTATCCCACAACGTCTTTTTCAAACTCAAGGATCCTTCGCCGAGCAACAAACAGAAGCTGGTCGCCGCCTGTCAGCAATACCTTTCCGATCATCCCGGCACGGTCTTTTTCGCCGCCGGCGTCCTCGCGAACGAGTTCGATCGGGAGGTCAACGTCCGTGACTTCGATGTCGCCCTCCATGTCGTCTTCGCCAACAAGGAAGCCCACGACCAATACCAGACCGCGCCCAAACACGAACGGTTCATCCAGGAGAACCGCGAGGGCTGGGAGTCGGTGCGTGTGTTCGATTCCTGGGTGAAAACGGCGGGAGCCGCCGCCCGTACCGCGCCTCCGGGGGTCGCGAATCCATAGACCAATCCCCCCAACCGCCCCGGCCGCCGCGGAAAGCCAGCGACATGGGAAACTCGCCCCCCGCCCCGGAATCCAACGGCACGCCGCTCTCGCACCGGCCATGGACGCGACGCGCGTTCTTGCGCGCCGCGCTGGTCGGCGGCACGGGCCTCGCCCTGCCGCCGCGCGTCTGGGCTCGGGAATCCGAGCGCTCGGTCGGCCGCGGGACCGTCTATCAGGATCGGGACGGCGATGGTCAACCCGGCCCGGATGATCCCGGCATTCCAGGGGTCGCAGTCTCCAACGGGCTCGAGATTGTCCTCACGGACGAACGCGGCCGCTGGCAGTTGCCCGTGGAAGGCGAATCCACCACCTTCTTTGTCATCAAGCCCAGGGACTGGATCTCGCCGCGATCCGCCCATAACCTGCCGCGGTTCCACTATCATCATCAGCCCGCGGGCTCGCCCCAGCAACGGTTCCCCGGGGTGCTCCCCACCGGACCGCTGCCGGATTCCATCGATTTCGCGCTCACCCGGCGACCCGAGCCGGATCGCTTCAAGGCCTTGTTCTGCGGCGACCCTCAGCCGCGCGACCTTCGCGAAGTCGATTACCTCGCTCGCACGGTGGTTCCTGAAATGACTGGCACCGAGGCGAGCTTCGGTGTGAGCCTGGGGGACATCGCGTTCGATAACCTGGATACCCACGAGCCATTGACCGAAGCCTTTGGCCTCATCGGCATCCCCTGGTACCACGTCCTCGGCAACCACGATCTCAATTACGATTCCCCCGACAACCGCTACGCCTACGAATCGTTCCGCCGCGTCTTCGGCCCCACCTACCATGCCTTCGAGGTTGGCCCGGTCCACTTCCTTCTGCTAAACAACATCGATTGGCAGGGCCCCAACCCGGAACGACCCCAGGCAACCGGAAATTACCAGGGCAAACTCGGCGACCGACAACTCGAATTCGTCGCCAACTATCTTTCCCGCGTTCCCCAAGATCGCCTCGTCGTGCTGATGCTCCACATCCCGTTGCAGCGCGGCTTCCAACTTGGCCCCGGCTCGCAGACCATTGACCGTCAGGCCCTCTACCGGCTCCTCGAGAACCGGCCACACTCTCTCTCCTTCTCGGCCCACACCCACTGGCACCGGCACCTCTTCATCGGCGCCGAAGACGGCTGGCGCGGCGCCCAACCGCACCATCACATCATCACCGGCACGCTCTGTGGCAGTTGGTTCGGCGGGGCGCCCGACGAACGGGGGATCCCCCACGCCACCATGTCCGATGGCACGCCCCGCGGTTACTTGGAACTCGAATTCGACGGGCACCGCTACTCGATGAACGGCTACAAGTCGCTCGGACGCCCCGCCAGCGACCAGATGCATATCGATATCCCGTCGGAAATCGCCCTCAACCAGCTTCCGCAAACCGCCGTCATCGTCAATGTCTTCAACGGCTCCGAACGTTCCATCGTCCGGATGCGCTGCGGGTCTGGCGCCCGCTGGCGCGACCTCGAGAAGATCGAAGCCCCCGACCCGCGTTTCCTTCGTTTACGCGAACGCGATCAGGGCCTCCAACCCCCGTATCGCGCCTTGCCCCAGCCGATGATGAATTGCCCGCACCTCTGGCGGGCTTCGCTGCCCGACGATCTCACCCCCGGCACCCACCTGGTCGAAGTCATCGCCACCGATCTCTTCGGCCAGAATCATCACGGCCAACAAACCCTCCGCCTCATCGCCTGACCGCCGTCGCGATTCATGAAGCTTGTTCCGCTGTCCCTCTTGGCGAAGGCAACGGGTAGATCGCCCCGTCAACTTCACTGTGTAGCGTTCGTGACATGCGGCATCACCCTCAACCGATGCGCCACTTCTTCCATTATCGGACTGAACCCGGTTTCCGCGACTTGCTAGGCAACGGCTGGCTGCATGTCGGCGAGAGGTTCCACCTCCCGTTCTTCCCGTGGGCGTCCGTCCCTTCCCATTGGAAGCAGATGCGCCATTGGTCATTGATCCGAAAGCTATCCTTCCAGTTCGCGGGCAAAAGCCTCCAGTGACGTGGCTTGGATGGCGATGCGGTGGAGGGATCGCAGCCGGGCTTCGTCCTGAACCGACTCGATGGATCTGCGGATCAAGTCGGGGGCGGGTCCGAATCGGATTTCGAGGGCATCAAGCACCGCCTTCTGGCGGGCGGTGATAACACCCTCCCTCAGCCCCTCTCGACGTCCCTCCAGTCGGCCTTCCTGGCGGCCTTCCTGGCGGCCCATTTCTTCGATGCTGGTGATGTAGGGCATATGTTTGCTCGCCTCATATT
>JAHDYP010000143.1:15477-18879 GCA_023383055.1 Verrucomicrobiota bacterium | reverse complement strand
TGATTGACACCTTTCATTCAATGAGAGGCACCAGGCTTCTCTTGGCGCACCAGAAACAACGGATGCATGGTCGCCATCCGCGCCGGGTTGGGCACCGTGATGGCCTCGACACCCGCCGTTGACCGCACGCGGACCAGAAACACGTCGCCGTTCCGAAGCAACTCCACCGAGGCCACCGTGACCGGCTCTTTAAGAAAGGATACGTTCAGGACCGGCTCTCCCATGATCCGGCCGAGCTCACCGGAAGCGGAAGCCGCGAACGTATGGGCGTGGACACCACCCGCCAGCCCGGCGCCCAATGCGGTCTTCAGGAAGCGGCGTCGGTTCACGGTGCAACCGGGTCGGTCGGTGGCGTTCATATGCGCTGGGTGAAACTTCGCAGCACGCTCACAGCCTGTCGAGGCTGACCGAAGGCGCGGTGTCCACGCAATACCACGATCGCAGTCGACCACGACTGTCACTTATACCGAGGCCGGATTCTATGTCGCATATGCGACATAAAATCTGGCCTCGGGCGGACGGTTCAACGACCCGGATGACAGCGGTCGAAACGATCGTCCCGGACCCAAATCCGAGACTCGAGACTCCAGGTGGGTCGGACGTATTCGACGGCCCATTGCGCGCTTTCAGGCCCATGGTCGCTTGCGGAATCCGGACGATGCGCTATGCATTGGGGTCATTGAGCTTGGCGTTGCCGCCAGGGTTCGTGATTTCGGTGGACACCCGAGCGGCCTGATGAGAAAGACAAAACCATGAGTCAATTCCTGGCACCTAACCTTGACCGCCGGGGGCGGTTGCTGCGCGGCGGGATTGGGGTGGCGCTGCTCATCGGGGCGGCCTTGAGCTTCGGCGCATCGACATGGCTCGGAGTGTTGCTGGCTGTTGCGGGGGCCTTCGCCTTGTTCGAGGCCGGACGGGGTTGGTGCGCCGCGAGGGCGTGCGGGATTAAGACCAGGCTTTGAAAATCGCCACTCTTTCAGGAAAGAGATCCACCTGCGGACCGAGCTTATGCTGCTTGAAATGAAGCGGGCTTTGATTACGGGGGCAAACCGCGGCATCGGCCTTGCCTTGGCCGAAGCGCTGGTGAATCGCGGCGTGTTCGTATTCGCCGGAGCACGCAAGCCGGACAACGCATCCGAACTGGACCGGTTGCGTGAACATCATCGTGGTCTCATCGAGATCATCCCGCTGGAGGTCACGAGCGATGAATCGGTGCGGCGCTGCGCAGACACGGTGAAAGGCGTCAGCGGGACTCTCGACATCCTGGTCAACAACGCGGCGGTGTTTCTGGAAGAGACGAATACCGGACTGGCCGCACTGGACTTGGACTGGTTTGCGGAAACCGTCGCCGTCAACGTCGGTGGTGTGGCGCGGGTTACCCGAGCCCTTCTGCCGTTGCTCGGGGCTGCCGAACAGCCGTGTATCGTCAACATCTCGTCCGGCGCGGGATCGATTGGGGACAAGACGGATCATCATTACTATTGCTACGGCGCGTCGAAAGCCGCTTTGAACCACTTCACCGTGGGGCTCGCCCACGAATTGCGCCCGGGCGGGATCGTGGTCGTCGCCCTCAGCCCCGGCTGGGTGCGCACGGACATGGGCGGTCCGGGGGGTGAACTCACCCCCGAGGAATCGGCGAGCGCAATCGCCGATACGATTTTGAAACTGGAACCTGCCGACAGCGGGTGCTTCCTGGATCGTCTCGGCCGGAAAGGTAAATATGTCTGGTAACGGTCGGACCTCGATCCCGCGAGCTTCGGGTGCGGTTCGATTCGATTCGAGCCCGTGCCGGAGCTGGCTCCCTCACCCTTTTGGGTCATCACATCTTCATATTTGACAATTGCGCCTGCCCCGGGCTTTAGCGAGTCGGTAAACTGCTCCCATGGTTCGTGGGAACCGTCGCTGAGTTTTCGGCGCATGGCCACACTCTGCGCCAGTGGCGGTCGCTGGTCGAGACGCTCTGTCGGCAGGCAGGCATGGGCAAAGACCAGCGGCCGACGTGAACTTCCACCTCTGGGTGAAGCCCTGTTGGTTCCCAACAGAGTTGCGGGGAGTTTATGGTATCTGCTTCTCGATCGTTCCGGCACTGAACGCACCACGCCCGCCCACGCGGCTACCGAACAATTGCAGGGCGCGGATCTCGCCGCGGAACTGGCGGTCGAGGCCGTAACTGCGCATGGTCGGATTGAAGTTGCCGATCGCGAGCGGACCGATATCGGTGGCCACCGGGCCGGCGTGGTAGGAAGTCAGACGATCCAGAGCGAGGGCGACCCGGACCGGCGAGTCCATGGGCGGGCTGAAGTACCAACTCACATTGTCGCGGGAGCGCGTGGCGTCGTAGGTGACGGCGAAGCAAGTCCATTTGCCGACCTGCAGTTTGCCCGGGGAGCTATCGTTCTGGATCGAGTCCGGCCATTCGTTGACGGCCAATCGCAATCGCCCGTCGGGGTGGCACACGAGGTCAATGCCGGAGTGACTCTGGTTCAGGCAGAAGAGGATTCGATTGCCGCCACTACCGACTTCGAGGCTCTCCGGCTTTAGCCAGCCCATGATCGTGAACGATCGCAGACCACGCAGTTCTTGGACGATTCCATCGCCGGCTTGCACCCAGCCCCAGGGGGCGCCTCGAGGGAACTGGAACGAGCCGTCCCCGGTGCGTCGGGCGGTGCCGTGCACTGTCAATGTCGGAGTTTCACCCGAGGGAAAGCCCGCGCGCAGGAGCGGTTCGCCCGAGTCGCGGTCCACGGCGATCTGCTGAAACGCCTGACCGCTCGATCCAACGCTGTCGGTGACGGTTAACTTGACGCCGTAGAGGCCGGGCTGCTCGAAGACATGGTTGGGGTTGGGTTCAACGCTCGTTGTGCCGTCGCCGAAGTCCCAACGGGTCCGCCCGCCGCCGGCACTCGAGAACTGCACCCTCAACGGTGGCGTCCCTTCGGTGACGGACGCGTTGATCTTCGCCTCGGGGCGGAGTTTCTCGCCCGGCTGATACGGGGTGAAGCGATAGACCATGTCCGGCTTCGGAGCGGCCAGGGCGAACTCGCCCGGGGTGGCCGTGCCGATGGAGGTCACGGTCATCGCCCACGGATCGATCAGGTCGAGCTTGTAAGGACGCGAGCCTTCGAGTTGAACGACGTGCGACCTCATATCGAGGCAGTAGAAGAGATGGAACTCACCCGGCTTGGCGAGCAGGAACCGGCCCTGGTCATCGCCCAGGGGTTGCAGTTCATGGAACGGTGGTGACTGCGCCATGAGCTCCTTGAGCCACTGGATGCGTCTCGGGCTTTCGCCGCGCAGCACGCCGCCTTTCGCCCACCAAAGGAGATCTTCGGGATGTTGGTAGGTCTCGCCATGGCCGACGTAACAGCCACTCAAGGTGCCGAGCCAGAACCGTTGCGTCAT
>JAHDYP010000143.1:3870-15467 GCA_023383055.1 Verrucomicrobiota bacterium | reverse complement strand
CGCGCGCGGTGAGATTGCCCCATCCCTGCGGGATATCGCCTTCGTAGCGGCATTCGTCGTAGATGACCGGTTTGAGGTATTGATTGCGGAAACGAACGCCACCGTTCATGTCGGAGGTCTGGAGACTGGCGTGAGTGACCCAATCCCTGGTGTGATCGTACCATCGGCGGCCGTTGTGGATGCCGCGCAGTCGCTGAGGCGAATCTTCAGCCTGCAGGATCGCAAAGAACCGGTCCCAATCGTCCCATTGCTTGTTTCCACGATGCCCAGCCGGCCGGTCGGTCATGAAATCGTATTCATTGGCGAGCGACCACCATACATTGCGGAATGCGCCCAACCGGGCAATGCAGTAACGCAAGTAACGGTCGTCCTGCGCATCCGTCATGTCGGCGAATCCCCAACGGTCGTAGGGATGCCAGAGGATCAGATCGGCCTCGATGCCCAGCGCCTGGAGGTCGAGGATGCGCTGTTCGAAATGCCGCCAGAATTCGGGGTCGGGCCGGTCGAAATCGAACTGGCCATCCCCGCCCTTCACAAAGGCGAAGCGCGCGGGTTCGTTCGTGTTGTAGGCATAACTCTTGGGGAAGACACAGAACCGGATTTTGTTGAAGGGCGAAGCGGCCAGCGTCCGAAGGGTTTGTTCCTGCATTGCGAGCGGTTGATGGGTCCAGGCGTAGCAGGTAGTGCCGAACTGGTGATAACTTGTGCCGTCGGTATACCTCAGATAAAAAGTATCGAATATCTCGATCGGCCCATGATTGTTGCCGGTGGGAGCAGTGGCGGTGAACGCGCCCGACCGACCATTCAACGCCGGGGTGGCGCTCCGCGTCTCGTAACGCCACTCGCCGGTTCTGGGCGGACTGAAACGGACCCTGAAGGTATTCCCACCATCCCAGAACCCGGGTACGGTGATCTGTTGTCCGCCCGAACTGAACCTGGCGGAGCACGGCACCGAAAGATAAGGATCGGGGACTTCAACTCCGGACATCACGAGATCAAACACGCCCCATTGTTCGACCGTGGCGGCCGTGGCTTGACCGTAGCCGACGCCCGCGGGTCCGACGGTCAACAGCCACACGGTCAGCATGGGCAAGACAAAACAGGTGAAGCGGATTCGCGCCCGACGGCTTGGGCGAATTGAGTTTCGAGAGTTGGCAGTCATGGAGGACACGGGGATGAATTTCCGAGGTTTGGGAGATTGACTTCGCATGGCAGGGCTTCAGCGCACGGTGGGCGCAATGTGGTGAGTGAACCAGGCGTGGTCATTCCTGCCCGCATTCGGGAGAAACGAGATATTGTTGGGAACCACCACGCCGCCGGAGCGTTGGATCGGGCTGAGATCGCTGTCCGCCCACTTCCGGATCTCCGAATGACCGTCGGCGAAGTTCATTCCCGCGGCGTTGCCGTGACGACCGGATGGGGCGTCGAGCCAGCGCGAGTCGTAAGCACGCAGGTTGTTGAAGGGAAAGAAATGTGAATCGTTGATGCTGTTCTCGTGCTCGTCGATGAGATTGTAGACATCCGAGGGTCCTGGCCCGGTCAATTCGCCCAGCTTCCGGACGGTTTTGTAGATATCCTTGTGGTTCTCGGTCCACTGCCATTTGGTGTCGCCCATGAACCCGTTCATGGCGTAGCTGCGATTACGCAGGACGATCTTGTCCTCATGGCGGAGTCCGGCTTTGTCGGCTGGGCAATGGAACACTTCGCGGGTCTGGACATAGTTGTAGGTTGGGCTGTTGGTGATGAACCGGTCGTCGACGGCGTCCGGGACGGAAACGACGTTGCCTTCGGCCCAGGCGGGAGCAATGGACGACGCGTTGGGACCCAGCACCACATCGTGGTGATCCAGGGCGTACATTTGCCACGCCAAACCCAATTGCCGCACATTGTTCATGCAAGAGATTCCGGCAGCCTTGAGCTTGGCCTTGGAAAGCGCCGGCAGGAGCATGCCGGCGAGGATGGCGATGATCGCGATCACAACCAGGAGCTCGATGAGCGTGAATGCGAGCACGGTGGGCCGCGGACGCGCGCGGGTGGTTCGGTTGGGGGTCATGGCGGCGGACCGCCGGACCGGGCGAGGGCTTGAGGTCAGTGCGTTCATGGTCTGGGGTGCGGTCGAGGATCTCGGGTCATGGCTGGACGGCGATCACGGCTCGGCGATAGGCAAACAAACTGGGCGCCCCGCGGTCCTCGACTTCGAGGATGACGTGAATGGTTTCGGGTTTTGAAACCGTTGGCGCGACGAGGCGGGTGTCAAGGCCGCGGTCAGCGCTCAGGGCGACGTTGTCCGGGAAGCGGTTTCCTTTCGCGTCGCGCAGGCTGCTGGCCTCGCGATAGATCCACCAGCGCACCTCGAAGGCGTTTCCATCGGGATCGTGGGTGCCGTCGGCGGAGAGGGCCACGGTGTCGCCGGATCGGGCGGAGAGTTCAAGCACGCGACGGGTCGGATCGCCATTGAGCACAACGACGGGGTTGTGGTTCGCTTGATCGAACGCATCGGCCACGCACCAATCCATACGCGCGGCGAAGTCGTGCTGGAAATGCTCGCGCCAGCGCCAGATGGTGGCCGGGTCAGTGCATTCGGTCTGGCCGTTGTCGGCGGTGACGGTATCCCGGCTGTCCTGGTTGTTGGTCCAGATCGGGCGAGACTCGCCGTGGGCTTGATAGAAGGCGTAACGCCCGCCCCAGCCGCCGTAGGCCGGGCTGACGTGCCAGCCCAGGCCGTTGTTGATGAGACCGAGAAATGACGGCGTGTCGCCCTCCATGATGTACTCGAGCCGCGGATAGAGTGCGCCGAGCGGCCCGTGCTGTCGGATGATGTTCTGCTCGAGCCAGGGGTTGTCCACGAGCTGGAACTTGTGGCCGGGGCCGTTGCGGTAATGGCGGTCGCCGCCAATGCCGGTCCAGGTGGCCCGCCAATACTCCTTCCAGTCGGCGTTACTGGGGCTGACGATGTAGAACACGTTGGTGAACTCGCGGCGCAGCCAGGACCCGGCGTCGTCCTGGTCGGAGATGGTATAGACCCGCAGCTTGGCCACCAGCCGCGCCAGGTCATCGGTTGAACGGTCGTGGCGAGCATCGGACAAGGCTTGCGCGAGGGTGTTGGCACCACCCCAAACGGAGATCCAAAGCGGGCGCGGGTCCGGTTTGTCGGCGGCAGCGAGCAGCAGCTTCGAGCCGGCGGAGGCTCTGCCTGGGCCGACGGCGGCCATGCCGTAGGCGGGTTGGCCGGCGGCCGTTACCGCACGCAGTGATTCCGGAGCCGGAAACCCGGGCGCGTGTTTCAGCAGGTTCGGACGCACCTGCGCGTAGGCATCCAGTTGGCGGTGGATGAGGTCAACGCGGGTGGTGCTGCGAAGCCAGGTGCTGGTGGTGGCGACCATCCCTTCGATGTCATACTCGTTGGCATAAACGAGGAACCGGACCATGGATTCCTCGTCGTCGGGTTCGTTCGAGATATCCGTGAGGACGAAGACGCGCTGGTTATTGGCGTGAACGGCGAGGGTCAGGACGCAGCCGAGCGCAAGCACCGGAACGATTGCGTACGCGAGCGGCGCGGTATTCCAACGCGGAAGAGGTTTGCGCTTCACGGTGCAGGTGAAGGTGTTGGTTTGGATGAGTCGGGGTTCACCTCGGGGCGCAGCGTGTCCACCTCCCGCTGCCAGTCATGGAGTTGCTGCTGGAGATCTCGAGCACGGCGGGCTTGGGCGGTCGCAAGGTTGTTTTGTTCCCCAAGGTCGCGCCTGAGGTTGTACAGCTCGACCCGCTGATCCTCGAAGAACTCGATGAGTTTCCAATCGCCGCGACGAATGGCGGCGCCCGGCGTGCCGCCCTGGTTGCCGTAATGCGGATAGTGCCAGAACAACGCCCGGTCGGGGTTGAACCGGTTCCCGCGCAGCGCCTCCAGGATGCTGACCCCGTCCCGATGTTGCTCGGGGAGCGGCGGCAGCCCCGCCGCATCGAGCAAGGTAGGCGGGAAGTCCGTGCTGATCACCGGCGCGCGGATCACCCGCCCCGGTTCGACCACACCCGGCCAGCGCACCAGCAGTGGCACGCGGATGCCGCCCTCGTAAAGCCAGCCCTTGCCCGCGCGCGACGGCAGGTTGGACGTGGGCGATCCTTCACTGGTGGAGAGGCCGCCGTTGTCGCTCGTGAAAATGACCAGTGTGTTGTCACGCAAACCGAGTTCATCGATCCGTGCCAGCACCCGGCCCACCGCCGTGTCCATGGTCTCGACCATCGCGGCGTAGACCGCGTGTTCCTGCACCCATCGCACTTCGCGAGGGGGTTCGCTGCCAAAGACAGGTTTCAATCCCAGCCGCTCCCGTTTGGCCTCGTACTTCTTCACCAGCTCAGGCTTCGCCATCAAGGGGGTGTGAACGTCATAGAACCATAAACTGACGAAGAACGGCCGGTCGCGATTCGCCGCGATGAATTGCGCGCATTCCTCGGCCAATCGGTCGGCGAGATGTTCCCCTTCCGGCCCGTCCTCGAGCCGCGGGTTGCCGTAAGGCGAAAAGTACTTCTTCCCGCCGTAAGGCCCGCCCCGGTCATGACCGCCGCGATTGATCTCGAACCCGTGGTCCTCCGGCCACGAACCTTCCGGTCCCAGATGCCACTTGCCCGCATGCATTGTCGCGTAACCCGCAGCCCGGAGCGCCTCGGCCAACGTCGTGTGATCGGCCGCCAGCCGCTCAAGATAGGGCGCGGGCCAAAGCGGACGCCGCCCGTGATCGACCCAGCTCAACTTGAAGCGACCATCGCGTCGCGGTTCGTAATCATCCGGGATGCCGTCCGGAAAGCCGTTGGGTGCGCCGAAGTAATCCGTGTTGCGGGTGCGCGCCGGGTATTGCCCGGTCATGATGGCCGAGCGAGTGGGCGAACAGACCGGACAAGCGGCGTAGGCGTCGGTGAACTGCGCGCCGTCGCGCGCCAACCGATCGAGGTTCGGTGTCTCGTAGAACGTGCTCCCATAGCTGCCGAGATCGCGCTGCCCCAGATCGTCGGCGAGGATGAAGACGATGTTGGGAGGCGATGCTGCCTGCCCGCTCGAACGGCGGGGTGGTTGAATCATGAGCGCCTCGATCACCGCCGCAACTTCCCCGTCACTGGCATGGCGAACCAGGTGCCGATGCCGACCCCCGGTGCTCCGCGCAAATCGGGTGCGGGCATCGGGAAAGGTCGCCCATCCCGGCTCGCTGAGCTGCCACAAGGTGCGCCCGTTTGCCCCGGTGCCGCGCACGGCATAATAAAGCGCGGTTTGATCGTAACTCGAGGAGGAGGCGATCGTGCCGATCCCGCCGGCGGGAAACAGTTCGTAAGCCTTGGCGACCGGGTTCTCTTCCGGATGGGTCAGGGCGCCCCCCGTCATGACCGGCCGGCCAATCTCGAAGCCGGAATAAACAATCGGCGTCGGCCACAACTCGGCCACGGTCCGCGCGGCTTCCTCATCCAGCGCGATGTTGTGTTCCCGTTGGTCGGGATCGACAAAGTTCCCCCCCATGATCACCAACTGCCGCACTTTCGCGGCGATCAATTCACGCCCGGTCCGGCCGATCGAACCGTCCCCTTCCGGATCGGCCGTCGAAAGCAACAGCCGATGCACACAGGTCTGACCGCCGACCACGACCACAACCACACTTTGGTCGTCCGCCGCGCGGAGCAACCGCCGATAAAGCGCGGTGCTGTCAGGTGCCGAGGCGGTGGCTTGGGTGCTGGTATAACGCTTCGGATCGCCGATCGCCGGCGCGTAAAAATCGTCGAATCGCTGATCATCCACCGGGCTGCGTCCGATCGGCACTTGACCACGCCCATACCAGGTGTTCACGGCGTTGATCGCGCCCACCACCCACGGTCCGGTCTGGCTCGCCATCACGCCCAGCAACGCGCACTCTCCGTTGTCCGCCAGCGCGTTCAACAACGCCAGCGTGCCCACGTCGTCCACGTCCGATCGGAAATCGGTGTCCAGAATGATGCCCGGAGGTGATTGCGCCGCACCCAGGTCACCCGGAACACTAACGGCCAGGAAAAGGATAACGGTCCAGATTGGGGTTCGGAGTTTCACACGCCGAGTCTGCGGCGATGACCCATCCGCTTCAAGGCAAACTCGAACGCGGAACGCGTAGCCACTGGAACCAAAGGGCCGTGCTCGTATACTCTAGCTTGGCTGCCAGAATCACCCTGAATCGTCTCATGGACCTCCCTCGGGAACGACGGCTCTAGCGCCGTGTTCCTGTTGACTTTTTGTTGCGCCGACCTGGATCCTGAGTACCTCGTTGGTTTGAGGTCGATCGCCCGGTGCGATCCAGCGCGCGCTGAAAGCTCCGAAATCGGGATGTTCGATCACCCAGTGGTTCGGTTCAGGAATCGGATGGATGACGACCCGGCCGACGTCCTGGTACGCCTCCCAGGCGCCCAGCTTGCCCGCAGTAAAGACGCTCGCCAGTTTGCCGTCCCAGTACGTTTCCGTCCGGGTGTTCTGGCGGTCGAAGATAATCTTCGACCGCTGTCGGAGGATCACGCCCGACCTTGGTTCCGCCGCCGAGTCGCCCGACTGGGGCGGCTGCGGCGGCCGAAGGAGGTTCGCGAAGCTGGCGGTTTGCTGCTGCCAGTTTTGTTCCAATTCCTTGACCTTGTCGGTCATTCGGGCGGCCAGGTTGTGCTGCTCGGCGCGATCAGTCTTCAGATTATAGAGCTCCCACGGATCGCCCTTGGCGGCGACGAGTTTCCAGTCGCCCATGCGAATGGCGCGGTGGCCTTCGTGCAGCCACCAAAGACTGTCGCGGGCAATCTGCTCTTCCTTGGCGAACGCGGGCACGAGGCTCCGGCCCGGTGCGGGTGGGATCGGTTTGCCATTCCAGGCGTCGGGCTTTTGAATGCCGGCAACCTCGAGCACCGTGGGCACGATATCGATCACGTGGGCCGGGGTGTGACGCAGTTCGTTCCTGGCCGCTATGCCGCGCGGCCAATGCGCAATCAACGGCGTGCTGATGCCCCCTTCGTGCACCCAGGTCTTGTGACGACGGAAGGGCGTGTTGCACGCGCTCGAGAAACCAGGACCCAGACAGAGGTACGTGGAGGCACTGCCCGGCGCGGCCCGCGGATCGTGGCCGCCGTGGCGCACCATGATCTCGGCGCTGGCGCCGTTGTCGGAGGCGAAGAAGATCAGCGTGTTGTCGAAAGCGCCCATCACTTTGAGTTGGGCGATGACACGACCGATCTCCTGGTCCATACGATCGATCATGGCGGCGTGGATCGCCATTTTCGTGGCCTGAAAACGGCGCTGCTCCTCGGTGAGCTCGGTCCAGGGCAACGGGCGGTTGACCTCGCCCGGGCCGAGCTTCTCCATGGCATCGGGGAAGGCGTAAGGCGGGCCGACGTCACGTTCCAAGGCGGAGAGCGTGGTGTTCAGGATGCCCATTTCCTGCTGCCGACGGAACCGGGCTTCGCGCATGGCTTCCCAGCCGGCGACATACGCGTCGCGATACTTCGCGATGTCTTCCGGCAGCGCATGCAGCGGGAAATGCGGCGCAATGAACGGGATGTATTGAAAGAACGGCTTGCCCGCATGATGAGCCGCGTGGTCCTTCAAACATTCGATGGCATGGTCCGCGGTGGCGGTGGTGACGTAGTAGTTGGATTCATCGGCGGGCGGCGTGATCGGTTGGTCGTCGAGAAGATTGCCTTTGACCGTAAAGAAATTGCCGTCGTTCCGGGTGTGAAAGGAGCGGTCGAAGCCGCCGGCGAGCACATCACCGTCGATGTGCCACTTGCCACTGTGATAGCTGCGATATCCGGCGGCTTTCAGGAAGTCCGGCAACAGCGGCGCCCAATTTGGCCGCACGCCCTGGCCGCCGCCATTTACGTTAGGCAGGGCATCCCGACGGATCTGCTGGGCGTAATAACCGGTCAGCAGCGCCCCGCGGGTGGGCCAGCAGCGGGCGGTATTGTAGAACTGGGTGAACCGCAGGCCGTTCCGCGCCAGCGAATCCAGGTGGGGCGTCTCGATCTCGCCGCCGTAACACCCGAGATCGGAGTAACCCAGGTCATCGGCGAGAATGAAAATGATATTAGGGCGTTCGGCCTCCACGGCCGACACCGGCATGCCGGCCAGGCACAGCAGCGCAGTCAGAAATCGAAGGACGAAGGCAACGGGGTCGTATCTATATTGTCGACATTTGCCCGCTAGCACTCTTGCCGAATCCCTTTCCTCCACGGCTTTGCGATCCACGCGGCGGTTCACCCATGGCGATGTTTTCCCGACGACGCTCCAGTTGCGGGCGGCGCCTGATGCAAAGGCGGCAAGCGGGAACAGCATCCAGTAGGGTTTCACCGTGTTTTGAGTTTAGGCTCTTTCGGATCGGAGCCAAGCTCCTTCCCGCCTCACGGCCTCGTGCCAAGGATCAAGCGATAGAAACCCGGGCCGGTCCCGATCCCATTCGTGACCACCAGGCTTCCGCCGCTGGGCGTGGGCTCGGGCTGAACGGGTTCCCACGCGGCGCTTCCGTCCACGGCGCCGGCATTGAGCAGGACAAAATCCGCGTAGTCCGCCGGCCAAGAAAGCACGAATTGATGGCCGGCTGCTGCCTGGATGGACAAGGTGGGCAGCGGCAGGATCGTGAGCGTGAGCGAGGCGGAAGAGTTGCCACTGGCATTCGTGGCCAGGAGGGTCACGTTGTAAGTGCCGGGCTGGCCGGGCGTGCCGGAAATGAGGCCAGTGGCCGGGTCGAGCGACAATTCCGGCGGCAGCCCCTGCGCCCCAAATTCGCCGCCGCCGAGCGCCGTAATGGTGTAGGTGAACGGCTGGCCAGTGAAACCCCGCGCCGCGGCCGGGCTGTTGATGATGGGGGCACCGACAGAGTGGAAGGTGACGGCATACGTGCCCCAATAGGCGTCCTGGCCGAGCTTGGTGAGTCGCAGGAAGTAGTGGCCCGCCGCCAGGTCCACGGCGTGGGTTTGCGTGGTGCCCTGAGCCTGGACCGCTCCGTAGCGCCGGTCGCCCGCCTCGCCTGCAGGGGTGCCCTCGAAGACAGTGATGCCCTCCGTCGTCCCGGCGTTGGCATTTTGATTCAGATTGAGGTTGCCGTAGGTGGTGATGACCAGTTGCACCTGCCCGGTCGAGGGCATCGTGAATTGCCACCAGTCCAACTGGTCCGCGGCCAGACCCAGACCACGGCCGCGGAACCCGAGGTTGCCTTCGATCGTCGTGCCCAAGGTCGCCCAACCGGCCTCGCTGAACGCGTCATTCGGCTCCGGATCCTGCGGCGCTGGAACCAGCCGGGGCGTCACGGTATAACCGCCGTAGTAGGCGGCGTTGTTGATCTTCGCCAGGCGAAGGTAATAAACCCCGGGCTTCAACCGCGTGACCACGTGCGTGTGGGTCGTGTTTTCACCCTGGGCCACGCCAAAGAGCGCGGTGGCGGCGTCGCTGTCGAAGAGGACGATGCCGTTGTTGGCGCCGATCGAGGCGTTGACATTGAGATTTAGCGATGGAGACAAGCCCACTTCCAGTTCGAGGTTGCCGGCGTGGGGGAGCGTCAGCCGATACCAATCCTGCAAGTCCGTGTCGGTGGCGGCGCCGCCGCCGTAGAAGCCGAGATGGCCGGTGGCTGTTGCCCCGGGTGCCAGGCTCAGCGCCTGCGCCGGCGCGTCGTTGGGCTCGCGGTCGTTGGGCAGGGTTTCGGGAATATGCCACGGCGTCAGGCGATAGGAGCCGTAATAGCCCGCGCCCAGCACCACGAGCCGCAGGTAATAAACGCCGGCTTTCAGCTTATGGATGGAATGGGTGTTGGTCGTGTTCTGGCCCTGGACGCCGGAAAAGAACACGGTCGCTCGGTCCGCGTCATAGACCATGACGCCGCCGCTGGCCCCCACGACGGCGTTCTGGTTCAAATTGAGCCGCTCCCCGGTGACGATATTCAGCTGCAGGGTGCCGTCACTGGGCAGGGTGACCCGCCAGAAGTCCTGGGCCTCCTGCACGGACTGCGGGCCGAGGTAGCCCAGATGCCCCGCGACCTCCGTGTCCAACGCAGCCACCAGCGCGTGATCGAAATCATCGTTTGGCTCCGGATCGTTGGGCAGCGGATCGGGCGACTCGGAGGTGGTCATCGTGTAAGGCCCCCAGCCCAGACCGGGGAAATTGCCGATGGCGGTCAGCCGGACCGAATAGCTGCCCGCGCCCAAACCGGGAATGACGTAAGTGACCGTGCTGCCCTGGCCCTGCACCGCTCCGTAGAGCCGGTTCGTGCCGGTGGAATCATAGAGGATCACGCCTTCGGTGACTCCCACGGCGGCGTTAGCGTTGAGGTTGAGATGCGGGCCGACGGTGATCGCCAGGTTGAGCGAACCATCGTTCATCAGCGTCAGCGGAATCACCGCCGTGGGATGGCTCGCGACGTCAAGATCGCCGGTGAAAACCTCGGCCCGCGCCAGGCAGCCAAGGCCGATCATCACCGCTGCGGCCAGCGAGACAAGGCCGCGGGTTAGGCGGCCGTCGAACGAGGGCCATGGGGCTGAGTCGCGGGCAGCGCGCGACAAACAACTTGAACTGCCGATTGGCAGTAATGGACTGGCCTGCGGAGTGAGCATAAGCGTCAAGGTAGGCTGTTGGTCCCAACTGCCAAGCTTTTTCATTTTAGGCGGCGACACGCCGCGTTCTTCATTTCATACAAAATACTTCTGACTTTATCCCGACGAGCAGTGAAGGCCCATGCTCGTTGACCAAACTAGTCACTCATAAGAACTGACCCAATTTCGATTCACTGCCCGCCGCGGACAGGCCAAACATAGTGTTGTGCTGTTGTCCCGCTGACATCGATGTAACCATCCGTGAGCCGCATGTACCATGCATCTCCCGACGGATCCGCAAGCATGGTACTCGACCAGTAGTTGTCCGACTGCCAACCGGTGAAATGATGCCCAGCGGGAAGCGCGGGATCAAAACGGCCAAAGTCAATCAGACTTTGCATCTCACGGATATTGGGTAGTCGCCAATCGGTGTAGCCCCCGTGATCCAGGGCTTGACAGAAATCGACGGCGCTCGGCCAGTCTTTCGGGCCGTCGATATTGGCATCACTCGTCCACATCAATCCCGTCAAGTTGTCTCGAACCATGCCCGTGTCCGACATCACTGTGAATCGGGGATTTGGCCAATCCACACCCACTTCCTCGTCGCCGTCATCCCCGGGCCGGAATGTATTTGTCTGGCCGGTCTTCGGCACCGCTGCGGGCGTGCGCTCGCCTGCGACCTCCGCGCCGTCCACCCACGCCGTCTTACCCTCCACGACATCGGCGGCCACGGCATCCCCGCTGCTCGTATCCGCCACCTCCGGCTTGCCCGCCACGCCAAATATCGCCACCCCGCCCCGGATGTTTTCGGCCAGCAGATTCGCCTCTCCCGCGACACTGCCGGTGCCGTCATGGTATCCTTGCGCGATCGGCTGCGTCGCGGTTCCCGGAACGATCGCCACTCCCCCCACATTGGTCATGCTCCCGGTGATCTCCGCGCCGTCCACCCACGCCGTCTTGCCCTCCAGGACTTCTTCGGCCACGGCATCCCCGCTGCTCGTATCCGCCACCTCCGGCTTGCCCGCCACGCC
>JAHDYP010000143.1:0-3770 GCA_023383055.1 Verrucomicrobiota bacterium | reverse complement strand
AGATTCGCCTCTCCCGCGACACTGCCGGTGCCGTCATGGTATCCTTGCGCGATCGACTGCGTCGCGGTTCCCGGAACGATCGCCACTCCCCCCATGTTGGGCATCGTTCCCACCAAGCCGCTCTGTCCGGCGACCGAGAACGAGCTTCCCGACAGCACCTGGGCTTCGCTGGCGTCGCCCGTCGCCACCACTGCGGTCCCCGGAACGCCGAATAGGCTGACACCTTCTCTGACGTTCCCTGGCGTCAGATCCGGATCCACTTGCGCCAGATTGGTTGCCGTATAGTAACCTTCCGCAACCTCTGTCGAGTCGGGCGACAGCACGAAAGTGTGCAGCGCATTGCTGCTTCCAACGATGCGGAAGAACATCGGCAACTCAGCCGTCAGGTACGGTTCCGTCGACTGCAGATCCTGCAAACCGCGGAATGAACTGGTCCACTGGGGCGCGGTCAAGCCAGACAGCCACTCGACGGAATAGAACAGGGCTGGATTGACATTGGTCCACGTGATCTGTCCATCCCGGTAATCGACGATGTCGGGAGTCTCTTGCGAGCTCAGTTCGTTCGCACAGGTGAGTAGACTCACCAAAATGATGCTCTGCCATTGCTTGGTTTTCACTGGAATCCTCCGTTTGCAGGTTTGCCCCTGCGAGACGAGCCATCGCTCTCCGCAGCTCGGGTTGCTTTCATGAGCGTCTATCCAAGCACTCCCCACAGTTCATGGGAAGCGCCAAAACAACTTGTGCGGGGTCTCTCACCAAACGGCCGAGAGACCCTGTCAAGGCCCTTCAGCAATGGGGCGCTTCCGCGTTAGCCGCTACGGCGCATAGCGCAGCCGGAAAAACCGTGTCGCATTCGTCGCCGCACCAACCTCGAGCCGATTCGTGACGACGATGCCAACCCCGGGAATCAACGTCGCCGCACCGATATCCGCAAAGCTGCCCCCGAGATCGGTTGCCGCCTGAACGGCATCTTTGCGCCCGCCTGCCGTCTCCCAAGTGATCCGCACATCGTTCCCTTCTTTGGTCGCCGAGAGGATACGATACCGACCACAGGCAAAGTCGGCCAGGTCATACAAGCCGTTGCCATCATTATCCAGCCCCAGGAAATCACCCACGGACCAGTTCTCGTTCGTGTTGGCCGCCTTCACATCATTGGCCGGGTTCTTCACCTTCGTATCTGCCGTGTCGTAATAGGGTGGTTTGACGTTCTCGGGCGAAGGAGGTCCGTCGCTGTGACATCCACCGCAGCTCGCAACTCCGCCCTCGGCATGCTTGGCACGCAAGCCTTCCGCTAAATGACACCCGATGCAGCCCATGCCGGGATTGTTCGCCGTTCCGTTCGACGACCCGATGTAAGGATCATCGTCGTCGCCGCTCTGGTGACAGAGATTGCACTCGGCGTCCATGTAACTGGAACTCCGATGCATCGTGTGCTTGTTATTCGAAGGGAAGATCGTTCCTTTGGGCGAGGTTGAATCGGTGAAGTTCCCATGACAGCCGGCGCAGCTGCTATAGCGCTCGTAAGCTTGCACGGGAAGGCATATGCAGGTCCAGAGCATCAGGCCAAACCAGAGGGCCGACCATCCGAGATAATTCGAGACTCGTTTCATAAGATGTCCACTATGAGACCACATTGAGATTCACACCAACTGCTTATGTTTAACATACATGCACCGAATAGCTCTACACTCGTATTGTGTTTCGCTACTCATTTCTTGGCAAAGGGGTCAGTTCTGAATGGCCCTTAGATAAGGCCTAAAGCTTTTTTGCCCAGGCGCTTGCGTCGGCGGGTGTCCGGCAGGGACGCAAAGAGGTTCTGCCGGGAGATCTTTTCCATCTGCTGGATCGTCTTCCAGAGTGTTCGCTCGTTTTGCACCGCCGCTTTCATGGCCAGGAACTGGGGCTGGCTTAAGGAAACGGTGATGGTTTTTCGGGCGACTTTTCGGGTCCACTGATAGCCGCTTGGTCCCGAAGTGGCCACCGAGCGTTGCAGGACCGATCCCTGGCTGATGTAACCGATTTGCGCCAGGCTTTGGCGCAAGCGGTCGTACTGCGCTTCCAAGATCTCGACCGAGGGGGAGTTTTTTTTCACAAGCGCCATTTTAAGCTGGCCGTCAAGCCTGGCTGCGGCACCTCCTGCCGCGAAGTCGTCCGCCAGGTGCAGGCCCTCTTCCGCTTGCACGGCCAAGGCCCCGTCGATGAGGGCGACTCCGCTTACGTGCAAGCCCGGCAACGCCTGCCCCGGGCGCGACTGGGCAAAGCCCTGGACAGCACCGCCCAGGTGGCCGATGCCCGCGCCGGCTCCGGCGGCCAACTCCGGGGGCGTCCGGTCAAGGTGGTGGATGGCTCCACCGTGCAACTGGCCGACACCCCCAAGAACCAAGCGCAGCTCAAGAAGGGGGACATCCTCCTGGGAGACCGCGCCTACGGCGAATACACCACCGTGGCCGGATTACCCCGGCAGGGGGTGGACGTCGTGGCCCGGTTGCACCAGCGCCGCAAGGTGGACTTTCGCAAAGCCCGGCGCCTGGGCAAGAAGGACGGCCTCTTCCAGTGGTCCAAGGGGTATCAGCAATCGGAGATTCTTTCGGCCACCGAATGGGCTCTCTTGCCCGCGCAGATCACCGTGCGCATCCTCCGTTTCACCGCCACGATTCGGGGCTGCCGCGCCCGCCGGGTGACCTTGGTGACCACCCTGCTGGACCCCCAACTCTACCCCGCCTCGGCGCTCATCGACCTCTACGCCCGACGCTGGCGTTTGGAACTGTGCTTGCGCGATCTGAAGACCACGATGGGCATGGAAGAACTGCGCTGCAAAACCCCGGACATGGCCGAAAAGGAACTGCTGGCGTATCTGGTGGCGCACAATCTGATCCGCTGCGTGATCGCCGAGGCCGTCGCCCGTTACGCGGTGGATCTGGAGCGGGTCAGCTTCAAAGGCAGCGTCGATGCGCTGCGCCAATACAGTGAGGCGATCGGCAAAGCCCGCAACCGCAAAATGCGCTGCCTACTCTGGGAGGATCTGCTGTTGAGTCTGGCCCGGGACTTGGTTCGCCTCCGGCCCAATCGTCTGGAACCACGGGCGGTCAAACGCCGGCCCAAGCCCTACCCTTTGCTCAATCAACCACGCCGCCGCTTCAAGGAAACCTCCCACCGCAACCGCCATTGGAAGGGACGACCCCGCAATTATCGAAGCCTTAACTAAGGGCCATTCGGATCTGACCCCTATTTCAAGTTCGGGCCTCGCGGGCGAGGCCAAGCTGGGCATCCTGACCGGGTCCTTGGTATCGGCAACGGTCGGGATCGCCATCCTGCTGACGACGAAAAAGCGCGCCGAGCGCGCTCTCGGCGTGAACGTGGCGTTGTGAATAGGCAATGGCAAACGCAACCACGCACACAGGCGAGGCCGGAATCTTGACCGTCGGCGACATGGCCCGAGCAGGCCCACCGGCGGAAGCGCCGACTGACCTCGGTGATGGGGTGAACACCCCATGGCCCCGGACCGGAGATCAGCCTTACGTTCAGGACTGTGCTCGAAAGCTCGCCACCAACATGAACACCCTTGTTGAGAACATCCCGGCGAAAACCGTGGTCGCGCCAACTCGACTTCCCGGAAAGCCGGCTCACCGAATCCTCGTAGTCGAGGACAACGCGGTGATACGCGAACTCAATGTCCGGGTGACCATCGCGCCGCCGTCTCACCAAGTGAGGTTGAACCTGCCCGACCGAGTCAGCCCCGGGGCTGACCAAACACTTTCTCCGCCACCTCG
>JAHDYP010000142.1 GCA_023383055.1 Verrucomicrobiota bacterium | reverse complement strand
AAGACAAAGAGTTTGGCGCGATTGCGATTGGTCTCGGTGTTCAACTCGCCGATCTTGCCTCCCACACGAGTATAGCCAACCACGGCCGCCGCCAGACCAGCCGCCACCGCCACAATCAAGAAAACTCTTAACATGTTGATGTGTAATTTGTGACCGGAGGCTATGCTGTCGACCCGCCAGTGTCAACGCTCGCGTGAAGGGTCTGCGGGCGTTGGCCAGACATGCACCGAACCCGCAGCCCGCTGAAACCGAAGCCCTGGAAGCTCACATACAAGCGAGGTGCGGGCAGCCCGGATTTTTCGTGCCCTTAAAGAACCGCTGCAAGAAGCCCACGAATCCCTCAGGAATCCGGGCTAGGGCTTGAAAATCCGGTCGAATACCCCCCCGTCGGCAAAGTGGGTTCTTTGGGCCTTATGCCAGCCGCCGAAGACTTCGTCGATCGTGATGAGTTTCACTTGGGTGAACTGGTGTGCGTATCGGGCCGCCGCTTTCTCCGAGCGCGGCCGATAGAAATGCTTGCCGGCGATCTCCTGCCCTTCGTCCGAATAGAGATACTCGAGGTAAGCCCGAGCGACCTTTTCGTTGCCCTTCCTTTTCGCCACCCGGTCCACCACCGCGACCGGCGGCTCGGCCAGGATGCTCAACGAGGGCACCACGATCTCGAGTTTCTCGACGCCAAATTCCTTGATCGCGAGAAAGGCCTCGTTCTCCCACGAAATGAAGACATCACCAATGCCCCGCTGCGCAAAGGTGGTCGTCGCCCCGCGGGCGCCCGAGTCCAGCACCGGGACATTCCGGAAAAGCCGGGTGATGAAATCTCTCGCCTTGGCCTCATCGCCCGCGTTGTGCTGCAGGGCATACGCCCAAGCGGCCAGGTAATTCCAACGCGCCCCACCCGAGGTTTTCGGATTGGGAGTGATAACCGAGACGCCCGGCCGAACCAGGTCATCCCAATCCTTGATCCCCTTGGGATTCCCTTTCCGAACCAGGAACACGATCGTTGAGGTGTACGGCGAGCTGTTATGGGACAATCGCTGCTGCCAGTCGATCGGGAGCAGCTTGGCCTTCTCGGCGATCATGTCGATATCGTAGGCAAGAGCGAGCGTGACCACGTCCGCCTGGAGCCCGTCAATAACCGACCGGGCTTGTTTGCCGGCGCCGCCGTGGGACTGCTGAACGATGACGGTGTCACCGGTCTCGGCCTTCCAATGCCTCGCGAAGGCAACGTTGAACTCCTGGTAAAATTCCCGCGTCGGATCGTAGGATACATTCAGCAGCTTAATGTCCTTGGCCTCGGCGGCCGCCAGACCGGCGGCGAGTCCCAGGACCAGTCCTGCGAGGAGTCTATTCACGGTTCGATCGGTTTTCATGCGGCGGATGTCAGGTTAAGCCAGCTGAACTCAGAATGCGAACTGAACCCGGGCACCCAGAACCAACGTCGGTCCGAGCTGTCGACCGCCCACGATGACCGCAAGTAACCCGTGGTCGAGTCTGGTAAAGTCCCGCGTTTTCGCGCGTCTCTCTTTCCCGGATCCGGGAGACTGTGACTGTTCCGGCACGATGCGAGCACCGTGATTGCGGGGCGCGAATCGCACCAACTCGAGCATCGGCCGGAATCCCCGCTGGTCAATAGCAAATCTCCAAGTCGAACCGCCAGCGACAAACTCGTCCGTCTCGTAACCGGCCCGCCCTGCCGACCTCAACCCAGCATCGCACACGCCCCACTTCTGGCTTGTCGCCAGCCTCACAATGCGGCACTTGTGATCCATGCCCAGCACCCAGCCCATGTCGTCTTCTCCACAATGCCCTGCGGACGCCCGCTCTTCCTCTGGCCCGACTGCCTCGTGGCATTGTGCGAGCGCCCTCCTTTATTTCTCGATCGCCGTCGGCCTGGGTTGCTCGCCCCTGCGTGCGGCCGAACCACCCTCACCTCCGCTCGGTTGGGATGCCCTCCACCGCCTCGACCTTCTCCCCGCCTACAAAACGTCGATCCAGATCGGCATGGCCTCCAGCTACGACCGCTCCGGCGGCAACGACGACGGCTTCTCCGGCAAGTACTCCGTGCTCCGCAAGGAACCGGTCGGCCTGGTCATCGCCGATCTCCAGGGCCCCGGCGTCATCCACCGCATCTGGACCCCCACACCTTCTGACGACCCGATGGACTTCTACTTCGACGGCGAAGAGAAACCGCGGTTTAGCGTCGCGTTCCGCCAACTCTTCCTGGGCAACCATCCGCCCTTCGTCAAACCGCTCGTCGGCTATGGCGTCGGCGGATTCTTCAGCTACGTGCCCATCCCCTTCGCGGAATCCTGCAAGATTGTCATCCGCGGCGAGCGCGTTCAGTTCCACCAGGTCAATTACTCCACCTATCCGACCGGCACACCGATCCGCACCTTCCAGCCTGCCCTGGCATCCCAGGACCAACCCCACTTCGACAAGGCCGTTGAACTCTTCGCCGCCACCGGCCGGGACATCTCCCCATGGGGCGCCCCTCCCGGCGCCAGAATCGAGACCCGCCGACGCACCCTCACGCTTGCCCCCCGCAATTCTGTTGTCCTTTATGAATCCACCGAACCCGGCCGGATCGTCGGCCTCCGCCTTTCCCCCGCCTCCGCGCTCATCGACAAACAGCGCTCACTGGTCCTGCGCATGTCCTTCGACGGCGACGCCCCCGCCGTCCTCTGTCCTGCCGGCGATTTCTTCGGGTTCGCCTGGGGTGAACCGGCCATGCGTTCGCTCCTGGTCGGCGCCGACGCTCAATCCGCCTACTGCTATTTCCCGATGCCGTTCGACCGTTCCGCACGTGTCGAACTGCTCTCGGAAGCCACCTCGGGTTCGCCCATCGAACTGACCGCCGAGGTGATCCATTCGCCGACCGGCCGCCAACCGAACGAAGGCCGCTTCCACGCCCTCTGGCACCGCGAAAACCCCACCGCGATCGGCCAACCCTTCACCTTCCTCGACACCCAGGCACGCGGTCACGTCGTCGGCGCCGTGCTCCAATCGCAGGGCCTCGAGTCCGGTAAAACCCTCTTCTTCGAAGGCGACGACCAAACCTGGATCGACGGTAACCTCGCCATTCACGGCACGGGCTCGGAGGACTTCTTCAATGGCGGCTGGTACGACGTCCCCGATCGTTGGGAAAAACGGCTCTCGTTCCCCTGGAGCGGCTGTCTCGGTTACCAAAAACACCTCGGCCGCACCGGCGGCTATCGCCTCCTCCTCGCTGACGCCTACCCCTTCCGGCAATCTCTCCGCCAGATAATCGAGCATTCCGGCACGGACAACAATATCCCCACCGACTACTGCGCCGTAACCTATCTCTACGCCGATCATCTCCCCAATAACACCGTTACCCTCCCGCCGCTCGCCGCCCGCGCCGTGGTCGATCCCTCCGAAGTGGTCTTCCCCGCCTGGTGGCAGATCCCCATTCGCGCCTGGACCTTCCAAAACGCTTCCCTCAGCCGGGGACAAATCAAACTCGGCGATGAAGAGATCCGCTTCCTCTCAACCCGCGCCGACGGCCAGGATTGGTTCGGTCCTCCGTTTCTTTACCTCACGCTCGACCTCCCCGCCGACGGCCAATACCAGATCCAGATCGTCGCCGTCAAAGGCCCCGCACAAGGCAAGATCCAGCTTTTCGCGGACGAAATCCCCGTTGCCGACCCCGTCGATCTCTACCGTCCCCAACTCGAAAAGAGCGGGCGCCTCACCCTGGGCACCCTACCCTTCCGCCAGGGCCAAAACGAACTCATGCTCAAAATCGTCGGCAAACACGAAGCCGCCACCGCCCTCGGCCTTGACCTGGTGGAAATCGTCTGCTTGCGGCAGTCCCCACCATGAATGCCCTGACGTTCGAGTGCGCCGCGCTTCTCGCCTGCCTGACCGCCGGGGCGGCATCCGTGCCATGCGCCTCCTCCCCTTCCGCCCTGCCCGATGCGCTCCACTGGACCGCCACCGTTCCCACGTGTCCGCGGCCCCGGCCAACGGCGAATTGTGGTCCCTCCTGAAAGCCTCAAAATGTAACTTCCGTCCCCCTCACCACGGCTGGTGGGTGCGGAGCCACTGCTGTGTGGCGCCTTCCAACACCCGGATCGCGTCGCTCACCTTACGCAAGGGGATCGGCTGCCCGCGCAACTGAAATACCATCATGTCCGGATCGAGGCTCCGCTGAAAAACATCCGCTTTGGACCCCGCCATGGTCCCCGTCGGCATCAGATTCTGATCCACGTAATCCGCCTCCGGCAGAGCCAATAGCCAATCTTCGTACGCCTCGTCGAATCGCTCGACCTCCTCGCGGCCGCCGCTCATCCGGAGCGCGGAATCGGCCGGAACACTCAGTTCCTTGCGCAGAAGTTCTCCCCGCTCAGCCGAGACCGCGCGTGCGGGCCAGAGCAACCGCGAGATCATCACCGCATGCCCCAGGAAAGCGTGCACGTACAGAAACACCCGTTCCTGGTCCAGTTCGTTCAACCGAAGTCGCAGCGATTGAAATGCCCCCTGCGCAAACCGACATTGCTGCCGGAGCTCCTCGACGGTTCGGTAGAGTATCTTCTTATCCATGTAATCTGCCTGCCACCCGTCATTCCACTCGGATGGCGGCCACACTCTGCGCCCCTCCGACCCTCCGGTCAATCCCGGTCAGCTCACGCCTTCGTCGGCACCAGCTTGCGACTGGGATAGCCCTGGACTTTCTCGCCACGCTTCCGCAAGGACTCCGCGAGCGCATACCGGAAGTCTTCGGGTGCCGTCTTGAGCGCATCCCGCAAGGCCTTGATTGCCTTGTTCCCCGGTAACCGCTCGAGCGCGCACCGGGCGTCGTCCTTGACCTCGCGGTCACTCAGCAGTTTCGCAAGCGGCTCCACCGAGTCGTTCCCGCCGACCTCGGACAGCATCCAGGCCGCCTCCCGTCGCACGGCGGCTTCCGCGTGCCCGAGCAACGGCAGCAGCGCCTGCTCGACGGCCTGGGCTTCCTTCGCCGCGCCGGGGCGTCCCGCGTGGTGCACGATATTCCATACCGCGCGTTTGGCGGATCGCGCCACTTCGAAGTCCGCCTCGGTCCAGAGCGCGGCCACCGGCCCGACGGCCGCGGCGCCGGCCGGCCCGGCCTGTTGCCAGGCATCGCCCCGCACATCATCGTCTTTGCTCTTGAGTCGTCCGACCAGATCGGTGGCTGATTGGGCCTGCGACGAAATCGCCATACCCGCGGCCACGCCGGCCACCGCGATGGGAGATAGTTCTTTGGTTGTCATATTCGGTTCATTCAAAGTCGTTCTGGTTTCTTCCCGGTCGTCACAGCGAATACGGATGCCGCTGCGGCCGGCTCATCATGCGTCGCGCCTGTTCGTCGCCCACAATCTCTTGCTTCACCGGATCCCACTGCAACTTGCGTCCCAGCACGAGCGACAGGTTGCCCAACACCGTCAGGTTCGCCGTGGCCACCCCACCCTCGATGTTCATCACGGTCTTCTTCCCGGTGCGGATCCCCTGGAACCAATCCTCGTGATGATCGAAACTCGGGCTCCGATAGACATCCACCCCGCCCGCCGGCTTTCGGAAATCAACCGCTTTCATCTCGGTAAACACCTGGCCATCGCCCACCCAGACAATCAGGCTGTCTTTGTCCCCCTGATAAACCGCGCCGTAACCGTCCCGGATACCGAGCATCTTCTTCTTCGCCTCATCAAAATACGGAGTCATCTTGCCCGGCTGCGCCCAGACCATCGTCCAGTCCGGATTCTTGAACTCGTAGACCACCTCCATGTCGATCGCGGTGTCCCAAAGCCCCTTCTTGGGCAGCGTACCCCGGGCCTCGACCGTCACCGGGCCGGTCTGATCCGCGTTCATGAAATGGAGCGCGTTGCTCATCACGTGCGCCCCGCGATCCCGGATCTGGCCACCGCCCGATTCCATCACCCAGCGGAACGTCCCATGACAATACCGCGGGTTATAGGGACGCCAGCGCATCGGTCCCAGCCACATGTCCCAATCCAACTCCGCCGGCGGCTCGCGGTCCGGCACCGGATTGCGATCGACATCGCTCGCGTAATGCCAGCAGGTCACCTTGCGCACCTGCCCAATCATGCCGTTGGCAATATACAGATGCGCCTGGTAAGCCTCCTTCTGCGACCGCCCCTGGGACCCCACCTGGATCGCCACCCGGTTGCGTTTCCCCGCCTCCACCATCGCCTTGCCTTCCTCAATGGTGCAGCAGGCCGGTTTCTCGACGTATACATGCTTGCCCGACTCCGCCGCGTGGACCGTCTGCACCGCGTGCCAATGATCCGGCGTCGCAATCACCACCGCATCCATGTCCGATCGCGCCAGCAACTCGCGGTAATCCCGATACGCCTTGGCCTGCGGCCCCGCCTTCTCGAGCGCGCCCGCCAGTCGCCGTGAATCGCAGTCGCATACCGCCACCACCTGCACGTCGCCCCGTTTCATCCGTGCCACCGTGTAATCCAGGTGCCCGCCACCCATGCCGCCAACCCCGATGTGCCCAATCACGATCCGGTCGTTCGCTCCGGGCCGACCCGCGGCGCCCAACACCCGCGACGGCACAATCTGCGGCAGTCCCAACACCGCCCCGGCCGCGGCGGCTTGACCCATGGTCTTGAAAAATGTTCGACGCGGAATGACTCTTGGTTCTGCTTTCATAGTGCGGTTTCTTATTGTGGACGGCGCATTGTTAGACGGGACGGTTCAGAGTTCAAGCCCGAACACAGCCTTCCGTCCCTCAGAGCTCGAGACTTCCGCCAATCGGCGGGAGATAAAGCGTGCGCCCCGCCCCTCGGAACTTCCGCTTCGCCTCGGCATGATCGATCTGAATGGGCGGAAACGTGTCGTAATGCACCCCCAATACCTGGTCGCAGCCGACATACTCCGCCGCCTGAATCGCATCCTCCACGCCCATCGTGAAGGTATCGCCAACGCACAATGCCGCCCACTTCAGTTTCGTCGAGGATCCAATCAGCTTCATGTCGGTCATCAGCGCGGTATCACCCGAGTAGTAAAAACTGCCTTCCGTCGTCCGCACCACCCAACCTCCCGCCGTCCCGCCATAGGTGCCGTCCGGCAAACTGCTCGAGTGCAGCGCCGGCACCAGCGTCGCCTGCATCCCGCCGCCCTCCAACTTCGCGGTCCCCCCGAGGTTCATCGGCAACGCCTCCTTGATCCCTTGCCGCGTCAGCCAAAGGTAAATCTCGTAGTTCGACAACACTTTCGCCTGCGTCCGCTTCGCGATGCTGACCGCGTCGGCCACATGATCCTCGTGCGCGTGCGACAGCAGAATGTAATCGGCCGGAATCTGGTCTGCCCGAATCTGCTTGGCCAGCCCATTCGCGGTGATGAACGGGTCGAACAGGAGATGTTTCCCGCCCACCTCCACCCCAAAACACGAATGCCCGTAATACGTGATCTTCATCATGTGCTCCTTCGTTGGTTTGGCCGAATATCCCAGCCCGCCGCCCCACGGTCAACCCGCGTGTGACCATCGGAGGGCGCCCCACACTGCCGGTCAGCGGCGGCTCTCCCCCCCTTTCGTCCCCCTTCGTTTCCTTCAGCCAATCTCCGCCCCCTCTCACGGTTCCCACCGCAATCTTCCGTTGCGCATCCACGCCGCTTTCGGAATCCTCACGGCATGATCACGCCCACCGATGCCTCCGGACCCGGAAGACTCCGCGTGCGGCGGCTAACGGGTATTGGACTCTCCCTGCCCAGCCTGCTCGCCTGGTCCCTCCACGCTGCTCTCGCCATCCCCGCCACCCCGGACTGGGAGAATCCCGAAATCCTGGGAAGACACCGCGCGGCGCCCAGCGCAACTGCCATCCGCTTTCCGGACCTGGCAAGCGCCCAGGCCGTCAGCGATCAAATACTACCCCTCGAACAACGCCGCGCCGGTTCGCCTTGGTATCTTTCGCTCAACGGGCCCTGGCAGTTCCGCTGGGCACCCTCCATCGCCGAGCGCATCGCCGGCTTCGAACGGCCCGACTTCGACACGCGCGACTGGTCCACGATTCCGGTGCCTTCCTGTCTCGAACGCCAAGGCTACGGCATTCCCATCTACGTTAACTTCATGCGCACCGACGCCTTGTGTCCCTGGGGCAAGATGGACCCGCCGCGAATCCCCCACGACCGCAACTCCGTGGGCGCCTACCGCCGTAGCTTCACCCTCCCACCCTCGTGGCAGGACCGCGAAATCCGGGTGCATTTCGACGGCGTCGAATCGGCCTTCGACCTCTGGGTCAACGGCCGGTATGCCGGCTCCAGCAAAGGCAGCCGTACCCCGGCGGCCTTTGACATCACGTCCCACCTGCAGCCCGGGGAAAATCTCCTGGCGGTCGAAGCCTACCGGTACTCGGATGGTTCCTACCTCGAAGACCAGGACAAATGGCGGATGAGCGGCATTTTCCGCGATGTCTATCTCTATTGCCTCGGCAACATCCACCTGCGGGATCATTTCGTGCGCGCCTCGTGGGACGCTCGTCGTCGGGAAGGTAAACTGAGCATCAACGCCGAACTCCACAATCGCGGCACGGCCGCCGCCGCCGTGACCCTTGAACTCGCCTTGTGGGATGGCAACCGCCCCATTGAACTCGGCCCGCTCACCGCCAATACCCTTGTCGCGCCCTCGGCACCTGAAACGCTCACGCTGAAGGCCAGCGTGCCGGGCGTGATGCCGTGGTCGGCCGAAGACCCCCAACTGTATCGCCTCGACCTGGTGCTGCGCGCTGCGGACGAATCGATCCTCGAAGTCATCCCGCAGACGATCGGCTTCCGGACCGTCGACATCGAAGACGGCCAACTCCGCGTCAACGGCCAACCCCTGCGCCTGAAAGGCGTCAACCGGCACGAGATGGACCCCGACACCGGCTACACCGTCAGCCACGCTTCGATGATTCGGGACATCCAGCTGATGAAACAGCACAACCTCAACGCCGTCCGCACCTCGCACTACCCGAACGCACCCGACTGGTATGCCCTGTGCGATTTCTACGGCCTCTATGTCGTGGATGAGGCGAACGTCGAAAGCCACGGCATCGGCTACGATCCCCGCACCAGCCTGGCCTGGAAACCGGAATGGCACGCCGCCCACCGCGATCGCATCCAACGCATGGTCGAACGCGACAAAAACCATCCCTCCATCATCATCTGGTCCCTCGGCAACGAGGCCGGCGACGGCCCCGCTTTCGAAACCGCCTATGCCTGGGTCAAAGATCGCGACCCCAGCCGGCCCGTCCAATACGAACGCGCCAAACTCAAGCCGCACACGGACATCTTTTGCCCCATGTACCCGCACCCGGACACCCTCCTCGAATATGCCGAAGCCGTCACCGACCGGCCGTTGATCATGTGCGAATACGCCCACGCCATGGGCAACAGCCTCGGCAACTTCAAGGAATACTGGGACATCATCGAAAGCCATCCGCGCCTCCAAGGCGGCTTCATCTGGGACTGGGTGGACCAGGCCCTGCGCGCCCGCGACGACCAGGGACGCGAGTTCTGGGCCTACGGCGGCGACTTTGGCCCACCCGGCACCCCGTCCGACGGCAACTTCAACTGCAACGGTCTGGTCCTGCCCGACCGCCGCCCCAGCCCGGCTTTGCTCGAGGTCAAACACGTTTACCAATACCTCAAGCTTGAACCCGTCGATCCAGCTCGCGGGCGGATCCGCGTCCGGAACGATTACGCATTCCTCAACACCCGCGAGTTCCTCGGCCGATTCACGGTCAGCTCGAACGGTCTCCCCATTCAATCCGGTGAACTCCCCACCCTTGCCCTCGAACCGCAAACGGCCAGGACCGTCCGGCTCCCGATCCAAAAGCTCAAACCACAACCGGGAACCGAGTATTTCCTGAATATCGAGTTTGCCCTGCGCCAATCCCGACCCTGGGCCGAAGCCGGTCACATCGTGGCCACCGCTCAATTCCCCATAGTTCAGACATTATCCCCGATCGTTGCCACGGTAAGCGCCCGCACCACCGGCACCCTGCACCTCTCCGAGTCACCGGAAGCCATCCTCGTCCACGCGCCGACCTTCACTGCCACTTTCGGTCACGCCAGCGGCACTCTCGAATCCCTCGTTGCCGATGGTCGCGAACTCCTCGCCAGTCCCCTGATCCCCAACCTTTGGCGCGCGCAAACGGACAACGACAATGCCAGCAGCGACCTCCTGCGTCGCGATGCCGGCATCTGGGAACACGCCGGACCGGAACGAGTCGTCACCAGCCTGCGCCGGATCGGCAGCGACGATCACTTGGTTTGGATCAAAGGGGAAGGGACCATGGTCAGCGGCCAGGTGGATTGGACCCTGACCTTCGCGGTGCGACGCGACAACCTCGACGTACACTTCCACTTCATCCCCAACACCGACATGCCGGAATTGCCGCGCGTCGGCCTCCAAATGGCCATCCCCGATGACCTCGACACCATGACCTGGTTCGGACGCGGCCCCCACGAAAACTACTGGGATCGCCAGGCCAGCGCCCACGTCGGCCTTTACTCCGGCCGGGTGAAGGACCTGCTGCATCCCTACGTGCGGCCCCAGGAAAACGGAAACCGATCCGACGTGCGGTGGGTGTCCTGGACCCATGCCGGGGGCCATGGCTTGAGGATCGATCACCTGGGCGACCTCCTGAGCGTCAGCGCTTGGCCGTTCACCCAGGACGATTTGCAGGCCGCCCGACATCTCCACGAACTGCCGGATCGCGATTTCATCACCGTGAACCTCGACTACCGTCAACGCGGCCTCGGCAGCATCAATAGCTGGGGCGCCCAGCCCCTCGAAACGTATCGCCTCCCGCCCAAGCTCTACCAATACAGCTTCCGCATCACCCCCGTCACGGCGAGTCCCTGATACGGTCTCGCCCCACACTTGACGCCTTACCGGGGTGGAGTAGCCTCCGCCCATGAACCCTCCCTCGTTTCGGTCCTCATCCCGTCCGACGTCCTCGGTATCCCTTCCCCGCCGCGGTTTTCTGAGACTGTCGCTGCTGACCACCGGCGCCTTCGCGTTCGGCGCTCCGGCATTCCTGCGCGGACAGAATCTCAACAACAAACTCAACATCGGAATCATCGGCTGCGGCGGCCGGGGTGGTGCCGCTGTGGAACAATCCCAGGGCGAAAACATCGTAGCGCTCTGCGACGTGGCCGAAGACCGCCTCAACGCGGTGGGCGCCAAGCATCCTCAGGCGCGCAAGTATGTCGATTTTCGCAAACTGCTCGACGCGGCCAACGACCTCGACGCCGTCTGTGTTGCCACCGCCGAACACACGCATGCCTTCGCCACCCTCTGGGCACTCCAACAACGCAAACATGTCTACTGCGAAAAACCGCTGACGCATTCCATCGCGGAGGCCCGCATCATCGCTCAGGCCGCCGCCAATGCCAAAGTGGCCACACAAATGGGCACCCAGATCCACGCCGCCCCAAACTATCATCGCGTGGTCGAGTTGATCCAGACCGGTGCCATCGGCCCAGTCCGGGAAGCGCATGTCTGGGTCTCGCGGGCTTGGGGCTGGCAGACGCCCGCCGAAGCCCAGGCCAACCAGGATATTGTCAACGTCCAGGAACGGCCCGCCGGATCGTCGCCCATACCCGCCGGCCTCCACTGGGATCTGTTCCTCGGCCCGGCACCGAAGCGACCGTTCCATGAGGTCTACTGGCCCGGACCGAAATGGTATCGCTGGTGGGACTTTGGCAGCGGCACCATGTCGGACATGGGCAGCCATCTGAATGACCTGCCATTCTGGGCCCTCAACCTCCGCGATCCGCTCACCATCGAAGCCGAGGGACCACCGCCGCATCCCGAGATCGCCCCGGCCTCCATGCTCGCCCGTTACACCTACGGCGCCCGCGGCAATATGCCACCCGTGACGATGACCTGGTATCAGGGCACCAAGAAACCCTCCTACTTCACCGACGGCAAAATCCCCCAATGGGGCATGGCCATCCTCTTCGTAGGCGACCAGGGAATGCTGCTGTCGGATTACGGCCAACATCTCCTGTTGCCCGAGGACAAGTTCAGGGATTTCAAACGCCCCGATCCCTTCATCCCGCCGTCGCCAGGGCACTTCGAGGAATGGCTCATCGCCTGCAAAACCGGCAGCCACACCGGCTCGAACTTCGAGTATGCCGCCGCCCTCACGATCGCCAATCACCTCGGCAATGTGGCCTACCGCATCGGCCAAAAATTGGAGTGGGATCCCGTCACCCTCAAGGCCCGCAACACCCGCGGTGCTGACCGTCTCATCCGCAAATCCTACTCAGCGGGTTGGAAATTGGCGTGAACCACGCCAGGCTCCGTGGCCGTTCGCAGTCCAAGTCACGGGCGACACCAAGCTGAAGGTGATCGCCACCGAACTCGTTACGCATGTGCGCAAGAGCGTGACCGTCGACTGGACCTCGGCTTTGCTCGCCCGCCGCCGAGTCCGTTGTCAGATCAAAGCCGAAATCATCTGCCAGCAGGTAAAAGAATCATCTCCGCCGGTCGATACGAAACGCGCCGCCTGCGCTACTCTTGGGTGTGGCGCTGCGCCTCGGCCTTCATCCGATTGAATTCCTCCTCGCCGCCGAAATAGGCGTAATTGACGTCGTCAAGTTTGCCGAGTTCCTCGTTCACAGTAGCCCATTGGCGACAACGATAGGCACACAGAATGTAATTGTGACGCCAACCGTTGTCGGCCTCATCCTGTGAGAAATAGCGCTCGAAAGCGGCTTTGAGGTCGGGCCAGACGTGTGGTTCGAGCCAATACTCAGGGCGCCTGTCTTCGAAATACTTAGCCAGCGACTCATGGAGGCGATAAAGCTGCAGCGGACAATTTCCTTTGAAATCATCGGATTTCAGGATGTCGCGGGCGGCCAGGAGACATTCTTCCTCCGAACCATGCCAGCGGGGTTGGAGATACCAGAGCTTCTGCTCAAGGGCATCGTAGCGCGCACCCGGATGGACGATGGCGCGATTGAACCACAATTCCATCCGCGCCCGACCCCGGCCCTGGCCAAGTTCAACGCGCATGAATTCCAACGGTGTCCCCGGCAAGGTGGGGTCCAGTTCCCACGACCAGTTGAGGGCCTGCTCAGCATCGGCCAACCGCCGATGGAACACTCTCCAGCCCTCCTCGGTCACCGTGTTGGCCCACCCACTTCCGCGCGCGGCCCACGCATCGTCGACGGCGAATCGGCCTTTGAGGAGCATTGTCCTGGCTTCCTCAGGCCATCGAGCGTTGAAAAGCGGTTCGATCTTCTGGCGAAACAGCTCGGCGCTCTGGGGACTTCGGCTGAGCTCGCGGTAAAATTCGTCGCAGAATTGAAAGGCGATCGTGACGGGCAATGCATCGTGCTGCAGGACTTTCAGCAGTCTGTCGAAGGCAAGACCGCGATGCTCGTTAACCTGCGGCGGTTTGTTGGTGTCGGTGTTACGCCAGGCCTGGGCCGCCCGAAGATGGCCGAAGCATTGGATGAGCCCGGCATAGTGTGAGTTGTCGAGCTGTCGAGCCGCCAGGGTATACTTTACGGCCGTCTTCCGCGTCGCCTGATCGGGATCGTACATGACCCGGGTGTACAGGTAGACCACCAGGGGATCATCGCACCCCGCATCAACGGCTCGCTTGAAATCCCGACGATGTTCAATCGTCAGCGCCTCATCGGTGACGCGGAGCCGCGCATAGTTCGACAGCGCAGGGCGGACGATCTCGTCCCACTGGGGATCCCGTCGACCCTGGCTTTCATAGGACTTCAGGTACGTCTCTCGGGACCATTCGAAGCACCAGTTCGTAAAACCGGGATCCAGCGAGGAGTAGTCAGGCTTTGGCGCCGTGATGTCGGCAACGGAACCCGCCGAGGCCCGATATTCGGCCGTGGGATCTTTGGAACAAGCCTGGAGGAACAATAATGAGATGAGGGCAACCGCGCCCCACCATCGCGATTGGACTGCTTTCATAGGCACTAATGCGCGACCGCACGGAAGAATTCCCGGGCGCTGCCGACGACCGGCTCTGCGACGAGGTTCGTAGTGCCTTCCAGCCATAGTTCAGCGAGTTGCTCCCAGGAGTTCAGGTCACTGGATCTCAACAGTTCAAGGCGGCGGTAGGCCAGGCTGCCAAGTTCCAGGCTGAATCCGTTCGGCTCACCCGCTCCGGTCAGGCGCAGGCGCGGCAGTTCTTCCTCCAGGCTGGCGTCGAGGATCACGGTGAAGGCGGTGTCGAGCGAGCCATTCACCTGGAGCTGGTAGGTGTGGCCCGCGACGGCTTGCCACTCGGCTGGAAGGCGGCCTCCACTCGTGATCCACTTCAGGTTCTCGAGCGAATCTCCCTCCCAAACGGTGAGGCTCATCAAGGCCCCGCGACGGCTACCGTACGGATGAGCCGTGACTTTTCCGCTCTGCGGAGCCAGCCAGGAGTACCAGACGGTGTGCCCGTTCTCGACAAAGATGCTCCCGCTATTGCTGGGTTCGCCGGATTCGAAGGTGGCGTTGTAGGTCGCCGCGCGAACGCTCACGAGCGATCCCGTCAGCGGTTGGCGATTGGCGAAGTCGTCGTTCGACGGTGGTGCCGCGCCTTGGGCTGGTTCAATGCTCAGCACGATGTTTCCAACATGGCCTCCGTAACCGTCCACCACGATGGGGTACTCCCGGTCCTGGACGGCTTCGAGAATGACCTTGCTGGTCGAGATCGTGGTGTCTTCGTCGTCGCTGATCTGGATCGCGGTCAATTGACCCGGCTGCATCCCCGACGTCACCATGAGCCGGGTGTCAAAGTCACTGCCACGCGTCGAGATCCAATAGGGACCCGTGGCGGGTGCGGTCCAGCCCCACCAGACCGTCCCCCACGCCCTTCCCAGGGGCATGGTCGTCGTGGTGGGGTCGCTGAAATCGGTGGTCGCGCCCACGTTGCTCCCGGTCACGGTCACATTCGCGCCGACCAAGGGGATGCGGTTTTCCACGGCGTCATTGGCTGGCGGTTCAGCGGGTTCGGCGGCTGAGGGTCTATACGTCAGCCGCAGGGTAATCAGGCCCTGATCGGTGGCGTAGAGAGCCGATACCCCAATGAGGTACTTGCGGCCACTGAACACCGGCAGCTTCACGGTCTTGGTATAGGTGGACTCGGGCACCTGCCGGCTCAATGCCAGGAGATCCATCATCGGGTATTCCATGAGATGGACGAGGATGAGTTGGGCGTTGAAGGAACTGCCGCGGGTCGAGCAGTGGAGCACGCCGTCACCCGGAGCGGTCCACTCCCACCACAAGGTTCGTTCCGGAGTTGGGCTGATGTTTAAACGGAGTGCTTCTTCGTACTGCCTGGTGGCGGCCACGTTGTTGGTGCGGATCGTAACGTCGGTCCCGGTGACCGGCAGCGGGCGGCGGATGTCATCGCCCGCCGGACCAATGATCCGCAGGAACTGAATGGCACGGGCGCTGGCCCCGAGGTTGTCCCGGGCCACGGCCTCGATCTGAACGTCAATGCCAACGAAGTTGGTCACTTCAAGCCGATACGGACTGGTGTCGACGATTCCCAGGGAAATCGGAACACCAAGGTATTGCCGGTAAAAGAACTCCACTTCCACCACCGACCCATCCGGATCGCTGGCCTCCGCCTCGAGCGTGAAGCTGGCCGGCGATTCCAACGTGGCACCTGCCGATGGATCGTTCAGGGTGAGGATCGGCGGCGCATTCACGATGAGAGTCACCGCCGGAGTACGGGTGGTGGCGCCCAGGTTATCCGTGGCCACCGCGGAGATGTAGTTGGTGCCCGGCTGGGAAGGTTGCCAACTCAGGCTGTTCCACGGCGCCACCGCTTCGCCCAGGTCTTCCTCGCCGTTCATGAATCGCAGGCTGGTGACGATGCCATCTTCGTCGCTGGCCTCGGCGTGCAATTCCACCATATCACCCAGAAGGATCATGGCGTCCGCCGCCGGTGACAGCAACGCGACCGCGGGCGGTAAGTTTTGCTCGACCGTCCCCGCGGGGATTCGCCGGCTCTCGACCCATGTCTCGGATTCTGATGAACCAGCCAGGAAGTAACGGTCGCCGTAGCGCGCGACCTCGCCCAAATACGCATCTACGGGCACTCGGACCAGTTCCGTTTGCCAGTCCTCGCGCAGGAACACCAGGTTGTTGAATGGCTGGCCCGTCCACTGAATCAGTCCCACCAATCCGCGGTCGGGAATTGGCAGTACATTGACAATTGGACCGAGGCCAAGATCTCGAACCAAAGTCATATCCGCCACGGGACCGGGTTCGGGTGAGGCGGTCAGCAGCGTGCCCAGCCTGGTCACGAGGTTGGTGCCATCCGGCATGGGGAAGACGCGTCCACCCGACCCATGGGGAGAGGCGATCGGCCCACCTAAGGAGGCATTGCCGGGAGTAAGCCAGAGGCGTTGCAGAGTGAATGGACTGTCCTCAGCCGCCGCGTAAATCACCGTCTGCGAGGGGTGGAGGGCCAACCCGCTGGTTTGAAACGGAGCTAGCGCCCAAACTAGGCCGCTGGGAACGGCGTCGTAAAGCCGGATTTCGCGTTCAGGGTTGGATTCACCATACACAATGAGTTTGCCTGCATCGGTGGCGAGCAGATTCATCGGTTCGATCTTCACTGCAAAAGCGTGCTCCTTGCGCCCCTGAATAAGGTCAAAGTCAGCAATCCACCCGTTCCCACGCGCATCGTAGAATGTAACATCGTTGGTGGTGAGCCCCAGGTACAACCGGCTGCCGTCGGGACGGACAGCCAAACCATAAGCTTGCGCGTCCAATTTCCATTGCCGGGTGACTTCGCCCGTCGTCAGGTCCATCTGCACGAGCGATTGGTTGAACTGGTTCGCCGCATACAGGATCGGCCGGACTGGATCAAACACCAGACGGTTCGAAGCCATCGGAATCCGCCAGGGAGTGTGCGGGCCGAAGGGTTCGCCGGAGTCAGGCACTGCGGTCACGGTGAGCGAGTTGGTGATCCGCGCAATGGCCCCAAAGCGGTCGCGCACTTCCAGCGTGATGTTCTGGATGCCCGCCCCACGGAAACGTTGAGCGGCGATCGGTTCCGGTGTGTCAGTCGTATCGAACACGCCATCGCTATCGAAATCCCAGCGAAACGTGAGATTCTCGAACGCCGGCTCGTCATCGACACTACTCGAGGCATCGAACTGCACATCGTCACGATCCGTGGGCTCCAACGGAGTCCACGTGAAGGCGGCGACCGGGAGTTCGTTGTCCTCCAGCCCGATGCCCGGGTCCGACAGCCGAATCATCCGTGCCGTGGTGTAATCCGATTGCAGGACCAGGGCATACACGTATTCACCGGCGTAGGCTGCGGCCACGACGAGTTCGCCCCCGGTGGACACGGTGGTAAAAGGCTCAAGAAGATCTCGTCGAAAGAAACCCAGGCTGTACCCGGCCATCAGAAAGGTTCGACCATCGGGCGGCGCAAACCGGGTCAAACCGTATTGCCGTGCCGTCTCGGGAGTCTCGATCGGGGTCATATCCTGCGCGGGATCATCCGCTGCTCCACGGTAGAACCTGCCACTGGAAACCAAAAGCTGCCCGTCGGGCGACGCATCGACCTCCCCCAGCATGTTCGGATCCGGGCAGCCCCACCGGTCTCCAAACCTGAGTGGGTCGGTGAGAATGGCGGTGCGCACATTGGGTTGAAATACGGTTCCCAATCCAGCGCAAAAGAAGGACTGCTGCGAAGGATCCAACATCAAGTTCAGCGATGTCGCGACCTCCGTCCCGCCATGTTCACCAGTAACGGCATCGAACAGGTGCACCTCGTGGCCCCAAAGCGCCGGAGTTCCCACCACGAGGATCCGGTCGTTTCGCGCCAGGAGATGGCGTGGGCTGTAGGGATAATCGATCTCCCGGACCAGCGTGAAGTTCTCGAGATCGATCTCGGCGATCTTACCCGGCTCGTCCGTTTCCCAACCCTCCTCAGTCCGGTGCGTTTCCCCGACATAAAGCCACCGGCCATCCGGTGTGATCGCGGCTTTCGTCGGCGTCAGACTTAAAGGAATGGCGGCTACTTCTTGGCCACTCGCCAGATCATGGCGGACCACCACTTGACGGCCTGGGAATGCCAGATACAGGCTCGACCGTTCGGCATCAAACACGATCCCCGAATATTCGTAGAGCAGCGTGTAGAGCGTTTCCGGCGCGGGGGCTGCCGTCACACGGGATACCGCTGCCAGGAGGAGCGTACCGCACAACAACCCGATGGAGGACATGGTTTTCATGGTGAATCAAAACGCGGATGGGCTTTGCTTCTTGGAGGGGACAGGCCGATTATGTCCGACACGCATAAGTGAGGCTGTGTGGAATTCATTGCAGGTTAAGGATCGTTTGTCAATCAGGGCTGCATCCTCCACCACTTTCCAGCCATGAATACCGCGGAAGGGACACGCTCCCGCCCGACCTGATTCACCGAGACGGTTGGCCTCACTCCGCGACGCAGTTCAAGTCTCCGAGTCGCACGGCGGCTATTTGCCCGTCAGCGCCACGAACTCCTCCACGGTCAGTCCGCTTGATCGGATCAGACTCCGCAACGTCCCCTTGGCAATCTCGCGATGATCGGGGACGAAAAGCGTCGCCCTATGGCCGTCCTTGGCCAGGATCATGTGGCTGCCGCGCTCACGCACCAGATCTTGCCCTGGCCGACGCAACCGGGGATCGACGGGCATTCGCCGAGCCAAACACCGTCCTCGTCCCGCTCCAGAGTGGTCACGAACTTCATGTGGGAATCTCGCTCCTCGGACCGTGGCCTTCTGGGGTATTGCGTTTGCCGGTGTGAAATTCCGAGCGCCCCGAGGAGACGCAAGCGGCAGCCGTTGGCAAAGCCGACACCAGCGTGGGACAGACTCGACGCGACTGTTCATGATGAACCTGCCGAACCAGTCACGCCAGCCCAAGCCGAGCGGCGCCTTCGCCCCCCCGCATGGCTCAGAGGCTGAACGAACCTTCGCGCTCCCAGGATTTGCCCAAAGATATGCCCCGAAATGCGCTATTCCGGGCAAATACCTCCGCGCTCCTTGCATCTAACGTGTTTTGACCTTGAGGCGAGAAGATATATATACAACCAATTTAAACAGAAGTATTTAGATCGACGCGCGAGGGTTTGAAAATTGGTGCCAGAGGAGGGATTTGAACCCCCGACCAAAGGCTTATGAGTCCT
>JAHDYP010000141.1 GCA_023383055.1 Verrucomicrobiota bacterium | reverse complement strand
TGGTACTGAGCCCGTTCCAAGTGCGCTTGGGGACTTCGACGTTCGACGTTGAACGTTGGACGTTCGACGTTCGCCCCTTTCCCACTCGCGATTGCAGCGGCAAGCTCCCTCGAAAAGAACCTTGTGCCTCTCCGCGTATTTCGCCAGCGGATCATGTGCGAGTAATCAGCTCGATCGGTCTCAGTCAGGCCCTGGCCGAAAAAGGCTCTCAGATAGGCCGCACTTGCGGTCGATAACCCTCCGATATCCGGGTAAAGCCGGCGCAGCAGCGCGGGCCGCCACTGTGACTCGGGCCGACGCGCCCAGAACCGGCGCACCATGCTTTCCTTGAAAATATCGTAGCCACCCAGGAACTCGTCGGCTCCTTCACCGGTCAGCACGACCTTGTAGTTCCGATCATGAACCAGCTTCGAGAGCAGGAACATCGGGGCTGGCGCCGTCCGGAGGATGGGCGTTTCCGTATGCCAGATCACCTCCGGGAAGACCCGTCCGATATCGGCGTGAGTGGCCTGCACCACCTGGTGATCCGTGCCCAGGAACCTCGCCATTTTTCGCTGATGCTCGCTTTCATCGAACTTCGGATCGTTGAACGCAATCGAGAAAGTGTCCAGGTGACTCACCCCAAGGTTCCGCACCACCGCCGCGATCGTCGACGAATCCAGGCCGCCACTTAAATAGGCCCCCACCGGGACATCGGCTCTCAGCCGGATGCGGACGGCGTCCGTAAGAAGCGACCGGAATTCATCGGCGTAATCGTCGATGGAACGGGCCGGACGAACGTCCAACGTCGAACGTCCAACGTCGAACGTCGAAAGCAGGTCCCAGTAAGGATGAATTTGAATGTCGCCATCGCGCGCAACCAGGTAATGCCCGGGGGGCAGCTCGAATATCCCCCGAAAACTGGTCCGTGGAGTCTGGGGACTCCAGTAAGTGAACACCTCGTCCAAGGCGACCGGATCAAGTGCCCTCGGCACCTCGGGGCAGGCCAGGATCGCTTTGATCTCCGATCCAAAAAGCAAACGGCCGTTGCACTCCGTATAAAACAAGGGCCGTACCCCGAGCCGATCTCGACCCAGAAACAACGAACGCTCCCTTTCATTCCACACCGCCACGGCAAACTGCCCATTGAACCGGGTCAGGCAATCCGGACCATATTCCTCGTACGCATGGGCGACCACCTCAGTGTCGCAGTGCGTCGAGAACCGGTGTCCTTTCGCCTCGAGCTCAGCCCGCAGCTCGACGTAATTGAAGATCTCGCCGTTGTAAACCACCCAGATCGCCTGATCCTCGTTCGGGATCGGTTGTTGCCCCCCCCCAAGATCGATGATGCTCAACCGCGCGTTGCCGATCCCCACCCGGTCTCCCAGGTACATCCCGAACTGATCGGGCCCGCGATGCCGGATCATGCCCAGCATCGAACTCAAGCTCGATTCGGACGGCGCTTCCGCACCCGTCAGGTTAAGAATGCCAGCGATGCCGCACATAGTTGAAAGGCAGAAGGCAGAAGGCAGAGATCGGAAGTCGGAAATCGGAAGACAGAGGTCGGAGGTCAGAGATCCGGAGATTTTGAGTGATGAGTGCCTGTGATCTCGGAAGCGGATAGGAGAAAAGTTGATGGCTTCTTCAGCATCGAACCGAGCATCTGTCCCACAACCTGGCAAGCGTCATGGAGTTTATCGAATTCACCAGCGGGCAAGTATCCGCAGTCGCGTGCGAAATCGAGCCAATATGTCCATCGCCAAGCGATAAGCCTCAACATAAACAGCGAGTTCCTTGGCCGATCCAATTTGCTTCCCCATACCATTACTCCTCTGTCCCGACCTCCGCCTTCCGACCGGCATCGGGAACCAATGGACACCCCGGTTGATCGAACCACGACAACCCAGGCTACACGCTCGATAAAGGGCCTTCGACGGAACAACCTGGAGTACTGCCGCCACCCGACGCCGCGGTAACCTCCGGTGCGCATTCAGTTGGCCGGCCGCTCGAACGTAGCGCGAAGAAACAGAAAACCCCAAACAGCAGAACCGGCAGGCCGGTCCAGAGCATCGATCCTTGGCCGGTGTGCCAGTAGTCGAAAGCATGTTCACCGGCGGAGGCCGTGATCACGGCCAGCATGGCGACGCGCACCGCGTTCGTTCCAAAGGCGATCCCTATCGCCAGGGGAAGGGTGACAACCCGTTGCCATCGTGTCGTGGGAAAAAGCAGCAGAAACACCATTGCCAGACAGGTCAAATACGCGATGGCGCCGGTCCCATCACAGCTCTTCACCACCTCGACCGCTCCACCCGGCAATGAAATCTCGGTTCCAGTCAAAATCACATCCTTGCCCACATAATGCAGCAGCAGAGCGGCGAACTGCGCGGTCACCTCCGATAAATCCACCAGATCGAGCAGGAACCCGTGCGGGATTCCCAGGAAGAACAAAATCGTCAATTCACGCCAGAATCGGGCAACCCCAGCCCATCCGCCGGCCAGAAGCCCAAGAGCGATACCGACCCAGATGGGATAAAGGGACAAGTAATGGTTCCAGGATAAGCCACGCCACCACAAGTTCACGAACAGAAGCGCAATTAATGAATACCCCGCCAGCCATACGGCTGGCCCAACGCGCGAATGCCGCAAGAACGTCGTGTGGCGCCGGAGGCTCATGATCAACGCGCTCCAGCACAACAGCGTAATCCCAAACTGGCCGCTTGACTGGTGCCGCTGAACCAGCACCAGGTCCAGGCCCACCAGCACCGCCAGGATCACCGCCAACCAGCGGATCGATCTCGCATTATTCGAGTCAGCATTTCGCATTGGATCAGGAAATCGTAAGCAGCCTGCGCGGTCCTCGCGCCGGCAACTGCCCGGAGCCCTCCACATGAAACCGAAAGAACCCCTCGGCCTTAGCCAGAAACGCGGCGTTTGGGCGGCTCCGATGGAGCCTGCGCAACAGCGAATGGCCCAAACGCACGCATCGCGGGGGCAACCAGGGATGAAATACCACCCGCTGGCGAACCGGCCTGGCTTCGAACCCCATGCGAAACTTGAACTCGTCCACGCTCGCCGGGGCGTCCAGGGACTCCAACCCATAAAAGATGCTCTTCACGCCCGGACGCGATAACAACTCGACGGTGAGGCGGTAAACCAGCGCGTTGTTCACGTGAAGCTTGAAATAATCCCGATGGCTTTGCGGGTAGAGGTAATAGCAGGTGTCCTCGACCTGCGCCACGAGGATCGAAGCCGCCAGCTTGCCCTGCACCAGCGCGCCCCACACCTCGAACCCCTCCACCTCTCGCGACGCCCGACAGATGCGTTGCCATTGTCTCTCGTCCAGCGTCGCCTCCCGGTGCTGTCTGGCGAGTGTATCTCGCTGCAGACTCCAACCGTCCTCCTCGAGCCGCTCGAACTCGATCCGCTGAACCTGACAATGTCGTAACCCCCGATTCGTGCAACTGCGGGCGTTGGAGCTCAGCCGCTCGATTGAGTACGGGGCATAAACCACACTGTGGTAGCTTACTCGCCCAAGCGAATTCCCGACCGGCGCCGAATACCGCAGACCAACCGCCTTGTTCTCACGCAGTAATCCGGCGATTTCCTCCTCGCCAGGCACAACGATCCGGTGATACGGAAACGATTGGAGAATGCGCGGCCCCGCATTATACCAGAAACTGCTCGCGGTGCGTACGACGCGATGCCCCTGACGTTCCAGCCAACCGGCAAATTGATTCGCATTCACCCCAGTGAACCACATTCAGCCCCGCGCCCAACCCATCCAATCTACCCGTCCCGGCGCTTGCCACACTCATCGAGCCGCAAGATCCGCATCGAACATGTTTGATCGCGGTGAATCACTTCGTGGGTTCCGGCGGGTTGCCGAGAAATTCGGTTGCGGTCACTTCGCCCGGGGCGCTTATGCCCTCCCGCTTGAACACCTTGAGTGCGGTCAGAACCAGAATCTTGAAGTCCAACCACAAGGTGCGGTGGTCAACATACCATACGTCCAGCTTGAACTTGTCATCCCATGAAATAGCATTGCGACCGTTGACTTGCGCCCAACCGGTGATGCCCGGCAGCACCTCATGTCGTCGCGCTTGCTCCGGACTATATCGCTCCAGGTAAACCATCATCAATGGGCGCGGTCCCACCAAACTCATCTCCCCTTTCAGCACGTTCCACAGCTCCGGGAGTTCGTCCAGGCTGGTGCTGCGCAGAAACCGCCCGAACGCGGGACACCGCTCTTCGTCGGAAAGTAATTCCCCATTCCCATCACAGGCGTCCGTCATCGTTCGGAACTTCAGAATGACGAAAGGTTTCCCGTGTAAACCGGGACGCTCCTGCTTGAATAAGACGGGCGTTCCCAGCCGCCACCGGACAAGGAAGCCGATAACGACCAACAGAGGCCAAACAACAGCCAGCAGGCTGCTACTGATCAATACGTCAAACAGCCGTTTGCTCAGAACTACGCTACGCATACAGTTCGGTCGCTCGTCTCGCAGCTTAGCTAGCCGATACTTCAACTGAGAGGCATGTGCGCTGCGCGTGTGCACGAGCCATTTCCTCCAGAACGCCGCGATAGTCATCGGCCAGTTGCTCTATGGTCTCACGTTTATGCAGTGCCCGGCTGTACACCATTCTCACACGCACGCATCCCCTTTCGATGGCCGCATTTACGGCCAGAGGATAGTAACGCAAGCCTCGTGGACTTTCGTCCGCGCCGTGCAAATCACTGCACGGTTCAAACACTCCGCTCGTCTCGATTGGATCAACTCCCTGAGCGCCGGTGTAGTTAAACAGCACTTCCGAGCGTGGCAGACTCTGGAACGAAGCTTTCAGATCAGGATTACCACAATGGAAGCGTAGTAGATCCAGGGTGTACCCCGGCGGCAGAGCGCGCAACTGCTCGGCGGTTGACGTCACCAGAGATGAAGCATCGCTACTTTTCGGCACCCGAACCACCATGGGCTCGTACACGAGCATGAAGCCAACTGTGCGCGAAAGATCGGCATCTTCGACCATGTTCCGCCCGTGTCCGAGCGAATCGATCAGGACGACGGACGAATTTGTCCATCTCGCCAGCACCTGTGCCAATGCGGTTACAAGAAAATGCTCGGGCTGGTAACTGCGGCTTCGCCGCACGATGGGTTCCGACTCCTTGAGGTTCAGGCAAAACTCATGCATTTCGGCTGACTGGTTGCTGTTTGCATTCGGGGATGCCGGATAATCCAGCGGCAACCGTTCGACCTCACCCCAAGGCAAGGCAAGCCATTGAGGAATTGCTCTTTGCACCTTGGTCGATTCAGCAAGCCGTGGCAATTTGCCTGCCCAATTAAAGAAAGAGGTGGTCTGGCGGGGCAGTACGATCTCTGAGCCCTGCGAGGCCTGTTGATACGCGCCTTCAAAATCTTCCCAAAAGACATTCCAAGACAGAGCGTCGATCACAAAATGGTGAAGAGCAAAGAAGAGGCGATCGTGCTGCTTCGCTCCACATCGGAAGTGTGCCACGCAAAACACCGGCCCGTTCATCAAATCCAGACTCCCTTGCAGCCTCGCGCATCTTGATTCGATCTCCAGCCGCTGCTGCTCCACCACCAATTCTGTGAGGTCGTAACTCTGGAACGAGATGTCGTCTGTTGACGGGGAAGCAAGTTGATGCCACTCACCGTTACTCTCTGTCAGTCGCATCCTGAGCGCGTCATGGTGCGCCACCACTTTGCGAAGTGCGCGGTGGATTGCGTCCGGATCAAGCCGGGGCGCCTGCACGATAGTCGAGACGTTCCAATGGTGCCGATCGCAGGTCGTTCGATCGAACCAGAACCGCATTTGCCCCGGAGTCAGTGGCACTGGACCAGCCACCACCCCTTGCTCGCTGCACTTTGCGCTGCTCTGATCGATCGACGTGGCCAACTCGGCAATCGTTTGATGTTTAAATATCGACAGTGGGCGAAGCACCATACCAGACTTGCCTGCCTGCATGATGACACGCATTGCCAGCATGGATTCACCACCGAGTTCGAAGAAATTGTCGTGAATACCCACTTGTGGAACACCGAGCACTTTCTCCCAAATCTCAACCAGTGCTGTCTCGGTCGGCGTTCGTGGAGCGACGAACTCACTCTGAAGATCTGACCGGGCATCCTCGGGCTTCGGTAACCTCGCTCGGTCGATCTTATTGTTCGGCGTAAGCGGAAACCGCTCGAGAAACACGTAGTGGGCGGGCACCATGTACTCCGGCAAGTGTTCCCGTAAATGGCGACGCAGATCATCAGGCGCGATGCCTGGCGCGCGAGGCACGACATAGGCCACAAGCAACTTGCTGTCGGGACTGTCTTCACGCACAACGACGACTGCCTGTCCCACGGCATCATGTCGAGCCAGAGCCATCTCGATTTCTCCGAGCTCGATCCGAAAGCCTCTAATCTTAACTTGATAGTCGTTGCGACCCAGAAACTCGATGCTACCGTCTGACCGGTACCTGGCCAAATCGCCCGTGCGATACATCCGTTCTGCCTGGTCCGTGCTGAAGGGATTGGAAATGAACTTCCTGGCTGTTAGTTCGGGCTGTCCCAAGTATCCCCTTGCCAATCCATCACCCGCAATATACAGCTCGCCAACGACTCCAATCGGAACGGGCTGTAACCGGTCGTCGAGAATGAACACTTGGGTGTTGGCAATAGGGCGGCCGATGGTGATCAGCCCCTGGTCCGGGTACAAACGGCACCCTGTGGAATAAACCGTGGTCTCAGTCGGTCCATACAGATTCCATACTTCCCGACAGGAACCAGCCAGCTGATTCGCCAGGTCTCTAGGGAATGGCTCGCCGCCAGACATAACCTTGAGGCGCTTGTCACCTCTCCAACCGGCAGTGACCAGCATGCGCCAGGTCACTGGCGTAGCCTGCATGACCGTGGCCTCCGATCGGGCCAATTCTTCCTTGAGAAGCTGCCCATCCAGCACGGCGTCTCGCGGGGCTATAACCACGGTCGCGCCGCTGACCAGTGGCAAAAGCAATTCAAGGCCAGCCATGTCAAACGATAAGGTCGTAACCGCCAATAAAACGTCAGACTCGACCAACCCGGGCTCGCGCTGCATGGAATGTAGCAAGTTGACTATCGACCGATGGGTGATCTCCACCCCTTTGGGACGCCCCGTGGACCCAGACGTAAATATGACGTGGGCGAGGTCAGGCCCACGAACTTGCCGGGGCACGAATTCACCCGGTGCGGAAAGCGGTGTTTCGTCGAGAACAACGGTCTCTGAAATCCGCTTCGCAAGTAATCCCACCAGATCAGCCTGAGTAACCAGGACCTGGATCTTGGCGTCTTCAATCATCAATGCGAGCCGCTCAACCGGGAACCTCGGATCCAGTGGAACATACGCAACGCCCGCCTTCAGAATGCCCAACACGCCGACCACCATGGCAATGGAGCGTTCGAGACAAACCCCAACCAAGTCTCCCGACTGCAGTCCCAAATTCTGAAGACGGGCTGCCAAACGGTTTGTCGCATCATCAAGTTCGGCGTAGGTAAGAGACTGTTCGCAACAGCGAACGGCTGTCTTGCTTGGGTTCCTTCGAGCCTGTTCGGCGAAAAGCTCATGAATGGCAACGTCCCGCGGGTAATCATGCGCGGTCTGGTTCCACTCGATCAGCAGCTGGCTTCGATCAGACTCGCTCAGCAATTGAAGGTTTCCCAGCGCGCGATCACCTTGCGCGATGATCCCTTCAACTAACGTTTCAAAATGCCCCAGCCATCGCTCGATCGTGTCTCGGTCAAAAAGGTCCGTGTTGTATTCGCATTCGATCTCCAGGGATGCCTCGGCTTGAATCAGGTTAAAAAACAGATCCATGTTCACGAACTGTTTCGGGTTGGTAGTCACGCGAACGTCCAAGCCGGTCATCCGGAGACGGTCAAAACCAAACTTGTCGATGTTGAAGATCACCGAAACCAGAGGCAGCCGGCTTGGGTCCCGTGGCAATCGAAGTCTTTGGACGAGGGTCCCATAGGTCATGGTTTGGTGCTCATACGCATCGAGTACCGTTCGCTTGACCCCGGCCGCAAATTCACCAAACGGGATGTCGCTCTCGCATTTAAAACGCATGGGGAGGAAATGGAGGCAATGCCCGATCAGTTCGTCGCAGCCAACCAGGGTCTGGCCGGCAGCCGGCACGCCCACCACGAGGTCTCGCTGGCCGCTCAAGCGGTAGAGCAACGCTGCAAACGCTGCCAGGAGCGTGCTAAAGAGAGTGCCACCAAGCTTCGGAGTCGCTCGTTTGAGTCGCGCGTAACGATCGGGATCCATCACGCGGCTGGTCATGGACCCGGCGTAAGTCTTCGTAGCTGGGCGCGGTCGGTCCGTTGGCAATTCGAGCGCAGGTGCCCCATCCTTGAATTTTTCGATCCAGTAAGCCTCCGCACTCCGCCGCTCGGAACTCCCCTGCTCTTTCTCGAGTTCACGGGCGTAATCCCCGAATGACATTGCTGGCGGGAGCTTCGCTTGGCCGCCTGCAAGGCGAGCGTTGTAAAGGGTGGACAATTCGGCAACCAGCATGCCAAAAGACCATCCATCGCAGACCAAATGGTGGGCAGTGACAACCAGCGCGTGCTTCACCGGTGTCAGGACCGCCAGCCAAAACCGCACCAGCGGTCCATGCACCAGATCAAAGGGCGTTCGCTGCTCCTCGGCACATGCAGCGGCCAACCGACCCGCGGCCTCAGATTCCTCCAATCCGGACCAATCTTCGAGCCGCAGTTCTAAGTGCGTCGGAGGCTCCTCATATACTTGTTTCTCACCACCCTCACTAAACCTGCTGCGCAAAGCGGGGTGCCGCTGCAGAAGCTCCAAAAGCGCACATTCCAGCACCGGAACCTCCAGTGTGCCGTTAAGATGAACCGTAATCGACTCATTGTATGCGCAGTTCGCGTCCTCTCCCATGCTCGCCGAGAGCCAGATCTCCTTCTGTGCATCGGTCAGTGGACTTTCCTGCAATTGCTGCCTCTTACCTGCGGCTTCGGCGGCTTCGCTCTCGTTCGCACGCGATCGAGCTCCAGGCAGAGCCTTGAATTCGCCGTCCGAGCGTCCCGGCAGGAACCCTCCCGCCTGCATTTCAGCAACGCTCTGTTTGAAGGCGCGAATGATGAATTCCTCGTCTTCGGTCGTGTGGGCGGTGGAAAGGAAGCAGGGGCGTCCTTCCCAGATGTGGAGGCCTTTCTCACGCAGGTGGTAGTACAGGAGCGACCCCCACTTCACCTCGGCGCCAAAGTGCGGGTACCATTGAGAGGTGAACCGCTCCAGGTGCACCGGCACCTCGTGGCGCTCGAAATAGCGGTTCAGTTCGCCCAGCATCCGCTCCGTGCGCGCGGCCAGGCCGGCCTGCAACTGCGGTCCTTCCGCTTTCAGATGATGCAGCATTGCCTTGGCGGCCGCCATGGCCAGGGGATGACGCACGAAGGTCCCGGCAAAGAAAGTCACTCCCACCGCCGGAAACGAGTCATCGCCATACTGCCACGCGCCTCCGTCAAACGCGTCCATCAGTTCGCGCCGGCCCGCCACGAACCCGAGCGGCATGCCGCCGCCCACGATCTTCCCATAGGTGGCGAGGTCGGCGCGGATGCCAAAATAGGCCTGGGCGCCGCCGGGATGGCACCGGAAGCCAGTGATCACCTCGTCGAAGATCAGCGGTGTCTCGGCTGCCCGCGTGATCTCCCGCAACTCCTGCAGGAACTCGCGTGGCTGCAGATCCGGATGCCGGCTTTGGACCACTTCCACCAGCACCGCTGCCAGTTCTTCCGCATGAGCGCGGATCCATTCGAGCGAGGCCGCCGCGCCATACTCGAGCACCACCACCTCGCTGATCAGGTTCGGCGCGATTCCGGGGGCGATCGCCAGAGTTTTGGGTTCGCCCCGGATCATCGCTCCCCGCACCAGCACTTCATCGAAGGTGCCGTGGTACGCGCCGCTGAACACCACCACCCGGGTCCGACCGGTAACGGTGCGGCAAAGGCGCAAAGCCGCCATGACCGCTTCCGAACCCGTGTTGCAGAATGTGACGCGGTCCATGCCCGTAAACTCGCAAATGAGTTCCGCCACCTCTCCGGCCAGCGCCGATTGTGGTCCGATCTCGACGCCGAGGTCCAACTGGGCTTTGACGGCTTCCGTGATGAACTTCGGCGAGTGCCCTAACAAAGCCACCCCGAATCCCAGGGTCACATCGACCCACCGGTTCCCATCGATATCCCAGATGTGCGCGCCGGACGAACGCTCGGAGACGATCGGATAAACCATCTCCTTCCAATTCGGCTTGAAACCGGCCACGGCTCGCGGATCGGCAAAACGTTCCCGATGAAGCTGGGTGTATTCCTTGGACTTGGGCGTGCGCGCCACATACCGCGCCATGAACCGTCCCAAATAATCCTGTTGCAGCTCCGTAAGCCCTCCTTTGGGACTACGATCCGGCTGTCGAAATGGCCCGTGCTGGGCCGGACCGGGAGCGGGAGCGGGTTCCGACTCCGCCACCGCGGCGAACGGAACGCCCGTGTCCAGCGACGCGGAAGCAGCCGGAACGGCTGAAGCCGAGGCCCCGGAAGGTTGAACCGCCGTGCCCGCGAGCGCGCCGGCAAATGCCGTGGACGCGGGAGTGCTCCCGCGCAACAGGGTCAACTGCTGTTCCATCACCCGCAACTGTTCCTTCATGACCCGTTCGAGAACGGTGCTGGTCAGCGCACGGCCGCCTGAGGCGGTCACTTCGGTCACCGGCACTTCAGCCGCCGGCGGCAGGCCGGTTGCCACCGGTTGCACCGTCGCCGGCACCGGTTGCGAGGCAGCGCGGGCGGGCTGCGGCCGTCGGTCGGCCGGCATATGCTGGTCAAGTTGCCTTGCGAGGGCACCCAGCGAGGTGAATTCCTCAAGCAACTGGCGGAAGGTGATCTTCACTCCAAACCGGTTCTTCAGCAAAGCCGCCGCTTGCGTCAGAAACAACGAGTCGAATCCCAAGTCCAGGAAAGTCGACTCCGGCCCGGCGTCAGCAAGATCTTGTCCGGCCAGATCGCCGAACGCCTGCTTCAGTTGCGCCAACAATTCCGTATTCACCGAGTTCATAATCCAGTGTCCGCTTGCTCTTTGCGCCCACTTCCCCCCAAAACCGCCAGCTGTTGTGACATACTCCGCAATTGCTCCAGAATCGCCTGCTCCAAACATTCGCTTCCACCAGCCAACGGGTCCGCGCCCGCCGTCCCAGTGGCAGTTGCCGGGCCATCCTTAATCGTATCAAATTGCGGCGCTTCCACCAAGGGAGAGCCCTTACGCTCCGCGAGTCTTGGAGCCGCCTCCAGCCAGTACCGACGGCGCTGGAACGGATACGTCGGCAGCCCGCAAACCCGGCGCCGAGTTTCGCCCGCGTGAAAACTCGTCCAATCCACCGGCACTCCGTTTGCCCACAGCCGGCCCAGGGCACGGAGCATCGCTCGATACTCATCGGGTTTCTCGACTGGCGGCAGCGAGGGGATCATCTGCTTTGCGCGCTGCGGCTGCTGCTGAACCAGGGTGCTCAGGGTCTGACCCGGCCCAACCTCGAGCAGGATCCGGTTCTCATCCTGGACCAACCGCGCGGCGGCGTCGGAAAACCGGACTGCTGATTTGATCTGGTCCAGCCAATACCGCTGGTTGCTCATACCCTCTTGCGCCAGCCAGTCGCCCGTCAGCGTGCTCAGAATCGGCAACTCCATTCGGCCCAACCGGCACCGGGAGAGCTCGGCCTCGAATTCCGCCAGCATCGGTTCCATCATCGGGGAATGGAAGGCATGCGAGGTCCGTAACCGCCGGCTGCCGATCCCGCGCTCTTCAAGTTGCTGCCGGAAGGATTCCAATTCCGCGGTTGGCCCGGAGACCACACCCTGACGTGGCGAATTGATGGCCGCGATCCCCAGTGGGGCCGTCACCATGGGCCGCAGTTCAGCCTCGGGTAACCGCACCGACAACATCCCCCCTCCCGGCAAAGCCTGCATCAGCCGCCCGCGGGCCGCGACGAGCCGTATTCCATCCTGCAGGCTCATCACCCCCGCGAGCACCGCCGCCACATATTCGCCGATGCTGTGGCCCACCAGGGCCGAGGGCTGAACTCCCCAGGACATCCAGAGCCGAGCCAGCGCGTACTCAACGCTGAACAGCGCCGTTTGGGTCAAACAAGTCTGCGCCAACTGACCCCGGGATTCCTCGAGCTCCGCGTCCGCCGGGTAAATCACCCGCCGCAGATCCAAGCCCAGCAACGGGCGGAACAACTCGGCGCACTGCTCGAACTCTCGCCGAAATACCGGCTCGAGTTCATACAACTCGGCCGCCATCCGGACGTGCTGCGAACCTTGCCCCGGGAACAGGAAAACGACCCCGGACGCCGAGGCTCCGGCCGTTCCCTTGACAATGCCGCCGGCACCCAGGCTCGCATCGTTGGCCCCTGGCCTTGCGCCATTGACAATCCAGGCGCATCGATGCGCGAAGGCATGCCGCCCGGTCTGGAGAGTGTACGCCACATCCGCCAATTCAACGCCCGCCTCCGACTTCAGGTAGGCAAGGAGCCTGGCGGCCGCTTCCTCCAAAGCCGGTTCGGTTTTGGCGGATAACACCATCAATTGCGCTGGCCGGGTCGAAGCCAAACCATCGCGCTCGGGCGCATCCTCCAACACCACGTGCGCGTTGGTTCCCCCCACACCAAACGAACTCAGGCCCGCGCGCCGGGGTTCCGCACCCCTGGGCCAGTTCGTCAAACGCGTGTTGACTTCGAAGGGGCTGGCGGCGAAATCGATCTTCGGATTCGGCTTCTGGTAATGCAGACTGGGCGGCATCAACCCGTGCTTGAGCATCAGCGCAACCTTGATCAGGCCCGCCACCCCGGCCGCAGCCTCCAAATGCCCCACGTTGGTCTTCAACGACCCGATCCGACAATACCCGCAGCGCCCGGTCGTGGCGCGAAAGGCCTGCGTCAACCCCGCAATCTCGATCGGATCACCCAAAGGCGTCCCGGTTCCGTGCGCCTCGATATACCCGATCGTGTCGGCCGTGATCCCGGCGATGGCATGCGCCAGCGATATGACTTCCGCCTGCCCATCCACGCTCGGGGCCAGGTAACTGACCTTGCTTGAGCCGTCGTTATTCAGGGCCTGGCCGATGATCCTTGCGTAAATGGGATCACCCGCCGCCACCGCTTCCGAATACCGTTTGAGCGCCACCACCCCGACTCCCGCGCCGAAAACCGTTCCCTGCGCCTCCGCATCGAACGCCCGGCAATGACCGTCCGCGGAGGGGATGGCGCCCTCCTGGTAAAGATGACCGCGTTCCTGCGGGAAAGAGATCGAGGCTCCCCCCGCCAGGGCCAGGTCACACTGGTAAGTCAACAGGCTGGTACACGCCTGGCAGATCGCCACCAACGACGTGGAACAACCAGTCTGAATCGTCAAGGCCGGCCCACGCAGGTTCAGTTTGTACGCCACCCGCGTCGCCAGGTAATCCTTGTCGTTCCCCACCAGCAGATTGTAGCCGTCCGCCTGAAAAACCTGCAAAAACCGAGCCTTCACTTCGTCCCGGCCAAAAACGTGACCCAGCAGATAGGTGTTCAAACTGCAGCCGGCAAACACCCCGGCATTGCCCAAGCCGCCAATCGGATCGTAGCCGGCATCCTCCAGCGCTTCCCAGGCGCACTCCAAAAACAAGCGATGCTGCGGGTCAATCAACTCCGCATCCCGCGGCGTGAACCCAAAAAAATCCCCGTCAAACTGGTCGGGCGCCTCGATCACCGCCCGGGCCGGCACATAGCTCGGGTCCCTGATCTCCCGCGGATCGGCGCCCGCCCGCAATAACTCGGCTTCCGTAAACCGGGTGATTGACTCGACCCCCGAACAGAGATTCCGCCAGAAAGCGGCAACGTCGGGTGCCCCGGGAAACCGCCCGGACAACCCGATGATCGCAATGCTTTCCGGCAAGTTGGTGTGATCCGCGGACATTAACGCTTCTCAGGTTTCAAAGCCGCCGGCCTTGCGTAAGCCACCCGTTGTTTGGCCGCCCTCGCGCGCGCCGCCGCTCCCAAGTCCTGGACAAACGTCGAATCGCGCTCCAGGTATTTCGCCAGGGCCTCGATCGTGGGATGCTGAAACAAGGCCGTGACCTCCACCTCACGCCCCAATCGAACCCCCAGCTCACGGTGCACGCGCGTGATCCCCAACGAGGTGCCCCCCAAATCGAAAAAGTTGTCGCACACCCCCACCTGCTCAAGCCCCAGCACCTCCCGCCAAATCCCGGCCAAATCCTGTTCAACCCGGCTCCGGGGCGCCACAAACTCGGTCGTCGACGACCGCGACACCGCCGGCAGCGGGAGATTGCGGCGGTCCACCTTGCCGTTCGGCGTCAGGGGCAATCGCTCCAGCACCACGAACGCGCTCGGCACCATGTAATCCGTCAACCGCTCACCCACAAAGTCCCGCAACCGCGTCACGTCAAGGGTCCGTCCGGATTGCGCCACCACGTATCCGACCAGGCGAATGTCAGGTCCGATCCGGTGCGCCACCACCGCGCACTCGCGCACATCCGGATGTTGCGCCAACACCGCTTCGATCTCCCCCAACTCCACACGATGACCGCGAATCTTGACCTGGTAATCCGACCGGCCAAGGAACTCGATGTTGCCGTCCGGTTGTCTCCGTGCCAAATCCCCAGTCCGATATAGCCGCCCTCCCGCATGCGCGCCAGATGGGTCAGGAACGAAACGCTCCGCGGTCAAATCCGGCCGGTTCAAGTAACCCCGCGCCAGGCAGGCCCCCCCCAGGTAAATCTCGCCAGTCGCACCTTCCGCCACCGTCTTCCGATGTTCGTCGAGCAAGTGCAGGGAAGTGTTGGCGATCGGCCGGCCAATGGAGGGTAACAACGGCCACTCGTCCACCGCGGACGGCAGCTCATAAGCCGTCACCACGTGCGTCTCCGAAGGCCCGTAATGATTGTGCAGGCGGCACCCGGGCAACCGCTGGAACAGGCGGCGGATCTTCGGAGTCACCTGCAGTTGCTCCCCGGCCGTGATGACTTCGGAGAGGGAAGTCGGCAGTTGCTCCGATTCATCCGCCGCCTCCGCCAACTGCTGAAGCGCCACAAACGGCAGGAATAACCGGTTGATTTCCGCCTCACCAAGACAACGCCACAGCCCCGACGCGTCCCACCGGAGTTTCTCCTCCATCAACACCAGCGTCCCCCCGGAGCACCACGTCGCAAAGATCTCCTGAAAGGAAACATCGAAACTCAACGAGGTGAATTGCAGCGTCCGACTGCCCACCCCCAGAGCCGACGCAGCGGTCTGCCACTCGATCAGGTTCACCAGGGCCTGATGCACCATCGCCACTCCCTTCGGTTTGCCCGTCGATCCCGAGGTGTAGATCACATACGCCAGGCTGGAACCATCCGCCGCGCTGGCGCCAGCCACTGACTCCCCCCCCCAACTCAGCCGGTCCAACCTGACCGCTCGCGCCGACCCCAGGGGCAGTGTCTCCACCAACTCACCGTCCCCCAGCACCAACCCCACTGCGGAGTCGTCGATCATGAACCCCAGACGCTCGCGTGGATACCGGGGATCCAATGGAAGATACGCGGCATCCGCCTTGAGGATGCCCAGGAGTGCCACCAGGGTGTCAATCGAACGGTCACCCACCAGACCGATGACCCGATCCACGCCAGCACCGTCTTTCCGCAGCTCCGCCGCCAGCCAGTCGCTCCGACGATCCAGTTCGGCGTAACTGATTTTCTCAGAAGCGCTACGCACGGCCATCGCCTCGGGCCACGCCAATGCCCGTTTGCGGAACAGTTCGTGAACCGTGTTAATGTTTGAGTATCGGGTCATCTTCTCGCGCCACAGACCGCCGCGCAGTACAACCTATTGGCCTGCAGCAAGATTCTCGCTCGTCGGTGTATATTCATCGTCGCCGCGCACCCCCAAAACCCGACGAGGTCCACACCCCAGACACCCAACCCGGAAACGCAGGACAGAACGGGTCGAGCAATTCCCGTACGAACCTCGCCCACTCAAAGACGCTCACCGATCCAGCCGAAGTTCCCCGTCTGAATTCTGATCTTCGAGTCCCGGGTTTCCTCCCCTCATTTGCGCATGGATCGGATGCTCGCCACCACCAAATCCCGCTCCTCCGAAGTCAAACTCGATCCGCTCGGCAAACAAAGGCCGCACTCGAACAAACCCGCAGACACACTCCCTCCGCGCACCCGACAGTCTCTGAAGACGGGCTGCAAATGCATCGGTTTCCACAAAGGCCGCGATTCAATATTGAGGCTCTCCAAATGCCGGCGAATCGCCTCCCGATCGCAGCCGAAGCGCGTGGGGTCCACCGTGATGCAGGTCAACCACCCGTTCCAATCGCCATAGGAGGCGACCGGCATGAATCCTATGCCCGGCAGATCTCCCAGCGCTTCGCGGTAAAACACATTATTCGCCCGGCGCTGTCGCACCCTCTCCTCGAGCACTTGGAGTTGACCCCGCCCAACGGCTGCCAGCAGGTTACTCATGCGGTAGTTGTTTCCGATCTCCGAGTGCTCGTAATGCGGCGCCGGATCCCGGGCCTGAGTCGCCCAGAACCGCACCTTTTCAACCCAGTCACCCCGTTGGGAAACCAACATCCCCCCCCCGCTGGTGGTAATGATCTTGTTGCCATTGAACGAGTAGACGCCAATGACACCCAGAGTTCCCGCTGGCTTCCCCCGGTACGTCGCTCCCAACGATTCGGCGGCGTCTTCGATCAACGGAACCTCATAGCGCTGGCAGGCCGCCAGAATCGGTCCGTAGTTGGCGCACTGCCCATACAAATCCACCACCACCACCGCCCTGGGCAATCGCCCCCGCTCCGCGCAAGCCTTGAGTTCCTCCTCGAGCAGCGCCGGGTCCATGTTCCAGGTTGCCGATTCAGCGTCAATGAAGACCGGCCGCGCCCCCAAATACGTGACGGCGTTGGCGGACGCCGCAAAGGTGAACGACGATACCAGCACCTCGTCATCCTCCCCCACTTGCAGTAACCGAAGTGCCAGGTGCAAAGCAGCCGTCCCGCTCGAGAGCGCCACAGCGTGCCCTGACCCGACCCAGGTCGCGAATTCCCGCTCGAAGGCGTCAACCTGAGGTCCCAATGGCGCGACCCAATTCGAGTCGAGCGCCTCGAGCAACAATTCACGCTCGGCCACACCCATGTGCGGGGGTGATAAGTATATGCGTTTCACGTATATCCGCCTCCTTTGAACCGTTAACAATTTCCCAAGCCAATCTTAAACCGCAAACTTCGACTGCGCGTGCTTCATGCAACCTTGAACTGGTCCGACATAACCCGCCGGGCTTCAATTCACTCCCCGGCCTTGGCGATCATCAGAATCCATCGGTAACCGGCGGTCATGGTCTCACGCTCATACAAAACCCTAAAACCATTCGCTGTAAAAAGGTGCCGATGATTGTGCGTGAATGACCATTCAGTCCCGTGCGGCCGCGACACCGTTTCGGTCTCCAAACTGAAATCCGCCGCCACGGGCTCGACCAGCGCAAACATCGAGGGTTTGAAATCCGTGGCTATTCTCCGCAGTAAAGCGCGGATCTCGGCTTCGCTAAAATACTCCATCACCCCGCCGTTGGACATGAAGACCGACCGCGGCCGCGCATGGCTCGGGATCCAGTCAACGGCGTTGCCGCAACAAAACCGCAGGTTCGGCTTAGCATAACGCTCTTGGTTGCCCAGAATGACCTGCTCGTTGATGTCCAATCCCACAAACCGGTCGATCGCTTTCAACCGGGTCGACAGGTAGTTCACCACCTGACCGTCGCCACAGCCAATCTCATATAAACAGTCATACCGGTCGCGCTCACCGGCCAGGCACCGCTCAAGTTCCTCGACGATCAGTACGTGGTCCGAAAGAAACCAGGATTCAAACCGGTCGCGATAATTCTCCGCAAACGCCTTTCCTTCGCCCCCGGCCCAGAAACGAAAGTGCGACCGGGAAATGCGTTCGTGCTCCTGCAGTCGGCAAAGCAAGCCGAATCGCACCAACCGATCCAGGGCACCAAGCCGAGACCGACCGTCATGTTGCTCGACCGCTTTCACCCGGCCGGGGAAAGCCCGCACGGCCAGTCTGCCGAGCACGGGCTTCAGGGTCGTCTTCAGCGTCTGAACCAGATTCACTTCGCGTTCCTCAATGGCGCGCAGCCACCCCTGAATCCGACCAAACCACCCGGTTCACGTAACGGACGTAGCTGAGAATCACGCGCACGACTTTCTCCGACACATTGTGCACCTCGTAATCACGCACCATCCGTAGAGTCCGATCCGTTCCCCGCCGCTGCGAACGGAGCAATTCCATTGCCCCTTTTACGTTCTGCTCATCCAAGCCGGTCAACATCACCGCTCCCTCTTCCATCCCCTCGGGCCGTTCATGCGCCTCCCGGATGTTCAGGGCGGGGAAATTCAGGATCGACGATTCCTCGGTGATCGTGCCGCTGTCGGACAGCACTGCCCGGGCCTGCAACTGGAGCTTGACGTAATCGCAGAAGCCGAACGGTTTCAGCAACTCCACCCGCCGGTCCAGGGCGACTTTCTCGGCTTCGATCCGTTTCCGGGTGCGCGGATGGGTCGAGACGATCACCCGCTGGTCGTGCTCCGCCGCCAGCCAGTTCAGCAGGCGGATCAGCGCCTCGAACTGGGCCGGTGAATCCACATTCTCCTCCCGATGACAGCTCACCACAAAGTACTGTTCCGGGGTCAGGCTCAACCGCTGGAGCACGCCCGACGCTTCGATCTTCGGCAGGTAATGGTGCAACACTTCGTACATCGGGCTGCCGGTTTTGATGATTCGGTCCGGGGGCAATCCCTCGCGCAACAGGTATTCCCGCGAAATGTCGCTGTAGGGGAGATTGATGTCGGCGATATGATCGACGATCTTGCGGTTGATCTCCTCGGGCACCCGCTGGTCGAAGCAGCGGTTGCCCGCTTCCATATGGAACACCGGCACCTTGCGGCGCTTGGCCGCGTAAGCTGCCAGGCAACTGTTCGTGTCGCCCAGCACCAGCAGGGCTTCCGGCTTTCGCTCGGCAATCACGGCGTCGGTCCGGGCGATGATGTTGCCGATCGTCTCCGCCGCGTTCGCCCCGGCTGCCTCGAGGAAACAGTCCGGCTTCCGGATCTCGAGATCGTCGAAAAAGACCTGGTTCAGCTCGTAATCGTAGTTCTGCCCTGTATGCACCAGGACATGGTCCAGGTGCCGATCCAATGCCGCCATCACCCGCGACAGCCGGATAATCTCCGG
>JAHDYP010000140.1 GCA_023383055.1 Verrucomicrobiota bacterium | reverse complement strand
TCGGAAAGCAGAATCTTATCGAGGGCGTTTGACACGCGCTCAATGTCCGGCCTTGCATCGATCTTCTTAAAAGAGCCCTTTTTGATTTCCGGGGTGGAGGGGTCGATGAAGCACAAGAATGAGTTCGAAGGCTCATACTTGATAATGAACGGATCGTCGCGACACTAAGGTCGAGGGGAGGAAGGGGCAAGCGTGAAGGGGGGAGATGCACGGGTTGGATCCACTGCTCCCGGTGGCGGCAATTGCCGCGAGGAGACTTTGGGATCGGTGTCAAACCCCGCGGAGCCCACACAAGAACAGCACGGCTCCCCTTTCACTTCATCTTTGCTTTCCTTGACACTTCCTTTGGAGTGTTGCCCCTTTTCCCCGGTCGAGGGGGTCGGTTCCGCTTATTGTTAGTTCCGGCCCGGCGGTTGATCGACGCATTGCCTGTGACATGGCGGGTGGGGCGGCACTAAACATTAAGCGGATCTGACCCCTCAGCGGGTGGTGCGGGAATCTCCACGGTGCGTGGGGAGCTTGCGCCTATCCCAATACCGCAGACGGTCGACAAACCCCGGGAGCAATCGCCAACTCTGGTCGGAATCCTGGTGTCGCCGAGCAACCATCTGGGATGCAGGGTGATCGGGGTATCGAGAGCGATGACGAACACAGTGCGACGGCGCTTTGTTTTTTAGCGGTTGGAGATGGGACGCCGGGAGGGTCCGGAGCGGACAATGATCGGTTCGGGGCTCGGGGTTGGGTAGACGATGATCTTTTACCCCGCATCTTTTGCCGATCCCTTCCCCGCATGTTCGGGACGGGGAACACGGTAAAAGATCTCGGGTAAAAGATGGGGTGCTGAAGGAAGTCGCATCGCTCGATCACCGTTCAGGCTTCTGTAGGCAAGATCGGCTGAACCATCATCGAGCGTATTGGAACCTAGCCGGGCGTCTTGTGAAGTTGAACCGTCTGACAGCGAAGTCAGAAGGCAGAAGTCAGAAGTCGGACACCGGAAATCAACAATCAGGACCGGTGTTTGTCGCTTGTCTCGCGCGGGCCGGGGTTGGATAATCCCGGCATGCCATTCCCCGCGACCCGGCGTGAGTTCTTTCGGCGCATTGCTGTGATCGGAGCCTTGGGGCCGATGGTCGCGCGGGGGGCACAACCGGTTGTCGGGGCCCCTGGAGCCCGGTTGGGCAACGGTGTTTTCGAGCTGGCGTTCGATGCGAGCACGGGACAGCTCGAGGTATGGCGGAAAGATGGTCAGCGGTTTCTGATGGGCGCGGTGGCACGGGCTCAAACAAGCCGAGGTTTGCGATCGATGGGTGACGCGACGTATGCGCACGCGCAGGAGGTGCGGCGCGTGGACGACCGTGTGGGAGTTGGCCAGCAGTTGGTGGTGCGTTCGAAGGACGGCCGGGGTGAGCTGGATTTCGAGTGGCGCGTGACGCTTTACGAAGGACGTTCGGCGGTGCTGTTGGAGGCGGCCTGCCGGAATGTGTCGGCCCAAGCGGTCGTGGTCGAACATCTCGAACCGATCTGCGCCGGTCGGGAGACGGCGGGCGGATTGCACTGGGCGGGCACTTCGAAGCTTCTGACCAACGGAGCGATGTACTATGACCCGGGCACGGTGCTGGACTTGGCGCAACTCGAGCCGGAAGGGCGGCGGAGTTGGTGGAACCTGGGGTTCTTTCGAGGGTATGATCGGGAGGGTTTGGTTTGCGGATATCTGGACAACCAGACGGCGTTGGGTCAGTTGGTGGCGCGTCGGGAAGGAGAGGGAGTTATCGGTTTAACGGCGGAGTCGGTGTTGGCGAAAGGATTCGTGCTGGAACCGGGTGCGGTGGTGAGTTCGGGGCGGTTCCAGTTGAACCTCGCGCCGGACCCCTATCTGGCGTTGGAAGGGTACGCCGAAGCCATGGGCTTTCTTCACCAGGCGCGGGTGCACTCGGTGGTGAATGGATGGTGCGATTGGTTTTACGCGTTCGAGCACATCACGGAAGCCGAAGTGTTGCGGAACGCGGAACATGCCGCGCGCGAGCTCAAGCCTTACGGGCTCGAGTATATCCAGGTCGACGAAGGATTCCAGCGCTGGCATGGCGATTGGGAAGGGAACGCGAAGTTCCCGCAGGGGATGAAATGGATGGCCGACCGGATCCGGGCGCTCGGGCTGAAGCCGGGCATCTGGATTGCGCCCTACGTGATCTCGGAACCTTCGGAGGTGTTTCAGCAACATCCCGAATGGCTGTTGCGGAATCCCGACGGCAGCCTCAAACGCGTCGGCCCCTGGCCGAGCGAGGATTCGGATTGGGCACGGAATGAGAACCCCAGGCGGTATGGGTTGGACATCACCCATCCCGGGGCGGCGGCTTGGCTCGAGGCGCTCTTCGACACCGTGGCGAATCAGTGGGGTTACGAGATGATCAAGATCGATTTCGTGGACTGGTCGTTGCTCGCGGCGCACCGTTACCACGATCCGACGGTCAGCCGTGCCGCCGCTTACCGGAAGGGGTTCGAGATCATGCGACGCGTCATCGGACCGAAGTGCCACTTGCAGGATTGCGGGCCCGGGCCGGTGACGGTCGGTCTGCTCGATAGCATGCGGATCGAGCTGGACCAGAATTACGGTTTCCGGCGGGAAACCTGGAAACAGTATTTCGGCAGCCCGACGTGCAGCGCGGCGGCGGCGGCCAAGCGGTATTATTTCCATCGGCGAACCTGGATCAACGACGCGGACCACGTCTGCCTGAGTTCATTGAGTATCCCGCAGGCCCAGGCGGCGGCGACGCTCATCGCCCTGACCGGGGGCAATGTCATCTCGGGTGATCGGTTGCCGGACCTGGACGCCACACGGCTCGAGATCCTGCGCAAAATCTACCCGTCCTTCGGGGAGGCGGCGCGTCCGGTCGATCTGTTCGACACCGACCAGCACAGCGTGTTCGCGTTGAAGGTTCGGCGCGAGTTTGGCGAGTGGACGGTGGTGGGCGTCTTTAACCCGAGTGAGACCGAGGTGATGGAACGGGTGCTATCGGCGGATCGCCTGGGGTTGAGTGGGGGCAAGACTTACCTGGCTTACGACTTTTGGGGAGAACGCCTTCACGGGGAGGTGGCGGGCGAACTGCGAGTCCAGGTGTTGCCGGCCAGCGTGGTTCTGCTGAGCCTCCATGAAAAGCGGGGGACGCCTCAGGTCATCTCGACCGATCGGCATGTGTTGCAAGGCGCGGTTGAACTCGAGCAGGTGGGCTGGGACGTCGCGACCCGCACCTTGCGTGGCAGTTCCCTGGGGCCGCGGAACACGGCGCACAACATCACTGTGTTCGTGCCCGAGGCGCAGCGCTGGGTCCAGGGCGGACCGTTCCTGTTCCACGATTTTGCCGGATACAGCCTGAAGATGATCGACGCGCAGCTACTACAGGTGCGCGTACGGTTTGACGAGGCGCCCCGCGTGGAGTGGCGCGTCGCATTCGATGAATTCCTCGGGCGGGGCTGATCTCGGTCTCGCCTCACCGCCTGCCCCGGGCCGCAGTCTTGAACTTGCCCCCGCGGGCGTTAGACTGCCGCCATGTCCAAACCGAAAACCTCCGCCGCGGGCAGGCATTCCGGGAAGGATCCTGCGCGGCATCTCCCGGCGTTGGCGGCGATTGGCTTGAGTTGTTGTCTCCAGGTCCTGGGCGACGCGCACCCGGGATTGCGGGTGGCCATGGTTCAGTTGGACGTGGTGGATGGCGCGTTGGCCGAGAACATGAAACGAGCTCGGAAGGGCATCGAGCGGGCGGCCAGAATGAAGGCCGACCTCATCTGTCTGCCTGAGGCGGCCGATTTCGGCTGGCTTTGCCAGCAGGCCCGCGAGGTTGCCCTGCCGATTCCGGGTTCCTACACCGATTTACTCTGCAAACTGGCGCGGCGACACGGGGTATGGATCTCGGCGGGTTGCCTGGAACGTGACGGAGCGCGGACCTACAACGCGGCGGTGCTGATCAACCGCTCCGGCACGATGGTGTTGAAACACCGGAAGATCGCCACCCTGCCCGAGTTGACCGCGCACCTTTATGACGCGGGCCGCAGCGAGGACATCAGCGTAGTGGACACGGAGTTCGGCCGGGTGGGGCTAACCATCTGTGCCGACAATTTCTCTTCCGAGAACCCCCGGCGGGTGGCGGAGCTCGGGGCCTGGTTGCTGATCGCGCCCCACGGATTCGCGGAGAAGGAAAGCGACCTCGCCGACAACGCGGTCAGCTATATGAACCACATCAAGCGCGTTGCCCAAGGAGCCGGGCTTTGGGTGATCGGCACCGACACCGCGCTTTCGCGGGTCGCGGGCGGCGCCTGGGCGGGTTACCTGCACAGCGGTTGCTCAACGATTGCCAGCCCGGCCGGAAAAGCCGTTGCCCTCGGCAAGTTCAAAGAGCCGGACGTCGTGATCTGCGACATCCCGGCGGAAGAGTAGGGGAAGGGGATGGATGCGCGCTTGCGTGGCGTTGGCGGCGACTGGATAATCCGGGGCATGTCATCGCCCGCGACGCAGCCTGAGTGCCTTAGGAGAGGAGCCTCGCGCTCCAAGGGAGTTCAAAGAAGTCTGATTCCTTTGAAATCCCTGACCCGGCCACTCCTCTTCGTTTTGTTGATCACGCTCGTGCGGGCGGCCGAGCCGGGAGTGACACCGCTCTGGGAGATTGGCCAGCCGGATCGAGGCAACGCCGAGTTCGCCCTTGCTCCGGGAGACTACGGGCGCTACGGCGACGACGGGTTCTTTGTTGTCGGGGCTTCGGACCCGCAACGGGATTGGCCGTATGTGCATCCGGGACCGGCCGACAATTGGGCGGGGAGCCGGCGGCATACCTTCCTGATTGTGTTTGGCCTGAGGGCGGTGCCCGCAGAGGGCAACTGCCGGTTGCGGTTCGACCTGGTGGACACCCAGAGCGGGGTGCCGCCGACGTGGCGGGTTGAAGTGAATGGCACCGCCTTCGAGCGGAGCCTGCCGCCGGGCGCGGGCGATGCGTCGGTGTTTGGGCGGCCGGAGCAGGGAAAGCCGATCGACTGGGAGGTTGTTTTCCCGTCGTCGGTACTGCGGGAGGGCGACAACGAAATCGCCATCACTTCGCAGTCGGGGAGTTGGGCGCTCTACGATGCGGTGAAGCTCGAGACGCCGGCGGGCGCCAGGCTGGGGACGGTTGAACCAGGCCTGCGGATCAGTGCGGTGGACGCGCCGCCGGTCTGGGTGAAAGCGGAGGGCGAAGCCCGGCAGCCCGTCACGGTCAGCCTGCGGTCGAGCGGCGAGCTTGGTGAAGTGGTCTTTCTCTTCGCGGGAGAGGAAGTGAAGCGGGGCGCGGTCCGGGCGGGGGTGCAGACGGTCGATTTGGCGTTGCCGGCGGTGAACGCGGCGACGAGCGGGCGACTCGAGGTGAAGCGGGGCGATCGGGTTTTGGCGGCGCGGGAGGTGACGATGCGTCCGCCGCGGTTGCGGGAGCTTTGGATGCTGCCGCATTCGCATGTGGACATCGGTTACACCCATTTGCAGGACGAGGTGATCGGCATCCAGATCACGAATCTGCTGAAAGGGATGGAACTGGCGCGCGCCAGCGCGGGGAATCCCGACGGGATGAGGTTCAAATGGAATCCGGAGGCCGTGTGGGTGCTGGAACATTTCCTCGCGCGCGCGACGCCGGCGCAGCAAGCGGAATTCGTGGAGGCGGTGCGGCGGGGCGATGTGGGGGTGGACGGTCTTTACGCCAACATGCTGACGGGGTTGTGCCGGCCGGAGGAACTGGCGCAATGCTTGTGGTATGGGGCGCGCATGGTCGACCTGACGGGGGTGCCGGTCGAGACCGCGGCGATTTGCGATGTGCCGGGTTGGACGTGGGGTTTGACGACGATGATGGGGCAGGCGGGCATCAAGTATTTCGCGATCGGTCCGAACTATTCGGCGCGCATCGGCACGATTCATCAGTGGGCCAACCGGCCGTTCTACTGGCAGTCCCCTTCGGGCCGCGAGAAGGTGCTTTGCTATGTGGTCGACAACTACCATTTCCTGGGTGATCTCGAGGCGAACGCGCGGCGTCACAGCGAACGGCTTGAGCGCGCCGATTATCCTTATGATCTTGCCCCGATGTTCTGGGTGGGGACCTGGCCGGGCGGCGGGGTGGACAACGCGCCGCCGGACGAGGAGTTGGTGGCGAAGGTCAAGGCGTGGAATGAAAAGTATGCCGCGCCGCGGGTGATCATCAGCCTGGCGAGCGAGTTCTTCCATGAATTCGAACGTCGGCACGGCGCGGAGCTCGAAGCGTTTGCCGGGGATTTGACGCCTTACTGGGAGGATGGCGCGGGGTCGACGTCGCGCGAGACGGCGATGAATCGCGCGTCGGCGGAGCGTTTGGTGCAGGCGGAGATGTTGCAGGCGCTGTTGGCGCCGGCGGACCGCAACGCGGGGGGAATGGAAGCGGCGTGGAAGAACGTGCTGCTTTACAGCGAGCACACCTGGGGTGCGCACAACAGCATCTCCGAACCGGACGCGCCGTTTGTGGTTGACCAATGGCAGGTGAAACAGGCGTTTGCCCTCGATGCGGACCGGCAGTCGCGCGTGTTGCTGGAGGCGGCGCTCAAGTCGCAGCGCGCGCCGGCGGACGCCACCCGGAAGCAGACGATCGACGTTTTCAATACGACGCAATGGCCGCGTGCGGACCTGGTTGTTCTTTCGGCAGAGATCAGTCGTGGATTTGACGGCGTGCTGACCGAGCGCGGCCGGGTTGTCCCGGCGCAACGGTTGGCTTCCGGCGAATTGGCGTTCCTGGCGGAGGACGTGCCGGCGTTTGGCGCGCGGAGGTTCCGATTGGTGGAACGAGCCGGTTCGACGCGGGGGAAGGCGCGCGTGGAAGGCCTGACCTTGCGGACGGGCACACTGGAGGTGGCGCTCGACGGGGTGAGCGGCGCGATCACCGGTCTGCGACGCAAGGGAGTGGCCGGCGATTTTGTGGATGCGGAGGCGCCGGTGGGGCTGAACGATTTTCGTTATGTGCTGGGGACCGATGCGGCGGGGGCGCAGGTGAACGGCCCGGTCAGTTACCAGGTGCTTGACGCCGGTCCCTTGGTCGTGACGCTGCGCTTCGAATCGGAGGCGCCGGGTTGTCGTCGCCTGGTTCGCGAGGTCCGGATGATCGACGGATTGGATCGGGTCGAGTTGGTCAACCACGTCGATCGGTTGGCGGTCCGCGAGAAGGACAGTGTGCATTTCGGTTTTGGTTTTCGGGTGCCGGGCGGCACGGTGCGCATGGAGACCCCCTGGGCGGTGGTGCGGCCGAACGTGGACCAACTTTCGGGAGCGTGTCGAAACTGGTTCACCGTGCAGCGCTGGGTGGATGTGTCGAATGCGGATTACGGCATTACAATGGCGCCGCTGGACGCGCCGTTGCTGCAGGTGGGCGGGATCACGGCGAATTTGCTCGGTCCGGTGGCGTGGGAGGAATGGCTGACCGAGGCGATCGAATCGACCACGCTCTATTCGTGGGCGCAGAACAACCACTGGTTCACCAACTACAAGGCCGATCAACCGGGTGTGACCACGTTCCGCTATGCTCTGCAGCCGCGCGCGGGGGGGTATCGGGCAATGGCGGCGGCGCGGTTTGGTCTTGAGACTTCGCGACCGTTGATTGCCGTGGAGGCCGATCCGGCGCGACCGGTTCCAGGTCCGCTGCTCGAGCTGGACTCGGGGGATGTGTTGGTTGAAACGGTCAAAGTGAGCGAGGACGGCCACGCGCTGGTGTTGCGGCTATTCGGGGTGTCGGGACGCACGGTGAACGTGCGAATTCACTGGAAGGGAATGCGTCCAGCGGCGGTGCACCGCACGGATCTGCGGGACCAGGTGTTGGGCCGGTTGGACGGCCGAGTCGAAGTCCCGGGTTATGGGGTGGCGATGCTGCGGGCGGAGTTTTGAACGCCGTGACGGGGTTAGCCCGCGCATCGCCTCTGCAGGCTCTCGGATGGCCGCGGTTTCAGCGAGAGTCCATGGTTTCCTATGTGAAAGGCCGTCATTCTCGCGCCGATCCCCTCGCGTGCTCGCTCGCTTTGGCGAAGCCAGAGGCGAAGAAGTGCCCTTAGGGCTTCGAGTTGGGCGAGGATGCCTTTGGAGCACGGGAACGGGAATGGAGGACGAGAACGATTCGGCTCCGGCTGCGCCGGGCTGGGAAATGTGCGGGCTAAGATGACCGGGGCTGAACGCGCCAGTCAGCGGCGGACGGCGCGATAGAAGCCGGTCTGGCCGGGGGCTTCGAGCGTGAGGGTGGTTTCGTCGGCGGTGAGCGTGACAGCCTGGAGGACGTCCCAGCCTAGGAAGTCGGGAGTGAATTCGAGTTGGTAAGTTTCGTTGGGGGTGCCGAGGAGGCGCAGGCGGAAGCCGGCGGGATCGAGTCCGAGGGCGAGCAGTTGTGGCGGACGCTCGGTGGGGGTGACGTAGACGCGCACGTTATCGAGGCCCCACTGGATGGGGTTTGGTTCGATGGGGTCGGGTTCGCCGGGACGGGGTCCGTTACCGCGGAGGACGAGGCGGAGCGTCGGGGCGGTATGAGCGAAGGAGAAGCGGAGGGAGTAGGTGGCGTCGCGGTCATAGCCGAGGGACTGAGTGGCGTCGGCGCCGGAGAGAGCGGGGTAGGAAGCGCCGGGGTAGCTTCCGGGATAGGACTGGCCGGCCGCGGCGGTATCGGACTGGCCATTATTGAAGGAGGCGTGGAGCAGTTCGAGGCCGTTTTCGAGGCGGATATCCATGAGATCCGGAGGGGTGCTGTTGCCGTCCCAGCGACCGATGGTGTAGAGGTCGGCCAGGATGGTGAGGCCGACATGATCGGGGAGGTCATCGAGGCTGAGGGTTACGGTTTCATTGTTGAAGGAACCGAGGAACGACTCTTGGGAAGGAGCGCTGGTGAGCTGGGGGTGAGACCATTCGGGGCCGGCATCATGGGAGAAAGTGTTCTCGTAAGCGAGGGAGCCGGCGATCGGTTGGTCGGAGGAGGCGAGGCGGAGTTCATGCAGGACGGGGCTGGTGCGGGGCACCAGGGACTGGAGGATGACTTCGGTTTGGAGGTAACGGGCTGGGGGTGTGGCGGTGAGTCGTCCGCCGTTGCGAGCGGCTTCCCACAGCGACCAGTCGGTGAGATTATTGGAGCTGCGGGCGCGGACCTTGAGGGAACAACCGGAGGGCACGTTGGCGTCCCAGGCGACGGTGCCCCAGGGGGTATTGAGGGTGTGGGTATCGTGTTGGATCAGCCAACTGCCGAGGCGAGTGGTGGTTTGGCGGACGATGATGCCGGTCATATCGCTGTAACCGTAGTGGTTGCCTCCGACGAGGCGTTTAGAGAGGTCGAGGCTGTCGTTGGCGGGGTTGATGCGTTTGATGAACTCGTCACCGTAGTTGAGGACCCAGACCTTGCCTTCGGCATCGACGGCGACGCCGGTGGGGGTGGTGCCAACGGGGATCTGAGTCAGGATTGTGCCGTCGGGGTTGAGACGGGTGACGGTGCCCGGACCGGAGTTGGCGGTCCAGACATCGCCGTCGGAGGTGATGGCCACGCCGCGGGATTCATAGACGCTGGGGCGAGTCCAGACGTTGGTGCCGTTGACGATGTCGAAGCGGCTGAGGAGGGATTGTTGCCAGCCGCTGATGTAAAGGTGACCGGTGCGATCCAGGCCGAGGCCGTAACAGAAATAACCGACGGGCAGGACCTGGTAGCTGAAGTCGCGGGTGTCGAGGCGGAGGAGGTGGTTTTTGTCCTGGCCGGAGGACCAGAGGATGGCGTTGGCGTCGATGACGGCGCCGTAGGAGGTGTGGTTGACGCCAGCGAGGTCGATCATAGTGAAGATCTGGCCGGTTTCGTTGTTGACCTGGTAAAAGCGGTGGGTGCCGTAGGTGCCGAGCCAGACGTTGCCTTCGGGGTCGACGCCGACGCCACGGGTTCCGGGGTTCCAATAGTCGTTGGCGTAGGGGACATCGGGGGTGCCGGGTATGTAAGTGTTTTCCTGGCCGGGGAGCAGGCTGATTTCGAACAGGACGCATTCGTCTTGTCCCCAGGGGAGGAGTTCGTCACCGGTGATGTTGCCGTCGCCGTTGCGGTCGAGGGAAGTATCGATGATGCCATTGCCGTTGCGGTCGGCATAGTAACCGTTCTCGAGCAAGCCGAGTTTGACGGCGGAGCCGGTTTGGCGATTAGCGACCCAGCAATTGCCTTGGAGGTCGACGGTAGTGCGCGAGGGGTTGGCGTCCGGGCGCGGGCTGGTGCGGTAGCGGGCGATTTCGCGGCCGGTGCGGGTATCGACTTTGGAGACGGTGGCTTCGTTGGAGTTGGGAACCCAGATGAAGGGCAGTGTGACCAGTTCATCGGTGAGCTGGATGCTACCGCCGCTGTAGCCTACGGCCACGGCACGGCCGAGTTCAAAGTCCGCGTCGGTGGTGTAGGTGGCTGCGAGCGACGGGGTGGAGGATTTGCGCACGCGGAGGGTAGCGGTATCGGTTTGGCCGGAGCTGGCGTTGGCGCGGATGAGAAGGTCGAGGGTATCACCTTCGGGGGCCTGAGATTGGGGGGTGATGTGAACGATGAAGACTTCGGAGACGCCGGGCTGAAGATTCGACAGGGGGAGGCCGGTGGCGACGAGGTCGGTGACGTCGGTCAGATCAGCGTCCTGCCAATCGACCGTCCAGGCCGGGCTGCCATTGACCACGCCGGTGCGTTGGAAGGAGGAAAGGTCGCGAGCTGTCCAGCCTTGGCCGTCGTCGAGCGGCCAGGCGCCGAGGAGTCCGACTTCGGTGCCGGTGACGGGTTGAGCGAGTTCCGCCGCCGTGAGCGGGCGGTTCCAAACGCGGACGTCACGGATGACGCCGGGGAAATTGTTGCCGCCACAGCAGGCTTCACCGGCGATGCGGGCGCCTGCGGAGGTGCCGGGGTATTCACCTCCCGAGGGGGAGGCGCCTTCGAGGATGCCATTGACCCAGACGGTGATCTCCGCGCCGTCACAGCGGCCGGCGAGATGGTACCATTTTCCGATTTCGAGAGGGAGGTTGGCGGGGACACGGGCGCCGACCAAATAGATTGTGGCAAGCTGACCTTCGGAGAGGGCGATACCCCAATCGCGGCCGTCGGCGAATCCGCCGGCGATGCCATGCCGGCCGGCGGGGATTGAATCCAGTTTGACCCACGCTTCGACGGTCCATTGGGTCCCGGGTTGCCAGGAGCCGAGGGCGACGAAATCCGAAGTGCCATTGAAGGATAATCCGCGGGTGGCGCGGAAGAACCGGGTATGCCAGCCTGCTTTGGGGGCGGGGGCGTCGAACTGGAAGTTGGTGGGAGTATTGCCGTTGTTGACCAGGCGGACTCGGAACGCAGCGGTCTGGCCGGACTCGGCGGTGGCCGACCGGATTTGAGTGCCCGCGGCATCGTAGATGCCTCGGCCGATTTCGCGCACGTCGTCGGCGCGTTGAATGAGGAGGTCGGGTTGCACGACCACGGGAATCGGGGTGTCGAGGCGGACTACGTCCGCAACGGAGTTAAGGTTAATGGCTTCGAGGATTACGCTATGCGAGAGGCCGCCTGGGGTGCGGGGCATGGGAACAACGTCGGCGCGGATGAAGACATGGCCTCCTGCCGGTACGTCTTTGATCAGCATTCCGGCGGGGCTACGGATGACGTCAGTGACTTCAGTAAGCTCGCGGTAGTAGCGCACCTTGAAACGATCAGAGCCCTCTTCCCGGGCGCGGACGTTCAGTTCGCGGGTTTGGGAGGCGGCATTGATGAGCTTGAAGTCGAAGCTGCCACCGGTGGCGGGATCGATCTCGCGGGTGAGCGTTTGGGCGGGCGTGGATTCGGCGGCCAAAATCTGTTCGCCTAGAAACGGGCCACCGGCGGGGCCGAGCGCGAGGTCGACCGGTTCGGGCGAGGTCAGGACCGGCTCGAGCGTGAACCAATCGAAGTCGCCGCTAACGGTGGTCAAGCGCAAGGTGACCGTTCCGCCGGGCAGGGCGAAGACGCGCCGAGTCCCGTCGGGGTTGGTCACGGGGGTCAGGTCGTTGTTGCCCCAACTACCCGATCCGGGTCCGCTGAAAGTGCCGATGGGTTCAATGACCTGGTCGGGGGTGCCCTGTCCGCTGACGACGCGGTCGAGGCTGCCGGCGAGTTGGCCGGGGGCAGTACCCTCGAAAGACATGGCGACGTAGGCGCGGTAGGAGCCGGCGGGGATTTGGCGGGTGTAATTGTACCATTCGCCGTTGCCGACCCAGCCGATGCGGTAGTTGGTGGTGACTTCGAAGCCGGGTCGGTTGCGGCCGAGGCGGGGGCCGAGGCTTTCGGCCATGGGCACGTTGGGGGATTCGCCGGTGCGGTAGACGGCGCCGTTATCGTTGGCCTCGAGGCTACGGTAATCGACGTCGTGGACAGCCGCGAGACCATCGTACTCATTGCCCGCGTAGGGCATAGTGCTGACGGCCTCGACGGATTGGCCACCGTCGAAGTCGAAGTGCTCGGCTTCGATCGAGAAGGAGTCGGGATCGATGTCTTGAAGGTCCGTGGCGGCGCGAGGAGCAGACGGGAGGAGTCCGATGCCGGCGGCGACACCCAAGGTTACGAACAGGCGCGCATGTTTCATGATGGCAGTGGATTACGCGAGGTACTGTAGTACCGTTGGCAGGGGATTCAAGGCGATTCTTGAACCCGGGTTTGTTCAGATCGTATCCCCGATGAGATTGAGCACGGGGTCGTGCAATGGCGCCGTGCCGGAGAAGGACAGCGTGCATTTGGGTTTTGGTTTTCAGGTGCCGGGCGGCACGGCGCGTATGGAAACCCCCTGGGCGGTGGTGCGGCCGAACGTGGACCAACTTTCGGGAGCGTGTCGAAACTGGTTCACCAACCACATGGCCGATCAACCGGGCGTGACCATGGTGCGGGCGGAGTTTTAGCGCTGGCGGGGAATCAACTGGCGCGGCGCTGGCGCAGGCGGTCGAGGGCGACGGCGAGGATGATGACGATGCCGATAATGATCTCCTGCATGTAATTGGGCCAGTCGCTCATGTTGGAGCCGTTACGCAAGACTCCCATGATGAGCGCGCCGATCATCGAACCCAGGATGCTGCCGGTGCCACCGCTGAGGCTGGCCCCGCCGATCACCACCGCCGCAATGACATCCAGCTCGAGCCCGACAGCCACCGAGGGATCGCCTTGCGCGAGCCGCGACATTTGCATCAGGCCGGCCAGGCCGAAGAAGAATCCGCCCAGGGTGTAGATCAGCACCTTTTGGCGTTGGACCCGGATGCCGCAGAGGCGGGCGGTGGCTTCGTTGGAGCCAATGGCAAAGATGTAGCGGCCGAACACGGTCTGGCGCAGGACCAGGACCATGAGGATCGCGAGGCCGGAGGCAATCCAGACACCCGGCGGCAACGGCAGCAGTTGCATGGGTTGGTGCAGGGCCATGATGTCGTTGACGGGTGAGTCCGGGCAATTGACGGTTTGGTTGCCGGCGAGCCATTTGGCAGTGCCGCGGGCGATGCCCATCATCCCGAGCGTCACAATGAACGGCATCATGCGGAGGCCGGCGATGGTGACGCCATTGATGAACCCGATGAAACCGCCGACGAGGACGGTCAGGGGAATCACCAGCAGCGGGATCCATTCCTGGCGGAGGAGGACCGCCGCCACGACGCTGGTCAGGGCCACCACGGAGCCGACACTCAGATCGATGCCGCCGCTGACGATGATCATCGTCATCCCGAGGGCGCCGACGGCCACGATCACCGTCTGGGAAAGAATGACCTTGAAGTTCGCGCCGGACAGGAAATAGGGGCGCACCTCGGGATTCAGGGAGAAGAAGCCAATGACGACCAGCAGGCCGAGGAAGGGGCCGAGGACGTTCAGGACTTGGCGCATGCGGGCCCGGGTGGGGGAGTGAGTATTGCCCATGACGGTGGCAGCGGGTTCAGCTCTTGGTTTCGAGTTGGCTTTCGGGCTGGCCGATGGCCATGGCGATGATCGAGTGCTCGGTCCATTCGGCAACCGGCCGGATGTCCGAGAGCACCCCACGGCACATGACGCCGATGGTATCGCAGATGCCCATGAGCTCGGGCAGATACGAGCTGATGAAAAGGATCGCTTTGCCCTGCGCGGCCAATTGCCCCATCAACCGGTAGATCTGGGCTTTGCTGCCGACATCGATGCCGCGAGTCGGCTCATCCAGGAGCAGGATCCCGGCCTCGTGATGCAGCAGCCGGCCGATGGCGATCTTCTGCTGGTTGCCGCCGGAGAGTTCGGCGGCGGATTGGCCGGGGCCCTGGGCGTGGACATCGAGTTCTTCCATCCAACGGCGGGCGGCCTGGCGTTGGAGCCGGGAGCTGATGAAACCGAAGCGTGCCAGGGGCCCGAAGTGGGTCAAGGTGAGGTTGTCAGCCAGGCTGCGATTGAGCATGAGGCCTTCCTCTTTGCGGTTTTCGCTCAGCAAACCTATGCCCTCCGTCAGGCGCCGCCTCGGCTGCGCCAAACCGCTCAACCGGTTGCGGACATGGACCGTCCCCTCCGCAAGCCGGTCGAGGCCAAACGCCGCCCGGACCATCTCGGTGCGGCCGGCGCCGACCAGTCCGGCGATGCCGAGGATTTCGCCGGCGCGAAGGCGGAGGGAGGCGGACCGCGGTTTGGGACGGCCGGCGAGTTGTCGAAACTCGAGGATGGTTTCGCCGATCGTATGGGGGATGCGGGGGTAAATATCCTGGACCTCGCGGCCGACCAAGAGCCGGATGATTTCGCCGAGCTGGGCTTCGGCCATGAGACCGTGGCCGACGGTGGTGCCGTCGCGGAGGACCGTGTAGCGGTCGCAGACACGCTGGCATTCCTCGAGGAAATGGCTGATGTAAACGATGCTGACGCCCTGCTGTTTCAGCCGGCCGATGGCCGCATACAGGTTCTCGGTGTCCACCCGCGTCAGGCTGCTGGTCGGCTCGTCCATGATCAGGACCTTCGGCTGGCCGACCAGGGCCCGGGCGATCTCGACGATTTGTTGCTCGGCGATCGTGCGCGTGCAGGCCGGGGCGTCGAGCGGGATGGAATCGTGCTGGAGTTGAGCGAGCGCCCGGCGGGCGAGGGCGCGACGCTCCTTGCGATTGACCCAGCCGAAACGGCGCGGTTCCTCGCCGAGCACGATGTTTTCCTCGACGCTGAGGTGCGGCGCCAGGTTGAGTTCCTGGTAGATCATCGCGATGCCGCAGCGACGCGCGTGCAGCGGGTCCGCCGCCCGAAACGGCCGGCCTTCGAGTTCAATGTGGCCCGAGTCCGCCACATACGCACCGCTGAGGATCTTCATCAGCGTGCTTTTGCCGGCGCCGTTCTCCCCAATGAGCGCATGGACCTCGCCCGGTTCGACCTCGAAAGAGACATTCTGCAGGGCGCGCGTGGCGCCGAAGCTCTTCCGCACATCGACCATGCGCAGGCGGGGAGTCGGCATGACCGGGGGGGTTACTTGAGGTACTTGTCCAGGGGCGGATGCAGCAGTTCCTGGATATGGGGATCGTTCATGTTGTCGGACGTGACGAGCGTGACGCCGGTATCGATCCTTTTCTCGACCGGTTTGCCCTGGAGATGATCGACGATCGCCTTGACGCCGAGGTAACCCATGGCCATCGGGTTCTGCACCACCAACCCCTGGACATCGCCTGCCTTCAGATCCGCCACCGACTGCGTGCCGGCGTCGAACCCGACCATTTTGACATCGCCTTTGGCGCGGCCGATATCGCGCAGGGCGCGGGCCATCATGACGGTGGTCGGTTCGTTGGGGCAGAAGACGCCGTCGACTTCGCGGCCGAAGCGGTTGAGCAGGTTCTGCGAGGCCTGGTAGGCCGTCTCGCGGGTGGCCCCGCTGTATTGGTCGGATGAGAGCAGTTCGATCTCCGGATAATTCGCCTTGAGTGCTTCCAGGAAGCCGGCTTCGCGGGCCTCGGTGCTGGCGGAGCCGACGGCGTAGCGGAGGAGGATGACCTTGCCCTTGCCTTCGAGGAGTTTGCCAAGGTGTTGGCCGGCGATCTGGCCGCCCTGGTAGTTGTCCGTGGCGGCGAAGCTGACGTACTTGTCCGTCTTGAGATCGGAATCGATGATGACGACGGGGATCCCGGATTGGGCTGCGTTCTCGACCGGGCGGACGAGCGCCTGGGAGTCGAGCGGGGCGAGGACGATGCCCTTGACGCGGCGGCTGGTGAAGTTTTCGACGACCATGATCTGCTGATCGCGGTCGTCTTCCCTGAGCGGGCCTTTCCAGATGACGTCGAGTTGAATGCCCTGCTCGGCGAGTTCATCGCGGGCTTTGAACGCGCCGGCGTTGATGGACTTCCAGAATTCATGGGTGGTGCCCATGGGAATGACGGCAATCGTCCAGGACTTCGTGGTGTCCGGTTGCTCCGGTGTCAACGATTCCGGCTTCGAGCAGGCGCCCAGAAGCACCAGACCGCAGGCAACGACAAGGACGATTCTCATGGGCGGGAGGCTAGATCGGTTTGTAAGCCCGTAAAAGCTCTTTGTGCGGCGGTGATGCGCGGGACTATTGCCAGTTGTCAACTGGGGTGGGTTGAAGCAGAGTCTTGGTGGAAAGCGTTATGAACCTATCAATGATGCAGTGGAAGAGGGTTGTTCTGGTGTCGTTGTTTTCGGGGCTGGGTGCGGTAGCCGGTTCCGAAGCGGACGTGGTGCACGAACCTTATCATGTCTCGACCCGGCTGGAGTCGCGGTCGATTTCCTTCGAGAATCCCTCGGGAGAACGGGGCAAGGGTGGTCAGGCCGCCAGCAAGCTGGGCGTCGGCCGCAAGGGTTCGCCGGCGTGGACGCTGAAACCGGGTGAGACCATCCAATTGTGCGATATCCAGGGCCGGGGGACCCTCCGCCACCTCTGGATCACCACCGCTCACGACGCTTTAAACCTCCGTTCCCTGGTGGTTCGCGTCTACTGGGATGGGCAGGAGCATCCCAGCATCGAATGTCCGCTCGGCGATTTCATGGGATTCGCCCACGGCAAAGTAATGGCCTACCAGTCGGCGGCCCATTCCGTCGGCGCGAGTGCGGGCATGAACCTCTGGTTGCCGATGCCGTTCACCAAACGCGCGCGCATGACCATCTCGAACGACGGAACCGCGTCGCCGCCCTTTTTCTACCAGCTCGATTACACCCTCGGCGATCGCCATGACCGGGACGTGGGACGCCTCCACACCTTGTTCCGACGGGAAAACCCCACGACGCTCAAGCGGGACTTCGAACTGCTCCCCACCCGCGAAGGTCGGGGCCGGTTTATCGGTTCGGTCATGGGCATCCGCGCGCTGGAGGGGAACTGGTGGGGTGAAGGCGAGGTCAAAGTCTACCTGGACGGCGACACGGAATACCCGACGATCTGCGGGACCGGGAGTGAGGATTACGTGGGATTGTCCTGGGGCATGCAGCAGACGCCGTTTCGCTACCATGGTTGCAGCCTGGACCAGAAGGGCTTCGTCTCCATGTACCGCTGGCATCTGCCGGATCCGATTTACTGGGAGAAAGCGGTGCGCGTGACGATCCAGCAGATCGGCTGGAAAGATGGGTTGTACGAACGCCAGGACGACTGGTCGTGCGCCACCTTTTGGTACGAGCCGGTTCCGAGCGCGCCGCTGCCGGATATGCCGGATCACACGGCCCGCACGGCGAATCTATGGGCCGAGTGATCAGAACTCGAACCGATATCCGATCCCGAAGCTGTTCACACCTCCTTCGTCGAAGACATGACCGCCCGACTGGTGGTCGTTGAAAAGGACGAGCTGGTGTTGGGGCCAGCGCGGGAGGGCAAAAGTAAACTGGATCGGCCAGTCGAACTTCAGGTGCGAGCGATCCTCGTTGGGATGCCGCTCGCGGTCGACCACGTAGACTTCACTCGAATAGGAAAGGCCGATCCCCATGAATAGGGTGGTATCCAGCCACTTGTCCCACGGGAAATCGACCCACCGAAACCCGATGCCCCCGTTGTAGTCGGGAAAGATCGCGTCGTGGTCTTGATCCACCAGGGTCAGGGTGAAGTACGATTCAAATTGCGGCCTCAGGATTCGCTCCCGACAGGGGATTTCAAATCGGCGGGCCGTCCAGTTCGCCGTCAGGGAATAGAGCAACCCGCCCGCGTCGCCGTCGGCCCGGTTCAAACCGCCCGTGAGAATCTCCCCGATGTCGCTGTTCGAGATGACCGCGACTCCCGTCTGGATGCTCCAGTTGCGCGGTCCGCGTGGCGCAGGTTCGAACGCGAACGACCCGTCCTCCGGGGGCGCCTCCAGTTCATCCGGGCCAGGTGGCGTCGATCGCTCGCCCTCGGTGGAATCACCGACGAGGTTTGGCGTAGCGCAGAGCAAGGCAATCAGGCCAAGCACCCAGGAGAGAGAGTGGATCATAGCGCGCGCAATGAACAGGAGCCGGTGACGCTTCCCGGAAGCGTCCGACTGCAGGCGGAATTTCGCCGCCGCACACCGATCGATGCACTGTTAGGGTCCTGCATGCGCGGGACCCTACCTTGGCCCGGGCCCGTCAGTAAAACTCTAACTGATATCGCTGGCGCTCCCTCGAATCCGGGGGCGCATGGCGTGCGGTGTCATACGAGGCCGTGTCCCAAGCGGCGCCGGTGTCGCCCCAGCCGTCCGCTGCCGATCCTTGATGTAGATACTGGCCATGAGGTGGTTTACGGGTTGGCTGACTTCCGTGTTGAACCGAAGGCTTCCACCGGCAGGATGTCCTGGTGCCGGCTGATGACGAAGTCCACCTCGGCATTGGCGTTCCGGGTTTCGCGTTCCCAGTAGAACAACTGTGGATCCTCGAACGACGCGGCGGCGCACAGCAGTTCTTGCCCGACGAACTGTTCCAGATAGGCTTTGCCCACCTGCCAGGCGCCCTTCAACACCAACGGTTTATGCCCACGCAGATCCCGCCAATGGGTAAGGAATTGTTCTGCCTGTCGTTTCATATAGGATTGGATTTCAGCAGATTCACGAACGAAGTACCATTGGATTTTAACGGCGCCCAATCGAGCTGATCGAGCTCCGGTCGGTCGGGGAGCGGAACCCCTTCCGGATAACGCGACCGGACGCGATCGCGCATCTCATCAACGGTCAGCGTCCCGCCGAACAGGGCGTTGGGCCAGAGCGCGATCGGTGGTTTTGAGGGCCCGGCGTATTTGCTTGCTGCCGGTTTTGAGCAGTGCGTAGTATCCGCTCATTGCACTGCAACGAGTGCGCGCGTAGCTCAACTGGATAGAGCGTCGGCCTCCGGAGCCAAGGTTATGGGTTCAAATCCCGTCGCGCGTACCACTTCGAAGCTTCGATACAGCCTAATAGGATCGGGCCTTCC